>JAGUZX010000015.1 GCA_020060545.1 Desulfovibrio sp. | reverse complement strand
GGCCCGCCGGGATGGAAAACGATGCTGCTGGAGCTGGAAGCGGGACGGGCTTTGGGGCCAGGCTCCGAATAAACCAAAAAGTTCACTTCGGTGCCTGGCACCAAATGAACTTTTTCAGGCAGTTGATTGATTTTTAACCGGCCGGCCGGGAAGAATATGAAGGAACATTACCGGGCGGGGCGGCATAGCCTAGCGGTATCCCGTGATCCGTTTCCGCCGGAGGCGGCGGAGGCGGATATACTGTTGCCGCGCGGAAAACCCCGGAGGAGGCGGCGCCGCACTCCGGGTCAAGGAGGAGTTGGCATGGCGGAGGTTACCCTGGAGCAGGTCAAGGATCATCCCCGGGTGGAGATCCTGATCCAGAAAGCGAACGAACACCTGGGGGTGCTCGGCTACACTGAACACGGCTTCCGGCACTGCGCGCTGGTGGCCAGGACGGCGCGGCAGGTGCTGCTGGAGCTGGACGGCCCGGCCCGGGAAGCCGAGCTGGCCGCCATCGCCGGCTACCTGCACGATATCGGCAACGTCATGGGGCGGCGGGAACACGACGTGGCCGGGGCGATGATCGCCATGCAGATCTTGAGCGAGTTGAAGATGCCCCTGGAAGAGATCGCCGACGTCATCGCCGCCATCGGGAACCATGACGAGGACCAGGGGCAGGTGGTCAACCGCGTGGCCGCGGCCCTGATCCTGGCGGACAAGTCCGATGTGCACCGCAGCAGGGTGCGCAACCCCGACTTTGCCACCTTCGATATCCATGACCGGGTCAACTACGCTGTCGAGGATTCCCGCCTGCAGGTCGAACCGCACCAGCGGGTCATCACCCTGGTGCTGCAGATCGACACCTCGATCAGCCAGGTCATGGAATATTTCGAGATCTTTCTCACCCGCATGGTGATGTGCCGCCGGGCCGCTTCCTTTTTGAAGGCCCGTTTTGCCCTGATTATCAACAATGTCGAACTCTTGTAGCCCGCTTTTTCCCGGCAAAAATTGAGCAAAATCTTGCGAAAAAGCGCCGCGTCGCGATAAATCTGTTATAATAGAAACGTTATTATTCAGGTATTAAAATTAAAGCAGCCAGGAATAATCCCGGAGGGTTTCGAGAACTTACAGAAAAACCTTCCGCAAAATGCACAGCTGCTGGACAGGGACTGGCGGGCACAAGTTGTGGCGGCCGGCTTATCATTCTGCCTGCCGGTTCTTGGCTGCTGACTCCTCACTTCTGGGAAGGTGGGATCAAGCAACATGAAACGAGTAATCAAGCCGTGGCGCCTGCTGCTTTTTGCCGGCCTCTGCCTCCTGCTTCTCGGCTCGGCTTACTTTACCTTCAATACGGCGGTGCGGGGGGACGGCATCAAGCGCGGCCTTGACATCGCCGGCGGGCTTTACGTGCTGCTGGAGGCGGTGGAGACGGGCGATCAGGAAGTGGATGCGGACGCCATCCAGCGCGCGATCACCGTGATCCGCAGCCGCGTGGACGAGCTTGGCGTGGCCGAGCCGGTGATCACCGCCCAGGGCAAGAACCGCATCCGCGTCGAGCTGCCCGACATCCAAAACGTGGAGAGCGCCCGCAAGATTATCGGGCAAACCGCCCGGCTCAGCTTTGTCGACCCGCTCGGGAACGAGATTGTCACCGGGGCGCACCTGGTCCGGGCCAACATGCAGTTTAACACCCAGGTCCATAAAAACCCCTATGTCAGCATCGAATTCAACCGGGAAGGGGCCGAGCTCTTCCGGGAAGCGACCGCCGCCTGGCTGGATCAGCCGATCGCGATTTTGCTGGATGGGAAAGAGATATCCAGGCCTGTCGTCAACGATATCATTGCCGACGGGAGGGGCATCATCACCGGCAATTTCACATTCGACGAGGCGGCGGAGCTGGCGCTCCTGCTGCGCAGCGGCTCCCTGCCGCTGGAGCTGCGGGAGATGGAATCGAAGCTGATCGGCCCGACCCTGGGCCGCAGCACCGAAAAGATCAGCGTCTGGGCCGCCGGGGTCGGCCTGGCCGCGGTACTGCTGTTCATGCTACTTTTTTACCGCCTGGCCGGTTTGATCGCCGGGGTCAGCCTGGTCTTCTACCTGACCCTGGTCCTCGGCGCCCTGGTTGTGCTGCCGACGACGCTGACCCTGCCCGGCATCGCCGGGTTGATCCTCTCCATCGGCATGGCCGTGGACGCCAACGTCATTATTTTTGAGCGGATCAAGGACGAGCTGCGCGCGGGCCGGACCGTCCGCACCGCCACGGAGGCGGGCTTCCAGCGGGCCTTCCGGGCCATCCTCGACTCGAACGTAACCACGATTATCGCCACCGTGGTGCTCTTCGCCCTGGCCAGCGGGCCGGTGCGCGGTTTCGCGGTGACGCTGTTTATCGGGATCCTCTGCAGCATGTTTACGGCAATCGTATTGACCCGCTTTCTGCTGCGCCTCGCGTTTCAGGCGGGGGTTTTGCGCGGCGGGGCTTTCGGGGGGGTGAAATCGTGATCAGTTTTATCAGGCACCGCAACAAGGCTTATCTTTTTTCCGCCGCCTTGCTCGTGGCCGGGATGATCTCCCTGGCGGTGTTCGGTTTGAACCTGGGGATCGACTTCACCGGGGGGACGGTGCTCCACCTGATCCTGGGCGAAAAATTCACCCTGGCGGAGGTGGAGGAGGTGCTGGCCCCATTCGAGGAGATGAAAGGCGCGGCGCTGCAGGCCGTCCACGGCGAAGCCGTCGAGGAAGGGGTCTCGATTAAGACCCGCGTCCTGGAGGAAGATCGGCGCGAGGCCGTCCTGGCCGCGATCAGGGAACGCTGGCCCGGCCTGGGGCCGGAAGACTTGAGGGTGGAAACCGTGGGAGCCGTCGTCGGCGGGGAGCTCACCCGCCAGGCGCTGCTCTCCCTGGCGGTGGCCATCGCCGCGATGATCGCCTATATTACGTTCCGCTTCGAATTTAAGTTTGCCGTGGCCACCATCGCCGCCCTGCTGCACGACGTGTTCATCGTCCTGGGGGTCTTTTCCATCCTGAGCATGGAGATCAACGTCCCCTTCGTGGCGGCGGTGCTGACGGTATTCGGCTACTCCGTGAACGACACGATCGTGATCATCGACCGGATCCGCGAAAACATCAAGCACAAGCGGAAGAGCGAGTACGCCGGCGTCGTGGATGAGAGCATCAAGCAAAGCCTGGTGCGCTCGATCAACACCTCGCTGACCACGCTGCTCGTATTGATCGCGCTGCTGTTCGGGTTCCATTATTATATCGGCAGCCTGGACCTGATCGTCTTTATCGTGGCCCTGATTATCGGCGTGATCGTCGGGACCTATTCGTCCATCTTTATCGCCTGCCCCCTCTGGTTGAACCTCAAAGAGCTGGAGCTGCGCCGGGCACAGCGCCGGGCGGCTTAAGGGTTTTAGCAAGCCAAGCTTTGCCGGCCTGCCGCCGGCAGTGAAGGGGGAGAAAAATGGGACCTATCTACCTGATCCTGGCGCTTCTCTTCAGCCTGCTGATTGCGTTTGTGGCCGTCGCCAACAAAGATACTGTGCTGGTTAAATACCTGTTCGGGCAAGCCGAGGTCTCGTTAATTGTCCTGATCCTGGGTTCGGCCGTGGTGGGGGCTTTGGCGATGGGGCTTTTCAGCCTCTTCCGCGGTATCCGCGCCGCCCTGCGTTTCCGGGAAGAGCGGCGGATGCGGGAAGAGCTGCGCTTGCGCGTCAAAAAACTGGAAGAAGAAAATACTCTGCTGGAGGCGGAGCTGGCCCGGCTGAAGCGGCCGGCCGGGACCGCCGCTTCAACCCCGGAGACGGAACCGCCGCAAACCCCGGGGGAACCGCCGGAGAAAACGGGCCAGCCGTGATGCTTCCGGACAAACGATGGACATACCCTCCTCCCGCGGGGGAGGAGGCGGCGCTGCTTTCCCGGAGCCTTGGCCTTTTGCCTGCCGTAGCCCGGGTCCTGGTCAACCGGGGGTTGAAAAACCCCGACCAGGCCCGGGCCTTCCTGAACCCCTCCCTGGAGCAGCTTCTTTCGCCCTGGCTGATGCGCGGCATGGATGCCGCGGTGGACCGGATCCGGGGGGCCCTGGAACGGGACGAGGAAATCGTGGTGCACGGCGACTACGACGCCGACGGGATCACCGCCACGGCGATGCTGGTGGAAACGCTGCGCCGGCTGGGCGGCAGGGTCGGCTACTGCCTGCCCGATCGCTTCGGGGACGGCTACGGCCTGCACCGCGCCGCGCTTGATCAGATCGCCGCCGCCGGGGCCGCCCTGGTGATCACCGTGGACTGCGGGATTAACGCCGTCGCGGAAGCGGATCATGCCCGGGCCCTGGGGATGGAGATGATCATTACGGACCACCACCGGCCCCTGCCGCCCCTGCCGGCTGCGGCGGCGGCGATCCTCAACCCGCTCCAGGAGGGCTGCGGTTACCCTTTTAAAGGCCTTTCCGGCGCGGGGGTCGCCTTCAAGCTGGCCGCCGCCCTCCTGGAAAAATGCGGGGGCGCGTTTTCGGAAACGCTGCTGGACCTGGCGGCGCTGGGCACGGTCGCAGACGCGGTGGCGTTGCTGGGGGAAAACCGGGTCCTCGTCACTTTGGGCCTGCGGGAAATGAAACGGCTGCGCCGGCCCGGCCTGCGGGCGCTG
>JAGUZX010000089.1 GCA_020060545.1 Desulfovibrio sp. | reverse complement strand
GGGGGCGTTCGACGGCGCAGGCGATGCCCATGCCGCCGCCGATGCAGAGGGTGGCCAGGCCGCGGCGGGATTGGCGTTTTGCCATCTCGTGCAAGAGGGTAACGAAGATGCGGGCGCCACTGGCGCCGATAGGATGGCCCAGGGCGATGGCGCCGCCGTTTACGTTGACCTTGTCCGGGGCAAAACCGAGCTCCCTTAAAACATAGACGGCTTGCACGGCGAAAGCTTCGTTGGCTTCGACCAGGTCCAGGTCGTCCACGGACCAGCCGGTGGCGGCCAGGGCCTTCCGGGTTGCCGGGACGGGACCCGTCCCCATCACGGCGGGATCGACTCCGGCGGAAGCGTAACCGCGGATTACCGCCAGCGGTTCAATCCCCAGCTGCTCCGCTTTCTCTGTGCTCATCACCACCACCGCGGCGGCGCTGTCGTTGATCCCCGAAGCGTTGCCGGCCGTGACCGTGCCTTCCTTTTTGAAAGCGGGGCTTAAGGAAGCCAGCACCTCCAGGGAGGTGCGGCGGGGATGCTCGTCGACCGCGAAAAACAGCGGTTCACCCTTTTTCTGAGGAATCGGAACAGGGACGATCTCGTCCCTGAAACGCCCGCTGTCGATGGCCGCCCGGGCTTTCTCCTGGCTGGCCAGGGCAAAGCGGTCTTGCTCTTCCCGGGTGACGCAAAACCGTTCGGCAATATTTTCAGCGGTAATGCCCATGTGGTAACCGCCAAAAGCGCACCAGAGCCCGTCTTTAATCATCAGGTCCATGACCTGCGTATCGTTCATCCTCACGCCCCAGCGGGCCCCTGCAACGGCATAAAGAGCGGCGCTCATGTTTTCCATGCCGCCCGCGACGATGATTTCGGCATCACCGGCCCTGATTGCCGCCGCAGCCATGGTGATGCTTTTCAAGCCGGAGCCGCAAACCTTGTTTACGGTGGTACAGGGGACGGCGGCGTGAAGCCCGGCCCTTAAGGCCGCCTGGCGCGCCGCATTCTGCCCCAGCCCGCCCTGGAGGACGCAACCCATGATCACTTCGTCCACTTGCGCCGGTTGAATCCCGGCTCTTTCAAGGGCGGCTTTGATCACCGCGCCGCCCAGTTCGACGGCGCTGATGTCGCGCAGACTGCCTCCGAAGGTTCCGACGGCTGTACGGACAGCACCGGCTACAACCACCTCTTGCATCGCATGTTCCTCCCGCTTGATTAATAATTCCGCCGCCAATCGCAAACCCGGCCCGGCAACAGGGTTCTATTTCTCCGCCGTCATGGCTTAACCCTTTCAACGGGGCTAGAAAAGATAGTTTCCAGTATATGGTGGGAACAATATTGAAGGGGTATGCCGAACTTAGTGGAGATAACGTTCTTTCGTGCCCAGGGCCAGGATCTCCTGCACACCGTTATACCGCCTTAAATATTGCACAAAGACATCAACAAGGTATGGGTCAAACTGCCTATGCCTGTTGTTTACAAGTTCCGCGATGGCTTCCGCATATTTAAGCGCAGGCTTGTTGGCGCGATCCGCCGTCATGGCGTCAAAAGAATTGCACAGGTGCACGATGCGCGCCGTAATCGGTATGCTTTGCCCGGCCAATCCGAAAGGGTACCCTTTTCCATCGTAACGCTCATGGTGATAGAGAATTGCCGGTATCGCCGGTTCAAGGAATTTTACCTGCTTGATCATCTCCGCGCCCCAAATCGGGTGGTGCTTGAATAACTCCCATTCGCTCATGTTCAAGGTCCCGTTATTGTTTAATACGGATTGGTCGAGATCTATTTTCCCGATATCGTGGAGGTACGACCCGTGCTGCAGCGCTTTTTTATCTTCCGGCGGCAGGTCGATCAGGGAAGCGATCAGACTGGAGTAAATGAGAACCCTTTCGGAATGTCCGAAAGTATAGCGATCCCTGGCGTTGATCATGGCCAGGGACATTTTCAGCCGGTCGATCGTCTCTTTTTCACTGCTGCTGATATGAGCCCCGCCATGTTCGAGGACTGAATAGTAGGCTTCCACCTTGTTGATGCCAATTACTTTGGCTTTATACAGCGCAACCTCAACTTTTTGAAGCAGTTCTTCCCTGGTAGTGCCGTCTTCGGGAAAAACAACCAGCCCTAAGGACGCGGTCAGGTCGTATTTCCAGAAAGAATTCCGGGAAGAGCTCTCCAAACTGTCAGGCAAGTTTTTCTGGATATTTTTGGCCATGCTCATCGTTTCGTCCCGCCCGGCGCAGTCGACAATGATCGCGAATTCGTCGCTCCCAAATCTAAAAACGGGCCCGGCTTTCCCGACCGTTCCGGTTATGTTTGCGGCCGCCCGCACCAGAAGCCGATCCCCCGCCTGGTGGCCGTATGTCTCGTTGTAGCGCCGAAAATGATCCAGATCGGCCATAATCAAGCCAAAGGTTTTAGCAGGTGATTCCGCGATCCTGCGGTTTAGCTCATCCTGCAGGTGGCGATGGTTATACAGCCCGGTCAAGTAATCCACAATAACCTGGCGGGATAGCCGGTCGCTGATGGACCGCTCCATGTCGACCATGGCGCCCACCAGCCAGGCCGTAAGAATAAAGACCCCTCCATAAATAATATCAATCTCCAGCCTTAGCATTTTTCCAGTAAAATTTGCGTGCAGGTTTGCCGCCGCCAGGATCACGGCGACCAATCCTGAAGATACCAACCCCCATTTCAGGCCAAACCGGACAGTGTAAAATAAGACCGTGGGTAAAAAAATAATTTTAAATTCACTGTCAATTCCTCCGGTCATAAACAGCACCACACCCAAAAAAGCAAAGCTGCCGAAAAGCGTGATATAATCAAGATAAATCGGGCCGCCGGCCGGGCCGGCCAATGTTTTCCTTAATATTTCCAATCCGATTGTAGAGATATATAAAGCAAGCAAGACGGTAACAAACTGGATCGCGATTACCTGCATATAAGTTCCGACCATAACCAGTTGAAAGGGGAAACCGATCAGGAGCGCGACGATGATAAAAAGGACCGCAAATATTCTTATAACCGGGGCCATTTCGGCCAGCTTGGTTTGTCTTTCCTGCTGCGGAGACAGCACTGAATCCACCTCTAGGGAGGGAGGGCGGGAAATGTAATTTCCCCGCCCTCCCCGATTCTTTACCTCAATCTTTCCGGCAGCTCGGGGTCATAATTAGACCAGATACAAGCCGAAGCCGCACTGGTCTGGGCGACAACTACGGCGATGAAGGCAGTTGCGAGCGCAATAATGGTTAGGATCCTTTTCTTCACCGGGATTCACCTCCTAGCTTTAATGCTATGGCATCAACCAGGAAATCAAACCCTCGCACAAAAGAAATCCCCGCGGGTAAAAGCATTAAGCCCTGAAAAAGAAGACCGGCGCCCAGGCCCATGCTCCAGGCGGCATGCCCCCACAGGGACAACCCGATAGAAAAGCCAAAGACCAAAACCGCGATAAATATGGCGCGTCCCTTCAACTGCTTGCGCCTGTTCCAGGCGCGGGGCTTTTCCCGCGTAAAATAGGGCGCGCTTTTAATAATCCCGCCCAGGGCGACCATAAAAGCCGCACTGATGCAAATCAGCCGGATCTCTCCCGGCGCAGCGGCAAGCCGGCTCGCCGCCAGGCCGAGCAGCGGTATAAAGATGTATCCGAACAGGCTGCAGTTAAAGGAGCTGCTGCAGTGCGCACCGCCGGCCGCCGGCCGCAGCAGTAATAGAGCCGCCGCCAGAGCCGCTGTCGCCGAAAACACTTTAAGAAGGCAAGCAAAAAGCAGCACCAAAACCAGTCCGGATAAGTTATTCAATAACACGGTAAGTCCATAGGCAACGGTTTCCTGCTTATCCTTGTCATACCCCAGTCTAGCGCCAATTTGCGCCGCCGTTCGCCGGGAGAACCGATCATATTTTAACAATTAACCGCCACCCTGCGTTTCATGCGCAACCAGGCCTGCATGCCGCCGGCCAGCAGCATAAACAAGACTAGCGGCGGCAGGCTGAATAGAAACTTGTTTAAATCGGAACCCTGGACAACGGTCTCCTCCGCGTAACCCATGATATTGATAATTAAAAACATCATCAACGCTTCGATCAAAATTAGAATTACAAATGAAAGCAACACGGCAGCAGCGCTCTTCAGTAATTTCAACTTCAAAAACAGGGTCAAGGTCAGGATAAAGACAATAATCCCCAGGGGCATGTGCACACCATATTTTATCGGAAGCTGCTGTATTAGAAAATTAGTGATGCCAACACCCGTTCCTGCCGCCGCGATCTGCCAGCAAGAGTATCTCTCCCGGATCAGCCCCGTTCCCAGTGCAACCAAAGCTATCGATTCAAGGATAATTCTAGCCAATGGAAAGTACCAGGTTACAAACAGCAAAGTATCACTTTCTCCTTTCGCGCCTGGAATGTTTTTGATGTCATGAACACAATTCGCTTCATTAGTTGATATTTCCTGCTTCAAATAGCAAAATATCCTTCAATTACCATTGGATATTTTTGCATACCACCAGCGCCGCCGCCAAGAAAAGCAAATCTGTGGCCCCTGCCGGTGGACGATGCCGGTCCGAAAGCCGGCCAGGGAATGGTTGGGAATATATTTAATAGATAAAATTATTGATTTAATCAAATAAAAATTGTACACTAAATCTAACCTATACCCGTTGAAAGGAGATGTTTCCATGGCTGGAATCAGGTTTGACGGCAGAGTGGCGGTTGTTACCGGCGCCGGCGGAGGACTGGGCAGGGCTTACGCCCTTCTTATGGCCGGCAGGGGAGCAAAGGTGGTGGTTAACGACCTGGGAGGCACCTTTGACGGGGGCGGCGCGGACAGCACGCCGGCCCAAAAAGTGGTGGACGAGATCAAGGCCGCGGGAGGAGAAGCCGCCGCCAATTACGACAGCGTGGCCGATTGGGAGAGCGCCCAAAAAATAATCCAGACCGCCATGGATCATTACGGGCGGATTGACATTTTAATCAACAACGCCGGCATCCTGAGGGATAAAAGCCTGATCAAGATGGAGATCGAAGATTACCGCAAAATCATGTCGGTTCACCTGGACGGGACCTTTTTCTGCACCAAGGCCGCATTTCCACACATGCGGGAGCAAGGCTACGGCCGCATCGTCTCCACCGCTTCGGCGGCGGGAGTCTACGGCAACTTCGGGCAGACCAATTACGGAGCGGCAAAAATGGGGATCGTCGGCCTGATGAGCTGTGTCAGCCAGGAAGGCGCCAAATACAGCGTCCTGGCGAACACGATCGTCCCATCAGCCGGCACAAGGCTGACCGCCACCGTTTTACCCATGGAAATCATTGAAAAGGTGCGCCCTGAATACGTGGCCCCCATCGTCGCCTGGATGTGTTCCGAGCAATGCACCGTCAGCGGCAAGATCTTTACCGCCGGGGGAGGCTATTTCAGCCGCGCGGCGGTAGTGGAAGGGCCGGGTGTCTTCTTCAATCCGGATCAGGAGATCACCGTGGAGATGGTTGTGGATAAGCTGGACCAGTTGATGAAACTGGAGGGAGGGCAGGAGTTCGCCTCGGCCATGGAGCAGACCGCCTACGCCCTTTCAAAAATGAATGTGTGGTGAGCTTAAAGCGCTTGAGATGGCTGCCACACTACTGCGGCAGCGCTCCTCCCTGTTTACCATGCCGGGAGCCGCTTAACAACCCCCAACCCTGCGTAAAAAGAAGGGGGGCAAATGGAAAGGAGTATGAAGATGCCGATCGACTTGAAAATAGTCGGCCAGGAGATTCAACCGCTTGACTATACCTATGAAACCCGCGATACGATCCTCTATGCCCTGGGGATCGGGGCGGGAACCGATCCCGCAGAGTTGAAATTCGTTTACGAGAATGACTTGCAGGCGATTCCGACCTTTGGCGTGATCCCGCCTTTTCCGGCCTTGATGGGAATCGCGGCCCTGGAAGGGTTGGATATAAACTGGGCCATGCTGCTGCACGGCGAGCAGTACCTGGAGCTGCACAAAGCGATCCCGGTACAGGGAAAACTGACCTCCTACCCTAAGATCGCCGCGGTTTATGACAAAGGCAAGGGAGCCCTGATCGAGATCGACGTCACCACAAAGGACAGCAAGGGAGAAACGGTATTCACAAACAAAGTCGGCGCCTTCATTCGCGGCGAGGGCGGCTTCGGCGGGGAAAAGGGGCCTGATCCGGGCCACGAGCCCCCGGACCGGGAACCGGACCGGGTCGTCGCCATGCAAACTTTGCCGCAGCAGGCGATGCTGTACCGCCTCATGGGCGACTTCAACCCCCTGCATATCGATCCCGGCTTCGCCGCCATGGGCGGCTTTCCCAGGCCGATCCTGCACGGGCTGTGCAGCTTCGGCTTTGCCGGCCGGGCGGTGCTGCGCGAATACTGCGGCAACGATCCCGCCCGCTTCAGGGCCATTAAAGTCCGCTTCTCCAGGCATGTTTTCCCCGGTGAAACTATCGTCACGGAAATGTGGGAGGAGGGGGCGGACAAGATCGTGTTCCGGAGCAAGACCGCGGAGCGGGGGGACTACTGCCTGACCAACGCCGCTGTCTGGCTTAATCGATAATGGAGGAGTGAAGGTAATGATCGGCATCAGTTCTTACGCCGGGTATGTGCCCCGCTACCGCCTGAACCGGATGCTGGTTTTCAGCGCCATGGGCTGGCTCAACCCGGTGATTATCATGAACGCGGCGGGGGAAAAACCGATCGCCAATTTTGACGAAGACTCGATCACGATGGCCGCGGCCGCGGGCACGCGGTGCCTGCAGGGTTTCGACCCGGCCGATCTGGACGCGGTCTATTTCGCCACTACTACCGCCCCCTTCAAGGAGCGGCAGAGCGCCGGCATCCTGGCCGGGGCCCTCTGCGCCCGGGACGAGATCCGCACCGCCGACTTCGGCGGCTCACTGAAAGCCGGCACGGCGGCGCTCCTGGCGGCGCTGGAGCTGGTGGCCGCGGGAAACGGAAGCAGGGCTGTCGCCTGCGCGGCGGACTGCCGCCTGGGCAAGATGGGCTCGGTGCAGGAGATGGTTTTCGGCGACGGGGCGGCGGCCCTCCTGGTCGGCGATCGCGACGTGATCGCCGCATTCAAGGGCTCTTACTCGCTGTCCGTGGATTTCGTCGACCACCTGCGCGGCGCCAATTCAAAATTTGACCGGCAGTGGGAGGAACGCTGGATCCGGGATCTCGGTTACGACCGCCTGATCCCGATGGCCGTCGAGGGGCTCTGCGGCAAATACCGCCTCCAACCAAACGACTTTGCGAAAATAATTTATCCCTGCCACTACGGGGCCGCCCGCAAGGGGATCAACAAGAAGCTCGGCCTGGAGCCGGCCCGCGTGCAGGACGACCTGCTCATGGATACCGGCGACACCGGCGCTGCCCACCCGCTGCTGATGCTGGCGCGGGCGCTGGAAGACGCCGCCCCGGGCGACAAGCTGCTGGTGATCGGCTACGGCAACGGCTGCGACGCCCTCTATTTCGAAGTGACCGAAAATATTACCCGGCTGCAGGACCGCAAACGGGTTTCTGATGCGCTGAACCGGCGGGCCGACCTGGAGAGCTATACCAAGTACCTGGTCTGGCGGGGCATGGCCCCCGCCGAGCTCGGCCTGCGCGCCGAGGAAGACCGGATCACCCGCTGGTCCATGGTCTGGCGAAACCGTAAAGCGATCTTGGGGCTGCAGGGCACGAAATGCCTCCAATGCGGGACCCAGCAGTATCCGCCCCAGCGGGTCTGCGTCAACCCCGACTGCGGGGCGGTGGACGGGATGGAGCCGGTATACCTTTCCGGCAAAGGAGGCCGTGTCGTCAGCTACACCTCGGAT
Source organism: Desulfovibrio sp. (assembly GCA_020060545.1). GTDB lineage: Bacteria > Bacillota > Dethiobacteria > DTU022 > DTU022 > JAGUZX01. The sequence continues at coordinate 12,691 of JAGUZX010000089.1, read as the reverse complement.
ATGCTGGCGGCCTCGATCAACCCGCCGGCCATCTACGGCAACGTCGATATCAGCGGGGGAGGGCGCTACTTGATGGATTTTACCGACTGCACCCTTGACGACCTCAAGGTCGGCTTGCCGGTCCGGTTCAGTTTCCGCATCAAATACTTCGACGCCATGCGGGACACCACTTTCTATTTCTGGAAAGCGGTCCCGGCGCCTGAGGAGGGAGCATAGATGGCCGACGGAATCAGAGATAAAGTGGCGATCCTGGGCATGGGGTGTACCGTCTTCGGCGAGCGCTGGGAAAGCGACGCCGGCGACCTGCTGCTGGAAGCCTTCCTGGAATGCCTGGACGACGCCGGGATTGAGAAGAAAGAGATCCAGGCTGCCTGGATCGGCAACCACATCGACGAGGTCAACATCGGCAAGGGCGGCGTCTACCTCGCCAACGCCCTGCACCTGCCGATGATCCCGGTTACCCGGGTGGAAAACTTCTGCGCCTCGGGCACAGAAGCTTTCCGGGGCGCCTGCTACGCTGTCGCCTCCGGGGCTTACGACATCGTGTTGGCCGCCGGAGTGGAGAAGCTCAAGGACGTGGGCTACGGCGGCCTGCCCGATTCACCCGCTTTGGGACAGCTGGTCAGGCTGCTCAGCCCCAACGCCACCGCGCCGGGTTTATTTGCGCAGCTGGCGACGGCTTACGCGGCTAAGTACGGCCTCCCCATGGAGAAGATCAAAGAGGCGATGACCCACATCTCCTGGAAGAGCCATCAAAACGGGGCCAAAAACCCGCGGGCCCACCTGCGCCGGGCCGTCACCACCGACCAGATCACCGACTCGCCGTTCGTGGCTTTCCCCCTGGGGCTGTTCGACTGCTGCGGGGTGAGTGACGGATCGGCCATGGCCATCGTCACCACCCCGGAAATCGCACGCAGCCTCAAGCCCAACCAGGACCTGGTGATGGTTAAAGCGCTGCAGATCGCGGTCAGCTCCGGGGCGGAAGCGCTCTACCACAAGTGGGACGGCGCCACGGTGGAAACCACCCGCCTGGCGGCAAAGCGGGCCTACGCGGAAGCGGGAATCAAAAACCCGCGCGAAGAGATCAGCATGATGGAGGTGCACGACTGCTTCTCCGTTACCGAAATGGTCACGATGGAAGATTTGCATATTTCCCCCCCGGGCGGGGCGCCGGATGACATATTGAGCGGCTTCTTCGACCTGGACGGGCAGATCCCCTGCCAGAGCGACGGCGGCTTGAAATGCTTCGGCCATCCGATTGGCGCCTCGGGGCTGCGCATGATTTACGAAGTTTACAACCAGCTCTTAAAGCGCTGGCCTGAAGACCGCCTGGTTAAAAACGCCCGCCTCGGTCTGACGCACAACCTGGGCGGCATCCCGGCCCAGAACATTTGCAGCATCAGCATCCTCGGAATCAGCTAAACGGGAAAAGGAGGGGCTTTGGATGCCTTACGAAACCATTGTTTGTGAAAAGAGAGAGCGGGTGGCCCTGATCCGGATGAACCAGCCGGATATGATGAACGCGCTGGAAGCGAGGATGGCCGCGGAGCTCGTGGAAGCATTCAGGGACGCCGCCGGCGACCCCGCGACCGGTGCGATCGTCCTTACCGGCACCGGCAACGCCTTTTCGGCCGGCGGAGACATCAGCCGCCTGATGCAAGGCTTTGAATTGCTTGAGGGGCAGCAGTACCTGAAAAGAGCATACCCCCAGCTGATGGAGCTGGCCAACGCTGAGCTGCCGGTCATCGCCGCGGTCAACGGTTACGCCGTCGGGGCCGGTTTCTCAGTGGCCCTGCTTTGCGATATCATCTTTGCCTCCGAAGAGGCGAAATTCGGGCAGGTCTTTGTCAATATCGGCGCCGTCCCCGACTGTGGTTCAATGTTCTTTTTACCGCGCCTGGTGGGGTTGCAGAAAGCGAAAGAACTGGTCTTCACCGGTTCAAATATCGACGCCCGGGAAGCCTACCGTATCGGCATCGTCAACCGGGTATTTCCCCCGGATGAGCTTCTGGATGAATCGATCAAATTTGCGCAGAAGCTGGCCGCAGGGCCGCCCGCCGCCCTGCGGCAGGCCAAGCGGCTCCTGAACATGAGCACCGAAGTCAGCCTGGAGACGATGCTCGAGCTGGAGGCGTATGCGCAGAGCCTCTGCTTCCAGACCGAAGACCATAAAGAAGGGATCACCGCCTTTTTGGAGAGAAGAAAACCGGTATTCAAAGGGAAATAGCGGAGGGACAGGAGGGGGACGGCGCTTGCCGTCCCCCTCTTTTCGTCTCTCTTTCGCGAAAGAAAAAGAAAGCCCATTCAATGACTGCCGCCGGCAGGATTTGCCGGCATATTTAAAACGGCTCTACCCACGCTTAAAACAGCCCATATTATGGCATGCACATACCCAACCAAGTTAGTAATTAATTTGGTCTCGTTTTACCGGTCGCGGTTTTACCCCGGTGGTGCTTATGGGTGCAGGTATTTGCGGACGATGATCCGGTGATAGCGGTCAACCAATGGATTGCCCCGGGGATATTGGGGGCACGTGTTTACTTCCAGGATCCAGGGCCGGGAGCCGCGGTCTAGCGCCACGTCCACCCCCAGCTCTCTCAAACCGGGATATATCTTATTTAAAACGGCGGCCGCCCTTTCGGCCAAATAAACCAGCAGTTTTTCCATTTTGCTAATCTTGCCTGTGTTGAAGCCGGCCCGCTGCAACGCCTCCTTAAAAGGAACCAGGGTCCCTCCCTGGCAATAATTGGTAACCACTTTGCCGGGCGGCCCCATCTTGGCCAGCAAACCGGTTACTTCCCACCTGCCGTAGGGCTTCTGGATATTCACCCGCAGGTCACAAGGCCTTTTGTCTATCTGCAAAACTTCAATTCCCTGTTGGATGATAAAGCGGCTTCCGGCGGCGATACGGGCCACAAACGAGACTGCTTCTTTGAGGGTTTGATTAGGCAGGATCTTGGTCTCAAAATGGATTTGAAACACTTCCCCCCCGCTTCGCCTGATCGAAATTACCCTTTCCCCCCCCCTGCCGCGGTCTGGTTTAACATAAACCAGGGCATAGGCGCTCAGCATCCTGGCAAGGTTTTGTGGAGAATAGTATACCGTCTCAGGGATATAACAGGCGAGCTGCGGGTCGGCAAGCATCACCCTGGTTTTATCCATCTTGCTGCGCACGATTTGATAAGGGACCACTTGTAATTCTTTCCTTTCACTGCAAATTTCCCAACCACGCCCGTAAACGGGCTGATCAATGGGGCCAAAACAGGCAGGAAACCCTGCCGGAAACTTTTACCCTTACAACTTAAATCATAGACTTGCGGCTGTAGAGGTACTTTGCGTACAGCATCGGGTTTAGAAAAGCCTGTTTAACGGTTTTAGCTCCGGCGCTCTGGCACAGCGACACTTTCATCGACTTGGCGTTGCATTCGAAGAACCAGATCTTGCCGCCATTGTCGAGGCCAAAATCGATGGCGATCTCACCGAAGGGCCCGTAGGCCCGCTCGATGCAGCCATAAACGGCAACCAGGAGCTCTTCTATTGCTTGCCTCAGCGCCGCGACCTTTTCCGGAGTGTATCCCAGGCGCCGGTGGAAAAACTTGGCGAATTGATCACTGGAACCGTGCGTGGCGATAGGAGAATAAGCGGACCCGAGCCGCACCGGTATGTCAACTATAACCAGCTCACCCTTGCCGTTTCGCTGCATTTCCCCGCGCAGATCAACTACCCGTTGATTAATCTTCAGCAGATCCACAGCCTGTTGGGCGATAACCTTCTTCCCGGCGATGGACCGGGCGATCAGGTACAGTCCGGCCAGGGTTTGGACCTGGCCGGAAAAAAGCTTTTCGTTAAAGTAGCGATAAAAGTAGCCTCCCTCGGGAAGCCTGGTTGCGTTAATCACCTGTTTTCCCCGCCTGCCGGCGGCGGCTTTCAAGAAAATCGCTTTACTTCCGGCGAACATCGTTTCGAGATCTCCGGCGCTTTGCAGCAGCACTGTCGGCGGCAGATGAGGCTCGATCTTCTTGTTCCGGGAGAGCAGCTGATAAACCTCCCATTTATCAAAATAGTGGCGGGCGTTTATTTTCTGAACCCCCCTCTTTTGCAACCCGGAGCGGATCGCGCCGGCGCGGTATGTCTGTTCCGGGCCGCTTCCAACAAACCGGTCGTAGAGGACGTCAGGCAAAGGAAAGCTGCCCGCCTCCCAGCGCCTTGCCCGGTGGTTGTAGCAGGCGCCGCCCAGCCTGCCGGTCGCGAAATTGACATCGCCCGGCGAAAATACAACCAGCGTTACGCCCGCGGTTTCGGCTGCTTCCGCCAGCAAATCAACCCTGAAAAAAAAGGCCCCTCTTTGATTTTTCAGGTTTTCGACAATCACTTTGTCTAAAAATAACCCGACAATAGGCCTTTTAAAAGCTGACGTCATGCTATACATCCTTATATGAAAATCTCTTTCACAGTAATATATGCCGGTCGATTAAACCCTGCAACCGGTTTAGGCAGCTGCGCGCGCATAAAAAAACAGGCATTTTATATGCCTGCTCCTTTAGGGCAAATTTAAATCGAACACAACATCTTTTTATTACAGCAACTACGCCCTGGCAAATGACAGCAAGATGTTTAGAGGTAGTTAAGAAGATTCTTTAAAGGAACGAGAAAAGAAAGAAGCATCTCTACCCTAAATGATTTACGTCCGCCAGGTCCTGTAAACGACCTGTAGCCAGTTTATTTATCTTTAAATTATTCAGGTCGATAAAATTGACCTTGACCCCTAGGATTTCGACTTGAACTCTAACTTTAAAACAATCTTCAAACGCCAAACCCCGCAATGAGGTCATTATACCGATACGATTCGGAGGGTAACCCAATTGAATTACTTGGTCTGCTTCAAGAAAATCGTTAAGCGTGAGATCAACAGAACCAAAACCAAACTGTAGCAGTGCTTGATAAATCCTTGCCGCATTGCTTGGGGATAGTTCGACCCAAACATCGAGATCTTTAGTATAGCGCGGATAACCGTGCAAAGCCACGGCATATCCGCCAACCACGAGGTATTTTACATTATTTTCGTTTAACAACGCTATAAACTCTTTGAAATCCTTGCTCAGCATTATATCTCCAAATATTGTATTCTTTTCGTATTTGTTCTAAAGCTTCAATTCGCTCTTCATAAGATTTTGATTGCCAAAAAGAAAATTCACCGGGCTGTTCATCCATTCTATATTTTTTTACGACCTTGCTGATTCCCATAATCATCACACCATGTTATTCTTTTTGGCCAGTGCATTTCTTGTTCAACTGTCATTATTGTAACAATTTCTACCATGTATGTCAACTGCTACACCCCGGCCTGCGAACGGCCGTCTCGTTGATGTTGTGCGGGTGCTCCATGGTGACAAAACCCACCTCTGCAAGGCATTAAGCTTCGAGACTTTGGCACAGGATGTTCGCGGAGTGGTTTAGGGATTCTCTTTTGTGGAGGTCATTGCAGGAGCGAGAGCTGGCAGTGTGAGCGTTACCGTGGCCATCCGGTGTTCCGACCCTGAAGCCGCCACACGGGTCGTGAAGGGATTGGTGGAGGTACTGCTGGGGTCGCAGAAGAGTACCACGGTGAGTGCAAGGAGGGGAGGGCGCCCGCGCCTGACCGCAGAAGAGCTGGAAGAGCGATTCGGGTCGGTCAGACGATAGGTGAAGGTTTTGGATATCGGTTGGCCCAGGGCGGCCTGGTCGCCTCGATGGTGCGCAGGTTGAGCTGGGTGAAGAAGAACATCTCCACCTCATCTGATGTAATCGGGGGTGTCGGTGGCGACAATAATCAGGTCCAGGTCGGCTGGAGTGATGCCGGCCCGTACCAACGCCTGCCGGGAGGCCGCTACAGCCAAGTCCGACGTCGTCTCATCCCCGGCCATCAGGTTGTCAGGGGGACGGGGTTATTGACAACTTTTTATCTTGGTTGTCAGGGGGACGGGGTTATTGACAACTTTTTATCTTAATTACAATCTCTTACCCCGGATTCCTGTTAAGGTTTTAAACAATCGCGGCCCTTTTCTTGTTTACATCTCTTAATTGGGGGCATAATGCGATTTTACCGGCTTATATTAATGTCCTATCCCAAAATAGCCGTTATATTCAAAGCTTAAGTGGGGATAAGAATTAATAAAATAATTTTTACCCGGTCTGCCGCCCCCCCCTGACAACCCCGGACAACATTAGCGAGCAGTCGCCGGAACGGGGAGAATGTAAATATCGCCTTTAATCAACTGCATCGGGTTTATCGGCAGTACGCCCAGGTTGACCTCCCAGTGCAGGTGCGGGCCGGTAACAAAACCGGTTTCACCCACGCAACCGATCACCTGCCCTCTGGAAACTGATTGGCCTGTTTCCACCGCCAGGGCATCCATGTGCAGGTAGGAACTGGAAAGATCCATCCCATGGTCGAGGATTACGATATTACCGTAGGCCAGCAGCCTTGCCGCCAGCCTGACCACCCCGTCGTTCATCGCCTTCACTGGCGTACCCGTAACCGCGGGGATATCGATCCCGGTGTGATGGCCGGGCGGGCCCTGGTTAATTATCCGGATCTGCCCGAAACCGGAACTGACCTCACCCGGCACGGGGATGATAAAGGGCTGATGCCACAGGGGGTACGGCCCGGTTTGCAGGCGGGACCGGCGGACCAATTCCCGGTCATCCGCCAGCTGCTGGTCATCCCAACCGCTGGTCCGCCACGCGGGCACCGTGAAGCTGATCGCGTCAAAATCCGGGGCCAACACCTCCAGGGCACCGTAAATCTCCCTGAGAGCACCGCCGGACTCCTCCAGGAACAGGGCCAGGCGGTGGTTTCCCGGTGGAGAGGTGAAGCCGAGCCCGAGGATGAAATATGTATACTCGCCGTGCCGGTAAGGGGGTGAAACGGCCACAGGCAGCTCCGTTTCCAACCTGACGAGGGTGCCCGCGGGGCTGGGCCCCGCCGCCAGCAGGACGAAATCCCCGGGTACCACTGCGCGCGGGCTCACTACTGCCGCCGGCGCTCGGGCAACAACTTGCTCTTTTTCCTGTTCTTCCGCCGCGTTGTCAACCGCCCCGCTCTCTTCCCTGCCGCCCGGCGGCACGGGCGCCTTCGCCGGGCAAGATGAAACGCCGGCCGGGAATAAAATGAGCAGGGTTGCGAGCACTAGCTTGGCCTGCCAGGACTTCATCACGGCACCCTCCTTAGAGAAAGCAAGGGGACTGAGGAACTAAATTTAAGATTATTATATCATTTGCCCTACTTGCTTACAGGGATTAAAAGCAACACCCCCCCCCGTCCCCTTGCTTCCCCTTGACACAATGAAGAAAAGAAACTATAATGACAGAGTATTAATACATTAATACACCACTTGCTTTGATTATTAATAGTGAGGGGAGAAAAATGATAGAACTCCGCAATCTGTCCAAAAGCTACAACAGGGGGGCGATCAAGGCCGTGGACGGCCTGGACCTGGAAGTCAAGGCCGGGGAGATCTTCGGTTTCCTGGGGCCCAACGGCGCCGGGAAGACCACTACGATCAAGATGATGGTGGGCCTGCTGAAACCTGACAACGGTTCCGTGGTCATCAACGGCCACAATATCATCGACGACCCCCTAGCGGTCAAGGAATCGATCAGCTATGTCCCCGATACGCCGGAAGTTTACGAAAAACTGACCGGCCTCGAGTACCTCAATTTTTTCGGGGATGTCTACGGGGTCCCGGGGGCGGTGCGTAAAGAGAGGATCGCCGCCTTGCTGGACCTGTTCGAGCTAAGCGGCGCCGTCGGCGACCTGGTTCAATCCTATTCCCACGGCATGAAGCAAAAGATCGTCCTGGTGGGGGCACTGCTTCATGATCCCGATGTTTTCATTCTCGATGAACCGATGGTGGGCTTGGATCCCCGTTCTTCCAACAACCTGAAGAACTATATGCGGGAACACTGCGCCCAGGGTAAAACCGTATTTTTCTCCACCCACATCCTGGAGGTGGCCGAACGGTTTTGCGACCGTATCGGCATTATCCACCGGGGCAAGCTGATCGCCTGCGGCACCATGGATGAGCTGAAAGAGCTTTCCGGGAGCAAGGAATCGCTGGAGAATATTTTCCTGGAGTTGACCGGGAAATGAAAATGCTGAGACTGATCGGGTTGCAGTTAAAGGTCAATTTCGGTCTTTCCGCGCTGCGCTGGTACTTGAAGCATGATCTAAAGAAGTTCCTGAGCAGCCTGGGAATTATCGCGCTGATGATTGTCGGTGTCGGCCCGCTCTTTTTCCTCTACTTGAGGCTGGTCCAGGAAATGTACAAGGTGGCTTTCCTGTTCGGTCAAACCGAGGTGGTCCTGGCCTCGAGCCTGGTTCTCTCTTCCCTGTTGGTCCTGTTCTTCGGCCTGGCTTTTGTCATGTCCGTTTTCTATTTTTCCCGGGACCTCTCCCTGCTGGTTCCCCTCCCCCTCCTGCCGCGGCAGATCCTGGGCGCCAAGTTTTCCGTAGTCCTGATCTACGACTACCTCACGGTTTTGCCTTTTTACCTGCCGGCCCTGTGGGTTTACGGCGCAAACAGCGGGGCGGGGCCCCTCTACTGGCTGGCCGGAGCCGCCGTTTTCTTCCTGGCGCCGGTGATCCCCCTGGCGCTCGCCTCCACTTTCATTCTCTTCCTGATGCGGGTGACCAATTTAAGCCGGAGCAGGGACACTTTAAGATTGATCGGACTCTTTGCCTTTTTGGCGATCCTGCTTACCTTTAACTTTTTCATCACCGGTATTCCCGCCGGGGAAGAAGCCGAGTTTATCGCACGGATTCTGTTGGACGAACAGGGCCTGCTCAGGCATGCATCCAGGGTTTACCCGCCGGCTCTTTTCGCCACGCGGGCCCTTACGGCCGGGGGATCGGAGGCGCTCCTTAATTTCACCTACTACCTGGGCATCAGCCTGGCCGGCATCGCCCTGGTTCTTTTAATCGGCCAGGCGCTGTTTTACCGGGGGTTGATCGGCGGCGCCGAGGTGCGGGGAGGCAAAGTCATTTCCCGGGAAACCCTGGCCCGGAAAACCGCCGGAACGTCTTCTCCCGCATGGGCCATCGCCATGCGCGAGATCAAATACCTGGTGCGGACCCCGATCTACCTCTTTAACAGCCTGGCGCTGCTGGCTATAGTCCCTCTGGTCCTTGTAATCCCGATCATTACGGGAGGGGGGGTTGCCCACCTCCTCGCCTCCTTGCGGGATGCAGTGCCCCGGGTGGTGCAGATCATGGGCGCTGCCGGCATTACCGGCGTCATGGCCTTATTTTTACCGGCCGCTTCCAGCTCCTTTTCCCGGGAAGGGAAGCTCTTTTGGATCTCCCAGGTCATCCCGGTTTCCCCGCAGGATCAGCTCCGGGGGAAAATTCTTTACTCCCTGCTCGTTTCCTCCCTGGCCTTGCCGCTGGTTGCTTTGGCGGCGGTGCTGCTGCTGCCCTGGAGTTTGCCGGAACTGGTGCTGGCCCTTTTTGGCGGCCTGGTTTTAAGCTTCCCGGCGATTACCTTAAGTTTGCTCATCGACCTGCTGCGGCCCTACCTGACCTGGGACAGCCCGCAGAAGGCGATCAAGCAAAACATCAACGTCGTTTTGGCCATGGTGGCGGGAGGCGGCCTTTTCTACCTGCTCTACCTGGCAGGCCGGTCCGTTTACCTTGCCGCGGGCGCGGCACTGCCGGTATACCCGGCGGTGCTGGGAGCGGCGGCCGTCGCCGGCGGTATCTTCTACGGGGTGCTGCTGAAAATAGCCCCCGCCCGCTACAAGGATATTACGGTGTAAAGTTGTCGGAGGGACGGGGTTATTGACAACTTTTTCAAGGGGGAGACAGGGGACGGTTCTCTATCACCTTCGTGATAAATTTATCTAAGCAAATATATTTTTCTTTGAAGGGTTCATGAGTATGTAGGTGTCACCAGAACCGTCCGAGCGACTGAGCACTGTCGCATCATCTAGCGGGTGGGAATCCCGTCAGGTAAAGATTAGCCATCAGCCTGCAGCCAGTCTTGGAGCCTTGCTGGTGACAGTAAGGTTTAAGCGTAGGCAGGCGAGCAAGTGGGCCGAAAGCGTTTAGCTGAAGCTTATTGAGCCTCGAGACCACAGCATCTTTGTCCAATATGGCAGGCCGGCTGTGGCCTTCACTTCGGCCTGGTTTACGGAAAATAGCGCCGCCCAGGAGATAACCCATACGCCCAAAGACAACATCGGGATCGTTGATTCCCGAAAATTAGTGGAATTGGCGGAAGCCATCACAGCCCTTATTACGATTTAGTGATGGATCAGGCGGGTGGAACAGGCCACTTTGGGCTGCGCCCTAGTGAATGCCAAGAGAGACACACGCAACACCGGGAGCATCACTCTCCGGTTTCAAATATTTCTGCAAGGTTAATGATCATAGAGGGCAGGATAGTGGAATTTATTTCTTCTTCTTTGGAATAAACAACTGGTTTGCCGTATTGCAGGTTGTCCTGCAAGGTGTAAACTGTGACGATATGGTCTACGGGGTGGATAATCCAGTACTCTTTGACACCATGCTTTTCATAGAGGAGAAGTTTATCCTTGTAGTCCAACGCCGCCGTGGTCGGAGATACGATTTCCACGACTAGGTCAGGAGCGCCGCGACAGCCTTTTTCGTCCAACTTGGAGAGGTCACAAACGATAACAATATCCGGCTGCACTACCGTTTTTATCTCTTCATCCCGCTCTTCGCTGTCCGCCAACCGCACGTCGAAGGGTGCCGCGTAAACTTTGCACTCGCCGCTTTTAAGGTAGTTGAAGAACTGACTGGCAAGGGCCACTGAGACTTCTTGGTGCCGCCGGGAGGGCGAAGGGGTAAGATTGTAAGCCAGACCTTCGATCAACTCCCATCTTTCTCCCTCAGGCCAGAGCAGATAATCCCTGTAGCAGAACCCGCCGCCCGGTTTTTTCTCTGGGTATCCCACTTAGGCTCGCCTCCTTTGAAAACGGGCTTCTTATACCATATTATAACATACCCCGCTACATTAAAAATCAAGCTTGCTTCCGCCGCCGGGTTGTTCTTGTTTAACCGGTTTGCCCTGAAACGAAGGCACGCCAAAGCATAAGCCGGGGTAGCAAGGGCGAAAGCAAGGGGACGGGATTATACCGAAACCCCCAGTTACAAAGCAGTAACATCATCCCCGTGCTTCATGGTCCCCTTGCTTTCTCCTGGGGAAGCAGGTGGGTGGGAAGCAACAACCCCGTCTCCTTGCTTCCTTTGCTTCTTGCTTCCTTCCGGCTGGAAGGATAGGCATTTGTTCCAGTCGAATATAATCATGCTTACATTCAGCACCGGGATAGAATCGGTGCTTGGTAATAGCGGGTTGATTAGAAAGGAGGCCTGGATTCCATGGTGACGGTTCTTACCGTCATGAACCTGACTAAGAGTTTTGGCCACAAAAAAGTGGTAGACAACATCAGCTTTACCGTGCAAAAGGGCGAAGTGATGGGGCTGCTGGGCCCCAACGGCGCCGGCAAGAACACTGCCATCCGCATGATCATGGGCATCCTGCCCGTTGACCGGGGCGAAGTGAGCTAAGTGCAGGTGGAAGAACTCTGTGGTTCGATCTTCTTGAATCGAGCAGGGAAAAGCGGTTCACCCGGCGAAGAAGATCTGGTACGGAAAGGAGGTTGTCTTGAGCTATGTTTACATCACCGGCTTTGCTTGGCCAAACCGTACAAGAGCTGCGCTCCGGCAAAATGGACTTGGTTTCGCATGTGGATGAAATCTGTGACCGGATCGAGAGGGATGAGCCGCAGATCCAGGCGCTGCTCCCGGAAGCAAACCGCCGCGAACGCTTAAAAGGCGAAGCCGCTGCCCTGGCGAATAAGTACCCCCATCCCGCCGGGAGGCCGCCGCTCTACGGCATCCTGGTCGGGGTTAAGGATATGTTCCGGGTCGACGGCTTTCCGACCCGGGCAGGTTCAAACCTCGACCCCGCCCTTTTTGCCGGCCCGGAAGCCGACTGTGTCACTCTGCTGCGCCGGGCCGGCGCCTTGATCCTGGGCAAAACTGTGACCACGGAATTTGCTTATTTTGAGCCCGGGCCGACCCGCAACCCCCACAACACGGACCATACCCCCGGGGGATCCAGCAGCGGCTCCGCCGCCGCGGTCGCCGCCGGTTTCTGCCACCTGGCCCTGGGGACGCAAACCATCGGCTCGGTCATTCGTCCCGCCGCCTTCTGCGGCATCGTCGGCTTTAAACCCAGCTACGGGCGCATTCCCACCGGCGGCCTGATCTATTTTTCCCGCTCGGCGGACCACGTCGGCCTGTTCACCCAGGACGCCGCGGGCGCGGCGCTGGCGGCAGGGTTGCTGTGCCGTGACTGGCGCCCGGCAGCGGCACTATCAACCCGCCCGGTGATGGCGGTTCCCGACGGGCCGTACCTGCGGCAGGCTTCCCCGGAAGCGCTGCGCGCTTTCGAAGCACAGCTCGCGGCGCTGCAGCGGGCCGGATACCTGATCAAAAAGATCGCCGTTTTCGATGACATCGTCCAAATTGCCCTGGCGCACCGCCGGTTGATTGCCGCGGAGATAGCGCAGGAACACGAGGCCTGGTTCCCGCGGTTTGAAGAACTCTACCGGCCCCGCACGGCTGAGCTCATCCGCGAGGGGCGGCGTGTCTCCGCGGCGGAGGTCGCGGAAGCCCGCCGCGGGC
>JAGUZX010000032.1 GCA_020060545.1 Desulfovibrio sp. | reverse complement strand
GGTGGGCGAGCTGGCCCCGTTTTTAAAGCGGCGCGGCGAAGATCCGACCAAGCTCACGATTATCCATTGGGACGGGTTGCTGGACCGGTTCGAGGCCGAGCTTCGTGCGGGGTACGGGGAAAAAATCGTGGCCGTGCAATCACGCCCCCATTTTCTCGAGATCACCGACCGCCGGGCAACCAAGGGACAGGCGCTTAAAACCCTGGCGGAAGCGGCCGGCATCCGCCGCGAAGAGATCGTCGCCTTCGGTGACAGCAGCAACGACCTGGACATGATCGAGTTTGCCGGTTTGGGCGTGGCGGTGGCCAATGCGCGCCCGGAAGTGCGCCGGGCCGCCGATCTGGTTACCGCCGCCAACACAGAAGACGGGGTGGCCAAAGTAATTGAAGAATTAATTTTAATCTAAGCGATGTTCATAATTTCATTGACAGCGTTGGTGGCTTGTGATAATATTAACACACTAAAGGGGGAAACTGGAGGTAAGTTTATGCAACTTTCCACCAAAGCCCGTTACGCTGTCAGAGCAATGATCGAACTGGCTGTTAATTACGGAAAAGGGCCTACCCTGCTCAAAGAAATAGCCACCAGGCAGGAAATTTCTGAAAAGTACCTGGAGCAACTGATGGGGCCGCTGAGAGCGGCCGGCCTGATTTATACGCTGCGCGGCAACAAGGGTGGTTATATCCTCGGCAAGGATCCCCGGGAGGTTACTGTTTACAATGTGATCAGTGTTGTGGAAGGTTCCCTGGCTCCGGTCCCCTGCGTGGACAAAGCGGAGATCTGTCACCGGGCGCCGTTTTGTGTCGCCCGGAATATCTGGTCCGACCTTAAAACGAAGATTATCATCCAGCTCGATTCGGTAAGCCTGGCTGAACTGGCGGCCAGCCAGGAAAAGATAAACATGGAGAGCCTGGTATAATTCATCGCCTTTCACTTCCATACTTCCGGTGTGGTATAATAATGGGGCTGTGCTAAAATGTACAGCCCTTTATCGATCCTTGTCGAAAGGAACTGGATTGAGCAAGTCGAATTCTTAACTTGGAGTAACCAGAGGCGCGGCCGGATGCCGGCGCCGGAAATACCGGGCGGGGTGTTGAGCGTGGCTAAAAAAGACGGCATGCAAATCGTGTTAATCACCGGACTTTCAGGCGCAGGCAAAAGCCATGCGATCGACTGCTTTGAGGATTTGGGCTATTTTTGCGTGGACAATTTGCCCCCCACCTTTATCCCTAAATTTGCGGAGCTTTGCCAGCAGTCGGAGGGGAAGGTAAGCAAAGTGGCCCTGGTCTGCGACGTCCGGGGCGGCGCTTTTTTCGAGCATCTCTTCGAGGCGCTCCAGACCCTGGAAGGGAACGAGATCGACTATGAGATTTTATTCCTGGAAGCCGATGACGAGGTGCTGATCCGGCGCTTTAAAGAAACCAGGCGCCGCCACCCCCTTTCCCGGATGAGCCTTCTGGAGGCGATCCAGGCCGAGCGTAAGACCATGAGTGAATTGCGGGGCAAAGCCGATACGGTAATCGATACTTCAACCTTCTCGCCGCGCGAACTGAAAGACAAGATTGCGCATATTTATGAACCGGAACAGCGGGAACGCAGCATGGAGATATTGATCATCTCGTTCGGGTTTAAATACGGCCTTCCCCTTGACGCCGACCTGGTCTTCGACGTCCGTTTTTTGCCGAATCCTCACTATGTCCAGCACCTGCGCCCCCTGACCGGGGAAGACCCCAGGGTAAGGGACTATCTCTGGCGCTGGATGGTTACGCACAAATATTTTCAGAAGATCCAGGACCTCCTCGAATTCTCCATCCCCTATTATACGCGGGAAGGGAAATCGAACCTGGTGGTGGCGCTGGGCTGTACCGGCGGGAAACACCGTTCCGTGGCCCTGGCGGATGAACTGGCCCGGGTTTTGGGGGACCGCTTCAACCTGAACGTTGAACACAGGGATATACTTAAAGCCTAAACCAGTATTTTTCTCCGGGAGGAACCGCGATTTGATCAACTGGAGCAGCTTGACCACCAGCGTCATGCGGTGGCTCTACCCGGGCTTGAGGATAAAGCGTTGGCTGTTCCTGACCCTGATCGGGCTCGGGACGGCCTTCATGGGATTTACTTTGCTGGTCGGGCCCGACCTTTACCAGTCGGGTAAGGCGGTCGTCAAGCTGTTGAGCTTCCTGCGCAGCCCTCTCTACGGCGGCCTGATCCTGGTCTGCGGGATTTCGCTAATGGTGCTGGGCCTGCAGCGGGCCACGCGGGCGTCCGTTGAAGTCCTCTCTTCCGGCCGGAACAGGCCTTTCATTGACACCATTTTCACCAAGCGTTACCTGGAGAGCGGGCCCCGGATCGTGAGCATCGGCGGTGGCACGGGCCTTTCCGTCCTGTTGAGAGAACTGAAGCGCTATACCAGTAACCTCACCGCGGTGGTCACGGTAACCGATGACGGCGGCAGTTCCGGGCGCCTGCGCGGCGAACTTGGTATTTTGCCGCCCGGCGATGTCCGTTCCTGCATCCTGGCCCTGGCCGACACGGAACCGCTAATGGAAAGCCTGTTTCAACATCGTTTTACCGGCGGCGGCGGGTTGAAGGGGCACAATTTTGGCAATCTCTTTATCGCCGCCATGACCCAGATGTACGGGTTCAAGGATGCGGTTAAGCTCTTCAGCCAGGTCCTCGCCATTCGCGGCCAGGTTTTTCCCGTCACCCTGGGCATGGTCCAGCTTGAATCGGAAGACCAATCGGGGCGCCGTTACCGGGGTCAGGCGCTGCTCAATGACCAGGCCGGCACGATCAGGCGTATCTCCCTGGTCCCTCCGGATGTAAAGCCCCTGCCGGAAGTGTTGGCCGCCATCGGCGAGGCCGATGCGGTCGTCCTGGGCCCAGGCAGTCTCTTTAGCAGCGTGATCCCAAACCTGCTGGTGCCCGGGGTTGTAAGCGCCCTCCTCGAAACCAAAGCCCCAATCTTCTATGTCTGCAATGTAATGACCCAGCCCGGCGAAACCGCCGGCTTTACCGCCGCCGATCACGTCAAGGCATTGCTGGACCATACTGTGCCCGGTCTAATTGACTATATCATCGTTAATTCGGATCTTGCGGTACCGGGGGATAAACTGCAGCTTTTCCGCCAAAAAGGATCAAACCTCGTTGCTCCCGATTACCAGCGCTTAAGAGAGCTGGCTCCAAACCTGGTCTGCGGCCCGTTGATCGACCGCGAATTTATCACGCGCCACAACGGGAGGCTCTTGGCCCAGGTCATTATCGACGGCGTCCTTTTTCAGGCCAACCGGGGCCGGGCCAAGGCCCGGGAAGGCCGTTTTTATCAATTTAACAACCGGATCCTCAGCCGCCTTCGCCGCGACGGCAGCGTCGGCGCCCCTCAGGACACGCCCGGTCCCATGATGCCTAAGCAATGACGGGGCTCAGTCAAGAGGCGGAGCGGATTTAGGCGTGATCCCTTGAATCATGAACCGGTTAGGGAGGTGTTTGTTTGTCGTTTACCCGGCAGGTCAAACAGGAGCTGGTCCGCCAGCGCCCCAAGCCGCTTTGCTGCGGGGCTTGGGAGCTGATCGCTTTTTTGCAGCTGCGCGGCTACCTCACCATCGGTCAAGGCAGGCAGATCCTCAGCATCCGGGCGGAAGACACCGCCCTGGCCCGCTACCTTTTCAGCCTGCTAAAAACAGCCGGCATCGCCGCCCCGGCCGTACTCAAACAGCAGCAGCACAGCCTGGGGAGAAAAATCTATCTCGTCCAGGTTGACGGGGAGGAAAGCATTGAAGCCCTGCTTGTATACCTGGGGATGAAGGAGGCCGGGCGGATGCTGCAGCTTGATCGCCCTTCCCCGCTTTCCATCCCGCGGCGCTGCTGCCGGCGTGCTTATGCCAGGGGCGCTTTCCTGGCCGGGGGGTCGCTCAGCATCGCCGGCAGTTCCGGTTATCACCTGGAGATAAACTGCAGCTACCAGGAAGATGCCGCCTGCCTGCGGGATGGCCTGAGCCAATTTTCATTGCGGCCCTTTCTGCGCCGCCACAACGGCTGCTATTCCCTCTACCTGAAAAACGCGGAAGCGATCGCCGATTTTTTGCGGGTGATCGGGGCAAACAGCTCACTGTTGGAGTTGGAAAGCGCCCGGGTGGTGAAAAGTATGCGCAACCAGGTCAACCGCCTGGTTAATTGCGACACGGCCAACCTGGAAAAAATAGTTTCTTCAGCGCAGCAGCAGCTGCGGGCGATCGAGCTGATCGAGCGCCGCGTCGGCCTCTCCAACCTTCCTTCGTCTTTGAGGGAAGCGGCCCGTTTAAGGCGGCGCTATCCCGAAGCTTCGCTAAAGGAATTGGGGGAAAAGATGGAACCCCCTCTCGGCAAGTCCGGGATGAACCACCGCTTCAGGCAGCTGGGGCACCTCGCCAGGCAATGGGATCAAAAGCATTGTCGAAATTGAAATTGGCCGCATAAATATAAACCAGGGCCCCCAAAATTGTGGCAGGGCGGGAAGATGCGCTGCCTTGCGAAAGGGACATTTTGATCCGGCGGCATTTCGACAGTGCAGGAAGTTTTGACAGCCCTGTCGAAGTGTAACGCCGGGAAGTGACGATCATGATGAAGCTCGACTACCAATTAAAATTGGAACAGGCCCAAAAGCTCATCATCACTCCGGAGCTGAAGCTGGCCATTACCCTGCTGCAGTACTCTACCGTGGAGCTGGTGGACTACATCCAGGAAGAGCTGCTGAACAACCCGGTCCTGGAAACCCGGGACGCGGAAGAAAAAGAAGCCGATTTGGACACGGTTGAGGATCCCGCGCCTGCCGCCGCCGCGGAAGGCGAGTTTCCCTGGGAAGAGTATTTTCGCGACATGGACCTCGACATCGCTGTCCCCGCGGCCAAAGCGGGCCCTCCGGAATGGGAATCCTCCGTGGAAGATTGCGGCAGCGGCCCGGGGACGATGCTGGAAGACCTGCTCGGACAGCTGCGCCTGATGCGCCTGTCACCCCGCCAGTACAGCATCGCCTCTTTTCTGGTGGGCAACCTGGACGGCAACGGTTACCTGCGCGGCGACTTAAACGATCTGGCGCATGCCCTCGGGGTGACGGTGGATGAACTGGAGTCGGTGCTCAAAATTGTCCAGGCGCTGGAGCCGGCGGGGATCGCCAGCCGCAACTTGCAGGAATGCCTGTTGCTCCAGCTGGCGCACCTTGACTGCCCTCTCCCGCAAGCGGAGGAAATTGTGAAGCACTACCTGCCGGCCGCCGCTGACGGGCGGTATGGTTATATCGCCTCCCGCCTGGGGTGTGATTTGAAAGAAGCCCGGGAAGCGGTCGGTTTCATCCGCACCCTGAACCCCAAGCCCGGCAGCATTTTCGGAAGCGGAGACGAAACCCGCTATATCGTTCCCGATCTGGTCGTGGAGAAGGTGGACCGGGATTACGTGGTCATCGTAAACGACAGCGGCATCCCTTATTTGATGATCAGCCCCTTTTACCAGAAGCTGCTGCAAAACGGGGGTAAAGATGAGCAGCTTTCCGCTTTTATAAAAACCAAGCTTGAAAAAGCCTACTGGCTTATCCGCAGCATCGAGCAGCGCCGCCTCACCCTCTTTAAGGTCGCCCAGCAGATTGTGCAGATCCAGCAGCCGTTCCTTGAATACGGCATCAAGCAGCTCAAGCCGCTCACCCTGAAAGAGGTGGCCCGCGCGGTCGGCGTGCATGAATCAACAGTCAGCCGTGCTACCGCCAACAAGTATATTCAGACCCCGCGCGGCCTCTTCCCCTTGAAGTTCTTCTTCTCCAGCGGCTTGAGCGGCGAGGACGGCGAGGATTACTCTTCGCCCAGCATCAAGACCTACCTGCGCGAGTTAATCGATGCGGAAGACCCCCAAAGGCCTTTCAGCGACCAGCACCTGACCGATTTACTCCAGGGGAAGGGGATTAACATCTCCCGCCGCACAGTGGCCAAGTACCGGGAGGAGCTGTCGATCCCCGCTTCTTACAAACGCCGCCCGGGGTAAAAGTCAACCGTGACAGGCGGCGCTGCTGTTTCAGCTGTTCCCTCTGCCAGGAAAATACTTATTAATCTCAAAAGGCTCCGTTCTTTTGTGGGGTGTCGCAGGCGTCGCCCGCGGGCGCAGCACACTATGCCTCTACTTCAGGGTGGAGCAGGCGGCCCAATTTTCAGCCTTCAGCAAGCCGACTGTGCCCTTTTGGATAATCAGCCATTTCGCCGGAAAAATTAAACTGCGGCCTCCTTTTCCCCGGCCGGCGGAGAAATATTTATGGTAAAATAAATCTGCGGCAGTATTGGTAAATATACCTTCAGGTGGTGATCGCTGCATTGCGTAAACTCAGCGTTGAGGATGTCAAAGTCCAGGGAAAGCGCGTGCTTCTCAGAGTTGATTTCAACGTCCCCCTGGAGGAAGGGAAAATTTTGGACGATACCCGGATCAGGGCGGCCCTGCCGACGATCCGCTACCTGGTTGAGCGCAAGGCTCGGGTGGTGCTGATTTCCCACCTGGGGCGCCCAAAGGGTGAGGCCAAACCGGAACTGCGCCTTGATCCCGTGGCGGCGCGCCTGGCGGAGCTGCTGGGACAGCCGGTCCGCAAGCTTGGACAGGTAGTCGGAGGTGAGGTCAGGGACGCCGTGGACAGGCTCGGCGAGGGGCAAGTTTTGATGTTGGAAAATGTCCGCTTTGAAAAAGGGGAGGAAAAAAACGACCCCGCCCTCTCCCGCCGCCTGGCCGAAACGGCCGACCTGTTTGTCAACGACGCCTTCGGCGCCGCGCACCGCGCCCATGCTTCAACCGCCGGGGTGGCCGAATATATCCCCGCCGTGGCCGGGCTGCTGATGCAGAAGGAAATCGAAGTGCTGACCCGTTGCCTGCATAACCCCGCCCGCCCGCTGGTGGCGATCCTCGGGGGGGCCAAGATTTCGGATAAAATCAACGTCCTGCGCCGCTTCCTGGAGCTGGCCGACGCGCTCCTGATCGGGGGGGGGATGGCTAACACCTTTCTGGCCGCCCGCGGTTTTGACCTGGGCGATTCCCTCTACGAAAGGGCGCTCACCGCTGAGGCGCAGGCCATTGCGGCGCTCAGCGAAAACGGCAGGTGCAGGCTGCACCTGCCGGTGGACCTTGTCGTTACCCCGGAGCTGAAAACGGGCGGCTCCTTTAAGGTTGTCCTTCCCGGAGCGGTCGGGGGGGGGTGGAAAGCGGTGGATATCGGCCCGGATACCGTGCAGGAGTATACCCGGGTCATCGCCGGCGCAGGCATGATCGTCTGGAACGGGCCGCTCGGGGTATTCGAAATTGAGCCTTTTCACCGGGGCACGGAAGCGATCGCCCGGGCCGTCGCCGGAAGCCGGGCTTTTTCCGTAGTCGGCGGCGGCGATGTCGTGGCGGCCCTGGAAACACTCGGGCTGGCCGGGGAGATCAGCTTTATTTCCACCGGCGGCGGCGCCACCCTTGAATTCTGGGAAGGAAAAGAGCTGCCGGGTATCGCCGTCCTGAAAGATAAAACGTGATGGAAGGGATTGGAGGGAAAACGGAATGAACCTGATTGTCGCCGCCAACTGGAAGATGCATAAAACAGCTGCTGAAACCGGCTCCTTCTGCCGGCGGCTTAAGGAAGCGGAAGCGCGTTTGCACGGGGTGGACGTGCTGATCTGCCCCCCCTTTACGGCGCTCTATGCGGCGCGGGCGGCCCTCGAGGGCAGCTCGATCAAGCTGGGGGCCCAGAACGTGTTCTGGGAAAAGAAAGGCGCGTTTACCGGAGAAATCTCGCCAATGATGCTGGTCGACCTGGGGGTCGGCTTCGTCATTATCGGGCATTCAGAAAGGCGCCATCTCATGGGTGAAACCGACGCTGCCGTCGCCCGGAAACTGCGGGCCGTCCTGGAACACGGGCTGACGCCGGTGCTCTGCGTCGGCGAAACTGAAGCCGAGCGGCTGCAGGGCCGGACGGAAGAGATCCTGGAGCGGCAGCTTCGCACCGCCCTGGAAGGGCTGGAGCCGGGCGCCGCCGCCGGCCTGGTGGTGGCTTACGAACCGGTCTGGGCGATCGGCACCGGCAAAGCGGCTTCTCCCGATGACGCGGCCAAAGCCGCGGCGTTGATCCGCGGCGTGGTTGCCCGCTGCCAGGGGAATGATACGGCGCAGCGCCTGCGCATCCAGTACGGCGGCAGCGTGAACGCCGGCAACATCGGCGCTTTTGTCGCCCTTCCCGCGGTGCACGGCGCCCTGGTCGGCGGCGCCTCCCTGGAGCCCGGCTCCTTTATTGACTTAATCCTCGCGGCCAGGGAGGCGGCAGGCAGTTGAACCGTGTGGCGCTGGTGATCCTGGACGGGTGGGGCTACAGCACCGTCCTTGCGGGAAACGCCACCCTCCAGGCGCGCACGCCCAACCTGGATCGTTTCTATGAAACCTGTCCCTGGTCGCTGCTGGATGCCGCCGGGGAAGCGGTGGGCCTGCCGCCCGGCCAGATGGGCAACTCCGAGGTGGGGCATCTTAACCTCGGGGCGGGGCGGGTCGTTTACCAGGAGCTGACCCGCATCTCCCGCTCCATCGAGACGGGAGAGTTTTTTGAAAATCCCGCCTTGCTGGCGGCGATGCAGGAGGCCCGCCGCCGTAAAGGCAGCCTTCACCTGATGGGACTGCTTTCCGACGGGGGCGTGCACAGCCACACCGACCACCTCCTGGCGCTTTTGGAGATGGCGGAGCGGCTTGGTGTAGAGCGCGTCTTCGTCCACGCCATTTTGGATGGCAGGGATACCCCTCCCGCCGGCGCCCGCTCCTACCTGGAGCTGTTTCACGAGCGCAGCCGGCGCCGGAAAAACGGCTGCATCGCCACCGTGATCGGGCGTTATTACGCCATGGACCGTGACCGCCGCTGGGAGCGGGTGGAGAAAGCTTACCGGGCCTGCGTCTGCGGTGAAGGGATCCGCGCGGCGGATCCCTTGGCCGCCCTTGAAGAATCCTACCGCCGCCAGGTGACCGATGAATTTGTCTCCCCGGTAGTGATCGTGGACCGCTCGGGCGAACCCCTGGCCACGATCGGCGCGGCGGACAGCGTCATCTTTTTCAACTTTCGCCCGGACCGGGCACGCCAGATCAGCCATGCCCTGGTGGACGAAGACTTTCCTTTTTTTGACCGGGGCCCGCACCCGCCCCGGCCTCATTACGTGACCATGACCGAGTACGAGCGCAGCCTGCCTGTGCCGGTGGCGTTCCCTCCCGATTACCTGGACGGGACCCTGGGCGAGATCTACGCGCGGCAAGGGCTGTCCCAGCTGCGGGTGGCCGAAACGGAGAAATACGCCCACGTTACCTTTTTCTTTAACGGGGGGCGGGAGGTACCGTTCCCCGGCGAAGAGCGGATCCTGGTCCCTTCACCACGGGTGGCCACGTACGATCTACAGCCCGAGATGAGCGCCCCCGGGGTGGCGGCCGGCGCCGTGGAGGCAATCACTGGCGGGAAATACCCCCTGCTGGTCGTGAATTTCGCCAATGCGGACATGGTCGGCCATACCGGTGACCTGGAAGCCGCCATTAAAGGGGTGGAAGCGGTGGACCGCGGCCTGGGGCTGATCGAAGCGGCGGCCCTGCCGCGCGGCTGGCGGGTGGTGATCTGCGGCGACCACGGCAATGCCGAGCAGATGCTCGACGCCGGCGGCGGGTTTCATACCGCCCATACCACCAATCCGGTCCCCTTGATCCTCCTGGGCGCCGGGGCGGTGGAGCTGCGCCGGAAAGGGATCCTGGCCGACGTGGCTCCGACCATCCTGGCGCTGGCCGGCCTGGAATGTTCCCCCGAAATGACCGGCCTGAGCATGATTGAGAGGTGAGAGGGGCATGAGCGTGCCGCGCTTGCAAAAAGCAGTCCGGCTTCCGTCCCCTAATCATATTTTTCAAGGAGGGTATTGCTGTGGAAGAACAGATCAAGGAGATTAAAGCCAGGGAGATCCTCGATTCCAGGGGCAACCCCACCCTCGAAGCCGAAGTGTGGCTGCACGGGGGCTGGGTGGGCCGGGCGGCGGTGCCGTCGGGAGCCTCCACCGGCGCTTTTGAGGCGGTGGAACTGCGGGACAAAGACCCGCGCCGCTACCTGGGCAAAGGTGTCCTGGATGCGGTGCGCAACGTCAACCAGGCGCTGGCCCCCGCCCTGGCCGGGATGAACGTGCTCGAGCAGCAGTTGATCGACCGCCGCATGATCGAACTGGACGGGACCCCGAACAAGGGGCGGCTGGGCGCAAACGCCATCCTCGGCGTCTCCATGGCCTGCGCCCGCGCCGCGGCGGCGATGCTGGACCTGCCGCTCTACCGCTACCTGGGCGGCGTCAACGCCTCCCTGCTGCCCGTCCCCTTTATGAATATCCTCAACGGAGGGAAGCATGCCGACAACAACGTCGACATCCAGGAGTTCATGATCGTTCCCGCCGGTGCGGAAACCTTCGCCCGTTCCCTGCAGATGGGGGTCGAAGTTTTTCACCACCTCAAAAAAATTCTCGCCTCCCGCCGTTTGAACACCAGCGTGGGCGACGAGGGCGGTTTTGCCCCGGACCTGGAGTCAAGCGCGGCGGCTCTGGAGCTGATCGTCGAGGCGATCATTGCCGCCGGCTACCGCCCCGGTGACGAGATCCACCTCGCCCTGGACGTGGCGGCCACGGAGCTGCAGGCTGACGGCGGCTACCGCCTGGAGGGGAAGAGTTACACCGGCGCGGAGCTGGTCGAATTCTACGGCTGCCTGAAACGGCGCTACCCGATCATCAGCATCGAGGACGGTTTGGGCGAGGATGATTGGGAAGGGTGGTCCGCCCTCACCGCCGCCCTGGGCGGCGAGATCACGCTGGTCGGGGACGACCTTTTCGTCACCAACCCGCGGCGCTTCGGCTCCGGCATTGAAAAAGGCGTCGCCAACGCGATCTTGATCAAGCTGAACCAGATCGGCACGCTCAGCGAGACCCTGGAGACGATCGCCATGGCCGGCCGGGCCGGCTACGGCTGCGTCATCTCGCACCGTTCCGGCGAAACCGACGACACCTTTATCGCCGACCTGGCGGTGGCCGCGGGCGCGGGGATGATCAAGACGGGAGCTCCCTCCCGGGTGGACCGGGTGGCCAAGTACAACCAGCTCCTGCGCATCGAGGAATCGCTCGGCGGGGCTGCGCGATTTGCCGGGCGCTCGATCCTGAAAAACGCCCCGCGAAAATGATTTGTCAGCCGGGCGGTTCTGTGGTAAAATATCAAGGCCGGAATACTTTGATCTTATTGTCCCGGAGGTCATGCAATGCTAACAAACGTGTTTACCGCGCTCTATATCCTGATCTGCCTGGGGCTGATCGCCACGGTGTTGCTCCAGTCGGGCCGCAGCGCCAGCCTGGGAACCATCGCCGGCGGCGCCCAATCGCTTTTCGGGAAGAAAAAAGGGCTGGATGAAAAGCTGGGCCGCTTAACCACTGTGCTGGCCGTAACTTTCATGCTGCTCACGATTATTTTAACTGTCCTGCATTAAAATTCAGGGTCGGCCACAAATGAACGGCCTGGGGAGCGGGCGAAAACCCTGCTCCTTTTATTTTGCCCTGCGGCGGGGTATAATGAATCCAGAGGAAAAATATAGAACCTTGACGGAGGATGACAAAAGATGAACAGAGAAGAAGCTTTAAGCCTGGTCAAAGAACAAGTGCAAAACAAGAACCTGATTAAACATATGCTCGCTGCCGAGGCGGTCATGGGCCGCCTCGCGGAACACCTGGGGCAGGATCGGGAGCTGTGGGAGCTAGCGGGGCTGCTGCACGACGTCGACTACGACCGGACGGTCGACCGGCCGGAGCAGCACGGCCTGCTGGGCGCCCGGCTGCTCGAAGAAAAGGGGTGCCCTCCGGAGCTGGTCCACGCCGTCAAGGCCCACAACGAGGCGCTCGCGGTGGCCGCGGAGACCCTGCTCGACAAGGCTCTTTACGCCGTCGATCCGGTTACCGGCTTACTGGTGGCGGCGGCGCTGATCCACCCGGAAAAAAAGTTGAGCGCCATCGATGTGGATTTTATCCTGAACCGCTTTAAAGAGAAAAGCTTCGCCCGGGGGGCTGACCGGGGGCAGATCGAAAGCTGCGCCGGGTTCGGCCTCTCCCTGGAGCAGCTGCTGGCGCTCAGCCTGGAAGCGATGCAGGGGATCGCCAAAGAGTTGGGGTTATGAGCGCGATGAACCGGAAAGACACCTTGGCCAAGCTGCGCTCGCATATCCAGCAGCTCCTGCTGGCGCACCCCCAGCCATCGTTAACCTTCAAACAGCTCCTCGTTGAACTTCAACTGCACGAAAAAGAAAGCGCGCTCCTGGCCGGGGAGCTGGAACGGATGCGGTCCGAAGGCGTCCTGATCAAAACAGCCCGGGAGCGGTTCGGGCTGCCCCGGCGCCTGGGCTGCCTGGCCGGCACCCTGCAGGGCAACCGGCGCGGTTTCGCCTTCCTGCGTCCCGACTGCGAAGCCGAAGATGTTTTTATCAGCCCCGGGAAGATGAAGGACGCGGCGCACGGGGACCGGGTGATGGTGCGCCTGGACGACAAGGCCGGCGGCCGGCGGCGCGAGGGAGAGGTGATCGGGATCCTCAAGCGCGGCCATACCCGACTGGTGGGCACGCTGGAGCGGCACGGCAAGCGTTTTTTCGTCGTCCCTGACGACGAACGCCTTACCCACGCCGTAACGGTGTCCCGCCGGGACCTGAAAGAGACCCGGCGCGGCGACAAGGTGGTGGTCGAAATCCGGAGCTGGCGCCGGGGGAGCGAACCTCCCCGCGGCGAACTGGTCGAAAGGCTCGGGCCGGCGGGTTCGCCCCGGGTGGAACAGCTCACGCTGCACTACAAATACGATCTCCCGGGCGAGTTCCCGCCGCCGGTGCTGAAAGAGTTGGAGGCGCTGCCGCGGGAAGAGGCGATTGCCGGCATCGCTTCCGAAGAAGGCCGCACCGATCTGCGGGAGCTGCGCATGGTCACGATTGACGACGAACAGGCCCGCGACTTTGACGACGCCGTTTCCCTCGAACCGGCCGGGGAGGGAGGCTGGCGCCTCGGCGTCCATATCGCCGACGTTTCCCACTACGTCCGCGAGCGAAAGGCGCTGGACCGGGAAGCGCTCAAGCGGGCTACCAGCATCTACCTGCCGGGCGAGGTCATCCCGATGCTGCCGCCGCTTTTATCCGAAGAACTGTGCAGCCTCAGGGCGGGCCGGGACCGGCTGGCGGTCAGCGTCCTGATCGAGCTTTCCGCGGACGGCGCGGTGGCCGGGTATCGCTTTTTCCCCAGTCTGATCCGCGTTGCGGAGCGGCTGACTTACCGGCAGGTGGAAGCCCACCTCAAGGGGACCGGGAACGAAAAACCGATCCCCGGCGCAGCGCTGGGGGCTATGCTCGCCCGGATGGACCGGCTGGCCGCGCTGCTGCGGCAAAAACGGCTCCAGCGGGGCGCCCTGGACCTCGACCTGCCGGAGGCGCGGATTATCCTTGACCGGGCGGGGAACCCCACCGCCGTGGAGCGGCGCGAGATGGGGCGCGCCGAATCGCTGATTGAAGAGTTCATGATTCTGTGCAACGAGGTTGTCGCCGAACATTTTGCCAAAGAGAAGCTGCCGCTGCTTTACCGCGTCCATGCCGTCGCCACCGCGGAAAAGCTGGCGGCCCTGCGCGAAACCCTGGCCGTTATGGGCGTTGCGGCGGCGCTGGACTTCAAAGAGATTAAACCGCGCCAGTTGAAGGTGCTGCTGGAACGCACCCGGGGCGAACCGGCGGAGAGGCTGGTCCGCTACCTGGTGTTGCGCGCCCTGCCCCAGGCCCGTTACAGCGCGTCCAACGAGGGCCACTTCGGCCTGGCCTCCCGTTTCTACGGCCATTTCACCTCGCCGATCCGGCGCTACCCCGACCTGGTCGTGCACCGCATCCTCAAGGAATACCTGGCCCGGGGAGGGCTGGAGGAGGGGCGCCTCGCCAGCCTGCAGGTGCGGCTGCCCGTGATCGCGCAGCATGCCTCGGAGCGGGAGCGGGTGGCCATGGAAGCCGAGCGGGCCGGCGAAGACCTCAAAAAAGCCCAGTATATGGCCGGCAAGCTGGGCGAGGTTTACCCGGGCATTATCAGCGGGGTCACCAATTTCGGCATTTTCGTGGAGCTGGATAATACCGTGGAAGGGATGATCCCCCTCGGCGACCTGGACGACGACTACTATGTCTACCATGAAAAACAGGCCGCCCTGGTCGGGGAGCGCACGCGCCGGAAATACCGCCTCGGCGATCCGCTCCCGGTCCGGGTAGTAAAGGTTAACACCGGCGACGGCCGCATCACCTTCAACCTTGCTTGAAGGACAAACAGCCCTCCCCGCCGAATAGATCAGGAAACCTTTACTAATAGCTCAGTCAAGTCCATCGGAAAATAGAAGGAGGCTTTACCGGTATGGAACTCTACCAGGTGCTGGAAGAAAGGCGGAGCATCAGGAAATACCTGCCCGATCCGGTTCCAGCGGCAACGGTGCAAAAAATCCTGGACGCGGCGCGCATCGCCCCGTCCTGGAGCAATCTCCAGTGCTGGCGCTTCATCGTTGTCCGCAGCCGGGAGAAGAGGGAACAGCTTGCCGCCGCCCTGGCCGGGGGGAACCCGGCGGCCAAAGCGGTGGCCGAGGCGCCGGTGGTGATCGTTGCCTGCGCCGACCCGAAAGCTTCCGGCGATCACGACGGCAAGGCTTACTACCTCCTGGATACCGGCCTGGCCCTGCAGCAGCTGATCCTGGCCGCCCATGCCGAAGGGCTCGGCACCTGCTGGGTGGCCTGGTTCGACGAGGCCAAGGCCAGGGCCGTTTGCAACGTGCCGCCGGAATACCGGGTCGTCGCCCTTACCCCCCTGGGTGTCCCCGAACGGCGGCCCTCCCCGCGCCCGCGCAAGGCGCTGGCAGAGATCGCTTTCGCCGAGGAGTGGGGCAAACCCCTCCCCTAGTTGATCGGCTCAAAAAGGGCGCGGCGCTGCTGCGCCCTTTTTAATTATCTTCCCGGCCTCGCTCGCCTGCTTTCCACACCGCGCCTGAGCGCTTTCCATAGCTCCCCCAATAGGAGGATCGCCAGCGAAAGCCCGGCCACGACTGCCCAGTCCCCGGCGTCAAGCACCACCAACCGGAACACGGCCATCAAAAACGGGATAAACAGCACCGCCGCCTGCAGCAGCCCCGCGGTAAACACCGCCAGGAGGAGGGAGCGGTTTTTATGGAAGCCTCGTTGAAAAACGGTCCCGCGGAGCGAGCGGAAATTGAACACGTGCGCCAGCTGGCTCTGGGTGGCAAAGGCCATGGACTGCCCCTTGGCCACCGACTCCGCCAGCCCGGCCCGGAACGCGGCCAGGGTAATCAGGCTGATCATCAGGCCAAAAGCGGCAACCGTCCCTTTCGAACCCGGCCCGAAGATCCCTTCCGCCGGTCCGCGGGGCGGCCGGTTCCTTCGCCTAAATAAAAAAACCTTCAACACTTTCGATGTCAAAGGTCTGGCTGCTTGGCGAGCAAGCGGAGGACCAGGTATTGCTACCGGGTATGCTGATCCGACCGACAGGCTTGACCCTGCCAGCTACTTCCCTTTACCGGTTCTTATTATATCTTTCCAAACGCGCCAGGTCAACCGGGGCGGTTGCATAATTTGCCGGAATAGGCCATGTTTGCCAGGAGGGGAAAATGATCATAAATAGAATATATTAACACATCAGTGCTTGACTGGACGCGGGAGCGGTGTTATCATAGAAGGCGGAAGCAGCGGGAAGTTGACGTACCCTATTCGTTCCTGGTACTTCAGGCCGGTAGGGTTTTTTATCTCCAGGGGCGGACATGCTCAAACCCGGCGTAAGGTGCAAACCCATACAGTTGCTTTTTTGTAGGGGCGGCGCATGAGCCGACCGCCGGCGCGTAAAACACGCTGCATGATCTGGGAAGAGGAAGGAAACCATGGAAAAACTGATCAGCGCCAACAGGAAAGCGTACCACGACTACCACATCGAAGAAACTTTCGAGGCCGGCATCGCCCTCACCGGGACCGAGGTCAAATCCGTCCGGGGGGCCAGGGTCAACCTCAAGGACAGCTACGCCCGTGTTGAAGGAAACCAGCTTTTCCTGTATAATATGCATATCAGCCCCTACGAGCAGGGCAACCGTTTCAACCATGACCCGCTGCGCATCCGCAAGCTGCTCATGCACAAGGCCGAGATCGGGCGCTTGGCGGGCAAGGTCAGGGAAAAGGGCTACGCCCTGATCCCGGTCAAGATCTACCTGAAACGGGGGCTGGTCAAAGTGGAGCTCGCCCTGGCCCGGGGGAAGAAGCTCTACGACAAGCGCGAAGCAATCGCCGAGCGCGACAGCAAGCGCGAAATGGATCGCGCGTTCAAGGAGGAGCGGCGGCGGGGCTAGCGCCTTGGCTGATCTTGTTCGCACCTAATGCCGCGTGTAAGGGTGAGAGGCTGCCGGGGTAGCACATTCCCGGTAGGTTGGCCATAATATAATCATGGGGGCGTAAGGATTCGACGGGGGTTGTAGAAGCAGGAGCGGCAGGCCCAGGACCATGGCCTGGTAAAAACATGGAACGGCTATAAACGCCAAACCTCAATTAGCCTACGCTGCTTAATTAAGTAGCGCGTCCCTCCCCTCCCCGGCCGGGGGAGGGGACAGGGGCGTCAAGAAACCGGCCTACCGCCGCAGCGGCTGCCTCTCCGCTGCCGCGGGAAACCTAAACGGGGCTGGCGCCGGCGGATCCGGTTCCGGGGAGCCGGCGGAGCGAGATCAAAATCCGGGACTAAGCCTGTAGAGATTCCTGTTGCTGGGCCTTCGGACGCGGGTTCGATTCCCGCCGCCTCCACCAATGAAAAGCAAAGCGCGAGCCATGCCGTTCATGGACTCGCGCCTTCTTGTCTATGGTCACCTTTAGCCGGAAGTGTCACGGATGTGTCACGATTAGTCGCTCCATTTTTTTTTGAATTATGGCAATATGAGCGAAGATGTGTTAATATATCGGTATCAGGATAATTACTGGGAGGGTCAAATATGAATCGGAGGATAGTCAATAAAAAATCGATAATAACCAGTATTATTTCGTTACTTATTTTTGGGTTGATCTTTATGATTAGTTATTATGTTACCTATTCATCTTTCCCGGATGCAAAGATTATACAGTCTTACTTTATTATCGTAGGCATCATAGGAAGTGTCCCAGTATTGTTTCAGTTGTACAGATTAGGATTGATATTCCTGGCAGGGGCCTCTACAGGGTGGATTCTAGATTGTGTAATAACTGCCAATATGGATCCCCTTGCTCCAACCATGAAGGCCGGCATGTATAATTTATTTGTGGTAATAATAGGCGCACTATTGGCAATCATCGTTGAAGTAATTTATCAATTGTATTATAAAAAAAAGGCTTAGTTTTAGTAACAAATGCATTAGAAACTTACTGGCTAAATTATATTAATTACGCATTATTTTGATAACTTTTTTCCTCAGATTATTACCGATGTGTCCTGATTAGCCGCTCGAACGCTAAGGCGGCGTCCCGCCCCATGCCCGGTAATAGGTGGGCGTAGATGTTATGGGTGATGCTCGGGTTGGCGTGCCCGACGCGCTCCGAGATGACGTTAATGGGCACCCCGGCCTTGATGAGCAGGGAAACGTGGGTATGCCGCAGGCCGTGGAAGGTCACATCAAGCCCTACGGCCAAGGCCCTGCGCCGGAAGAGATGCCCCAGCGCCCTGGGTCTGATGAAGCCGCCGTTTTCCGTGGTGCAGACCAGGTTGTACTCGTTCCTCCAGCCTCCACCGGCGGCAAGTCTTGCCTCGGCCTGGGCCTTCCTGTGCTCGCGCAGGGCCTTTACCAGGGTACCGTCTATCTCCACCGTCCGCCTTCCGGCCCTGGTCTTCGGGTCCTTGAAGACGGGGCCGTCCTCGTCCACCACGGAGTAGGATCTCCTCACCGTAACGGTTGCCTTCTCCAGGTCCACATTATCCCAGGACAGGGCCAGGACCTCACCGATGCGCATTCCGGTGTGATATGCAATCATTGAGGGTATCCTCCCGTAGGTACCCTCCACCGAGGACAGGGCCTTAGCCGCCTGCTCCTCGGTCAGGATTTCGGGTCCCCGCCGCGTAACCTTTGGGGTCTTGACCCCGGTTGCGGGGTTCCGGGTTAACATATCCCATGCGATAGCCTGGTCCAGGGCCTGCCGGAGCAGGCTGACGCAATCCCGGACGGACTTGGCCGAGCATCCACTGCCCTCTCTACCGTTCCCCTGATTGCCGCTGGCCAGCATGCGGTTGGCGAACTCCTGGACCTGCATGGTGGTTAGCTTCTGCAGGGGTGTCCCGCCCAGGGCCGGTATGATGTGCTTGAAGCAGTAGTCCCGGTACCGCCTGATGGTAGACGGTGCCAGCCTCTGCCGGGTCGTCTCGAACCACCGCCTCATGTACTCATTAACCGTGAGCTTGGAAGGCTCCACATACCGCCCCTGGTCCACCTGGGCCTGAAGCTCCCTCAGCTTGGCCTCAGCCTCCCGCTTCGTGCCCCGCACGGTATAACGCCGGTGGATGGGGTTGCCCCGCTCATCATAGCCGACCACATAGCGAAGCCGGTAGCTAACGCCCCGCTTGCCCTCATACCTTTCTATGCTTCCTTGCGCCACTTCTCTTTCTTCATCTACCGCCATATGATCCAACATCTCAGGCTGGAAGTATTTTCAGATATTAAAGAGCAGTAGCCGTAGTTATGGATATGTGGGCAACGCCG
>JAGUZX010000069.1 GCA_020060545.1 Desulfovibrio sp. | reverse complement strand
GCGCCGCTGCCGCCGCCGCCGCCCGCCGTCCCGGGCTCCAAAATCGCTTATTTCGACTGTTACAGCGGGATCAGCGGCGACATGATCCTGGGAGCGCTCCTGGACTGCGGCGCCGGCTTGGAGCAGCTGGAAAAGCTCCTGGCCGGACTGGAGCTTCCCGGCTGCCGCCTCCACGCCGAGAAAGTGAACCGTTACGGGTTGGCCGGGACAAACCTGGCTGTGCTCATCGAGAACCCCGGTGGCCCCCTGCGCCACCTGCCCGAGATCCTGCGCCTGATCCGAGGCGCCGCCCTCCCTGAAGCAGTCAAGGAAAAAAGCGCGGCCGTATTCGAGAGCCTGGCCGCGGCGGAAGCGGCGGTGCACGGCATTCCGGTGGAGCGGGTCCATTTCCACGAGGTCGGCGCCGTGGATGCCATCGTCGATATAGTCGGCGGCGCGGCCGCGCTTCATCTCCTGGGGGTCGAAGCCGTTTACTGCTCTCCTCTGCCCCTGGGCCGGGGGATGGTGCAGTGCGCGCACGGCCTGCTGCCGCTGCCGGCCCCGGCCGTCGTAGAGCTGTGTAAAGGACACCGGGTGCCTGTTTACGGCCGGGAGACGGAGCTGGAACTGGTTACTCCCACGGGGGCGGCTTTCGTCGCCACCCTGGCCCAAGGTTACGGTCCCCCGCCCGGGATGTTCGTGGAAAAGATCGGCTACGGGGCGGGTAAAAAGGACCCCGGGTATCCCAATTACCTGCGCGTCATGGTGGGGACCGGGACCGCCGCCGCACCCTTGCCCGAGGAGCGGTTGCAGGTTATCGAAGCCAACATTGACGATCTCAACCCGGAAATATTCGGCTACCTGATGGAGAAACTTTTGGAAGGCGGCGCCCTGGATGTTTACTTCACCCCCATTCAAATGAAAAAAAACCGCCCCGCGGTAAAGCTGGCGGTGCTGGCGCCCGGCCACGGGTTAAACGCGCTCCTGGAAACGATTTTTAACGAGACTTCCACCCTGGGAGTGCGGGTTTTCGAGGGGCGCAAAATCATGCGGACCCGCGCCGTGGAAGTAATGCAAACCCCCTGGGGCCCGGTGCGGGTCAAACTGGTACCGGCGGCCGCGCCGGAGCGGGATTTACCGCTCCATTTCGCCCCGGAATTCGAGGATTGCCAGGCCGTGGCCCGCCGCACCGGGCTTCCCCTGAAAGAGATTTACCGTGAGGTTGAATTCCTGTTCCGGCGGCAGTTCCGGAACAAGAGCAAAACGGAGCCGCCGGAGCTGGAGAAACTCGAGTAGCGATCCGGGATCGAAATTTACGGAAAGGAGCTGCCTGTGAATAGCGAGTTCATTATCCGTGTTACTTTGATCGGACTGCTGGCCGGGGTGATCGGCACCGGCAGCGGCGGCCTGGTTGCTTATTTTATCCAAAATCCCGGTTCCAAATTCTTAAGCGCCATCCTCGGTTTCGCGGCCGGGATTATGCTGGTTGTAGTCTTCATGGAACTGCTGCCGGAAGCGGTGGCGATCGGCGGCTTTTTTTACGGGGTCAGCGGGCTGCTTTTGGGCATCGGCCTTCTCCTGCTGATGGATACCTATTTCCCCCATTACCACCATTATTCCGGCGAATGCCGCCAGAGCCGTTTTCGCCGGGTGGGGGTACTGCTCGGGATCGGGATCGCCTTGCACAACATCCCGGAAGGGTTGGCCATCGGATCCGGTTTTATCTCCGGCGAAACGCTCGGTTTCGGCCTCGCCATGATCATGACCGTTCAGAATATTCCGGAAGGCGTGGCCATGGCCGCGGCCATGTGCGCCGGCGGCCTGCGCCGCTGGCGGGTGATCCTGGCGACGGCTTTGGCCGGCCTGCCGATGGGTGCCGGCGCCCTGAGCGGCGCGCTGATCGGCAGCATCTCCCCGGTTTTCCTGAGTATTTCCCTGGGATTTGCCGCGGGAGCGATGCTCTATATCGTTTGCGACGAGCTGATCCCAGACGCGAACACCCTGTCCGGCGGGCACTCGCCCACCATGGGCCTGGTTCTGGGCGTAGTGATCGGCATCTTTCTTGCCGCCCTGTAATAAAACAGAAAGAAATTACCGGAGAAGAGGAAACGGATGCAGTCCTTAATGCTGTTATTTTCCTTCGGCTTTTGCTGCGGCGGGTTTCCCTTGCAAAAAATCGGCAGCGGCCTGTTTCAAAGCGAAACGGTGCGGCGGTCGATTTTTTTCTGTAACGGCGCGCTGACCGGCCTGGCGGTTGTTTGGGTGGCGCGGTGCCTGGTGGGCACCCCCGCCGGGGCGGTGCTGTCTGCGTCAGGCCTTCTGGTGGGCCGGCTGTTCTTTCCCCTGAAGCGCTGGCGCCAGGACGACCTGCGGGGCGCCGTTACCGGCTCACTGTTGGCCATTTCTTCGGCCCTGGCCGCGGCTTTTCTCTGCGGCTGGTTGTTTTGGTACCTGATTACCCGTGAAGCCCCGCTCAGCTCTTTTATGGCCGCCCTGGTCTTAATCCCGGCCTCACTGGCGCTGCACGAAGGTGACATCATCTTCATCTTTACCGCTTTTCTGGCCTGGTTCTTCCTGCATGACTCATTCAACCAGCTGGAAAAGATGGCCCGCACCGGGATTATATCAGTGATCTACAAAGTGCCGCTCCTCTACCTTGAGTCACGTCCTTTGCGCGTGTTCTTGCGGGCCGCGGTCCTGGGAGCGCTGGTGCTGGCTGTTCTGACCACCGCCATCCTGAACAGGATGGTCTCCAGCGAGGCGGCTCCTGCCGGGGTATTTCACCGGGGGTCGGACGGAGAGCCGGTGGTCGCCCTTACTTTTGATGATGGGCCTCATCCGTTATACACGGCGCAGATCCTGGATCTCTTAAAAGAAAAGGAGGTCCGGGCCACGTTTTTTGTGGTTGGCACCCATGTTCGTCGCTGTCCGGACCTGGCCCGGCGGATTGCGGCGGAAGGCCATGAAATCGGTAACCATACTTATTCTCATGCCAACCTGCTGCGCCGCGATCGGGAGAAAATTTATTTAGAGATTGCCCGCAACAACGAAATCATCAAGGAGATCACCGGTGTTCAACCCGTGTTCTTCCGCCCGCCCCGGGGCCTCTATAACCGCGCTGTCCTGGAGGCATGTTTTGAACTTGACCTGCAGCTTATTCTCTGGTCCGTTTCAGCCGAAGACTGGATTGAACCGTCGGCCGGGGACATTGCCAGGCGGGTAATCAAACACGCGCGGCCGGGCGCCATCATTCTCTTTCACGACAGCGGCGACTTTTTGCGCAGTGAAGGCGGGGTCCGTTCCAACACCGTGCAGGCGCTGGGGACTATTATTGACCGGTTGTCAGCGCAGGGCTACCGCTTTGTCACCGTCAGTAAAATGTTGGAGCTAGATGAAAACGAAAACGCCCCGGAGTAATGAAAAAGAAGTTCTGATCAAGCACCCTCCATTTCAGCGGGTCTATTGCCAAACCATGAACCTGGATAATTAAGTATGCTGTCCCTCGAATTCAAGCTCTCCATTTTACTGGGGAGCATATTAGATTATTGTTCTCATTTTGCGGAGGTATGGACAGGCTTTAATAATATTTGAAAGTTATTGACTTATGAAAAATTTTGTAATATAAACAAGCAAGAGGGAGGTGTACCAAGATGGCTGAAAAATCACTCTTGGATAAAGTAAGAGAGGTTAACAAAAATTTCCTGGACGACAGCCACGGTTTGGACGTCGACCGGATGGTCAACAGCCTGGGGCGGGTGATTGACGCCGGCATTTATGTGCTTGACTTGGAGGAAAATATTCTCGGCCGGCGGCCGGCGGAGCAGGGGAACTGCGAAAGGCTGGAAGAATATATTAAAGTCAATGACAGTATCCCCGGTTATTATAACCTTGCTTCATTCCAGGTCGTTAATGAGCCCCAGGTCAACGTGGCCTACCGCCTTGAAAACTGCCCCCTGGCTAAAGGAAAGAAAACCGGCTGCATCGCCGGAGCGCTTTTCGTCACGGCCATCCCCATTTTAGGTGACGGTCAAAGGACGGGCACCCTTCTGCTGCTGCGCGGCGAGCGCCCCTTCGACCATGACGATATCATTCTGGCGGAAATCGGGGCCGCTATCACCGGGCTGCTGTTCATGCGGCTGGAGCTTGATCTAAAGCAGGAAAATGCCAGGAATAAAGCCCTGGCTGAGGTCGCTTTTGAAAGCCTCTCTTATTCCGAGGTGGAAGCGATGGATGAGATCCTGAAAAACCTCACCGGCGATGAATCGATTATCGTGGCCAGCAAAATTGCCGATGACCTGGGAATCACCCGGTCGGTCATCGTCAACGCCATGCGCAAATTGGAGAGCGCCGGTATCATCGAGTCCAGGTCGCTGGGGATGAAAGGAACATATGTCCGCGTCCATAATCCTCTCGTGCTGAAGGAGATCGCCAGCCGCAGTTCAAAGATAAAACTCGACAGTAAATCCAACCGCTAATCATCAGCTTACACCCTGCGGAACCGGGGTCGTTTTTCTGCATCTGCCGGGCCGGCCAGCAGGAACGGCAGGATGAATAGAAAAAGGGCGGCTTTGCGCAGGAAGGCGGTCTTTTTTATTTACACCTGTATCTAATTCTTCCTGGCGAGCGGATTTCCTGTTTCCAAACACCCGGCCCCGTTCAAATCGCGCCCCTTGCCGGGGTAAATTGACGGTTTAGAGGATGTTTGTTAAAATTAATGCTGGCGAGAGGTCAGGTTAAACGGCCGGAGGGATGGCAATGCCTGTAGTTTTAACTTATATTTTTATTTTTTTCTCCAGGATCTTCGACGTAAGCCTGGGCACGCTGCGTATCATTTATCTCACCCGCGGCCGGAGCAAGTTGGCCGCGTCCATCGGTTTCATTGAAGTAATGCTTTATATCATTGCTCTGAGCATGGTCCTCGGCAACCTGGACCGGCCCCTGAACATTGTGATCTACGGTCTCGGTTTCGCCGCCGGCAACTATGTGGGCAGCCTGATCGAGGAGAAAGTGGCTGTCGGTTATGTTAACGTCCAGGTCATCACCATGCATAATTGCGTGGACCTCGAGGAGGCGCTCCGTGAGATGGGCTTCGGGGTTACCTCCATGGAATGTTACGGCAAGGAAGGCCTGCACCGCATTTTGCACATTCTGATGAAAAGGCGCACTTTGCCCGTCTTCCTTGCCAAAATGCGCGAACTGGACCGGCAGGCTTTTATTTCCATCTTCGACACCCGCAGGATTATGGGCGGGTATTTTGCCAGAATGAAAGCAAAATAGCGATTTTTCCAACCCAAAGGAGAGCTCGTTTTGTCCAACCAGGCGCAAAAAGCGATCGGTGTCCTTGATTCCGGGGTTGGAGGCTTGACTGTAGTGCATGAAATCTGCAGCCTGCTGCCCTTTGAATCGATCGTCTATTTCGGCGATACGGCACGCATGCCTTACGGGCCCCGCTCTTACGCAGAGGTGCGCGGGTTTGCCCTGGAAATCATCGAGTTTTTACAGCACCAGGAAATCAAAATGGTGGTGGTGGCCTGCAACTCGGCCACGGCGGCGGGGCTGCCTTACTACCAGGAGCGCTGCGACATCCCGGTGCTGGGCGTAATCGAGCCGGGGGTGCGGGCGGCCCTCTCCTATACCCGCAACGGCAGGGTCGGCGTGATCGGCACTACCGGCACCATCGGCAGCTCCGCTTACCTGAAGGCGCTGCAAAAAGCGAACCCGGCCCTGCATATTATTGCCAGGGCCTGCCCGCTCTTCGTCCTTTTGGTCGAAAACGACCTGGTCAACACACCGGAAGCGGAAAAAGTGGCCCGCGAATACCTTTTACCGCTCCGGGAAGCGGCTATCGACACGCTCATTCTCGGGTGCACCCATTACCCCCTGATGGCGGGCTTGATCCAGCAGGTGGCCGGGCCGGAGGTAAAGCTGGTCAGCTCAGCCGAGGAAACGGCGCGGGAAGTAAAAGAAATCCTGACCTCCGGGGGCCTTCTGAACCCGCTCCGCAGCGGCGCACCAGGACACCGTTTTTTTGTCAGCGGGAAGCCTTCTTCCTTTGAAGGGATCGGGACCAAGCTGCTGCACCGCCCGGTCAAGGCCTACCAGGTCCTCCTCTAGGGCGGCGCATACGCCGCCCCTCCAAATTTTAATTGGTGGCATATTCGATTCCCCCGGCTGATATATATAATTATAGCCTTGTACACCACTGGCGGCGGGGGTATCAATGTTCAAAAGAATCTCCTGGTCATGGCATATCGTCTGCCTGTTTATTACGGCCGGTTTGTCCGTCTTCTACCTGGCCGGCTGCAGCGGCCTCTTTTCCGAGCCCGATCCGGGCGCAGGCGAAGGGAGCCCGGGCGTGGAGCTGCAGCTGCCCGATCCGCCGCCGCAGCCGCCCGGGGCGGGCGCAGTCCGCCGGGGCCTCCTTTATTATCCCGACGAGCAATACCGGTTTTTAATCCCCGTGCAGCGAAACATCCCCTTTGCCGAAGCCATCGCCAAGGTTACCCTGGAGCGCCTGGTTGCCACCCCGGAGCTGGAAAGCGAACTTAAAGCGCTCGGTTTGGCGCCGGCGCTGCCGGAACAAACCACGGTGCGCGGTATTGCGATCAACCAGGAACTGGCGCGCGTGGATTTCAGCGCCTCTTTTATCAACTACCCGCCCGAGCGGGAGCGGTTGGTCCTCGGCAGCGTCCTGTGCACCCTGCGCCAGTTTCCGACGATTGCCCGGGTCGAGATTATGCTGGAAGGAGCGAAACTGGAGCAGTTCCCCGGCGGGACCCCGGGCCGGGTGGCGCTGGGGCCGCAGTGCTGGATCAACCTGGATATTGACGATGCGGTCGAGGATTACCGGAACTTCAGCGCCGTCAAACTGTACTATTGCTACCCCGCCCCCAATGGCTGGATCTTCTACGTTCCGGTGACGCGGATCGTGGCCCCGGTCGAGGATGAAAAGCTTGCCGCCGCAGAGGAGCTTTTGAAGGGCCCGCCAAAAGGGATCGGCCTGTTCAGCGATATTCCGCGCGGGACCAGGTTGCTTGGCCTGAACTTTAACGGGGCGGCTGCCGAAATCAACCTTTCCCGGGAGGTGCTGGATTACCGGGGGGGGGTGACCGGGGCGGAAAACTGGGTCAAACAGATCCTGTTGACCCTCACCAGCCTCGAAGGGGTAGAAGAGGTGCAAATCCTTGTTGAAGGAGAAAAGATAACCCTCAAAGAAGGCCTTGATCTGACCAAACCGTTACAACCTCCTGAAATCGTTAACTTCTTTTAAGGGGTCAGACCTTGAAATGTGAACGATGGTCCCACCTTTAAATCCGAGGTTTAGCAGCAGCCCGGCAGCAGTAATTTATCCTTATTTCACATTTCAAGGTCTGACCCCATTCACATTTGGCGCAGGCGCCTGATGCGCTCCGCGACAGGCGGATGGGTGGAGAAAAGCGCGGCGGCCCTGTCCACACCCCGCGCCCCAACCGCCGGGTTTACAATGTAAAGCCCCTGCAGCGCCTTGTTGTCAATCGGGCTCTCGGGCACCTGCTGCCGGGTAATCTTCTCCAGGGCGCTCGCCAGCCCCTCCGGGTAGCCGGTAAAATCGGCCGCGGTAGCGTCGGCCATGAACTCCCTCTGCCGGGAGATGGCGAAACGGAGCAGCTGCGCGAAAAGCGGGGCCAATACGGCCAGGGCAATCAAAAGCACCAGGGCCACCAGTTGCCCTTGCCCGCCGCCTTCGCTTCGCCTGCCGCCCCTGGTGCTCCTGCCGCCGCCGTACCAGAGCATGCGCCGGACAACATCGCTAAGAAAGACGACGGTTCCCGCGAGCACGATCGCCACCGTGGCCAGCAGCACATCGTAATTGTTGATGTGGGCCATTTCATGGGCGATTACCCCTTCCAGCTCCAGGCGATCCAGGCGGTTCATGAGCCCCCTCGTGACGGCGATCAGAGCGTTTTTCGGGTTCCGCCCCGCGGCGAAGGCGTTGGGTACATCGGTTTCGATGATATAGATCCGGGGGACCGGTTTACCCGCGGCGATGCTTAAGGCTTCCACCGTGTTAAAGAGGTAAGGTTCCCGGTCCCGCCTGGCGGGATGGGCCCCGGCCATGGCGGTGATCAAGCCCTGCCCGCCGTAGTAGCTGAACAGAAAAAGCACGAACAGGATTACCCCGGCCATACCCAGGCCGGCGGCCGGTTCACCCATATAGAGGCCGAAAATGTAACCGACGGCGCCGATCAGCAGGGCAAAGATGAAAAAGAAGAGCAAGGTCCGCCGCTTGTTGGCGGCGATGTGCCCGTAAACGGGAACCATCATTTTCGTTCACCGCCTTGCAGCTCCACCGCCGGTGCCTCCCGGGCTTGTTCGGAATCAAGGGCAAAGTAATCGTACAGTTTGAAGCGCAGCAGCCGGGCAATCAGGTTGGTGGGGACGCGCTGGATGAGCGTATTCAGCACCATCACCGTGGCGTTGTAGCGCCGCCGGGCGTAGGCGATTTTGCTTTCCAGCCCGCTCAGCTCCTCCTGCAGCAGCAGGAAGTTCTGGTTGGCTTTCAACTCCGGGTAACTTTCCGAAACGGCAAAAAGTGTTTTCAGGGCGCCGGCAGCCTCCCGATCGGCCCCGGCGCTGTCCCTTACCGTAGAGGCATTCAGCCAGGCGGTGCGGGCCCTGGTCAGGTTTTCCAGGACTTCCCGCTCGTGCGCCATGTAACCCTTGACTGTATTCACCAGGTTTGGCACCAGGTCA
This sequence comes from Desulfovibrio sp., assembly GCA_020060545.1. Classification (GTDB taxonomy): domain Bacteria; phylum Bacillota; class Dethiobacteria; order DTU022; family DTU022; genus JAGUZX01. The sequence continues at coordinate 10,488 of JAGUZX010000069.1, read as the reverse complement.
AAACGCTTTTGCAGCAGTGTATCGATGTTGGCCCAGGCGGTGTCGGCCATATTGCGCACCCCCACCAGCCGGTTATAAGTATAGACGAAAAAAGCGAGCAAAAAAATCAGGATCCCGGGAATAACGTAATTTTCCATCGGCGGCGCCTCCTCCCCTCATGGCTATATTCTTTCTTCCCCGCCGGAATACTCACCCGGCAGATTTATCCGCCGGGCCGCATATTTGGCACGGTAAACCCGGCCTCACCCGGAAATACGCGCCTCTATTAAAATTCTTTATCCGGACGTTTTTACCTGCCTGGTCTTTTGCCGCTGCCGCAATTTCTCCGCCGGCGCACCATTTATGGCCGGAGTATATCTTTGGCGGTTGTGGTAGATAAATATAAAAGTAACAGCTCATTATGTCGTAGGCCTGCAGAGGTGCGAAATGCCGGAACAGGAGCAAAGGCAGGGCCTGAACCTGCGCTTCTGGCGCAGGGACCTGGCAGTCGATCTGGGCACCGCCAATACTTTAATTTATATCCCGCGGCAAGGCGTCGTCCTGCAGGAACCCTCGGTGGTCGCGGTTAGAAACGGCACGCTGGTGGCGGCGGGGAAAAAAGCGCACCGGATGCTCGGGCGGACCCCCGCCGGGATCAGGGCGATCAAGCCGCTGCAGGGAGGGGTGATCGCCGATTATGAATTGACCAGGAAGATGATCGAATATTTTATCGGCCGGGTATTGAAGCGCTTTCCCTTTCTGCGCCTGCGCATCATCATCACCGTCCCTTACGGGACCACCCAGGTGGAGCGCCGCGCGGTCCTCTCCGCGGGCAAACGTTCGGGAATCAAGGAAACTTATCTGATCGAGGAGCCGATTGCCGCCGCCATCGGCAGCGGGCTGCCGGTGGCCGAACCCCGGGGTATTTTTGTGGTCAATTTTGGCGGCGGCGTCACGGAGATAGCGGTAATCTCCCTGGGCGGGATCGTCCTGGCCCGTTCCCTGCGCCAGGGCGGGGAGACCGTCGATGAAACGATCCAACGCTATCTCCTCCGCCGTTACCGCATGGAAATCGGCCTCTCGGTTGCGGAAGAGGCCAAGCGAAAGGCGGGGTATGCCGCCGACCCGCCGCAGAAGCTAAGCTACATCTTCCGGGGCATCAATCTCCGCCGCCGCCTCCCCGACACCCTGGAAATCCAGGCTGAAGAGCTGAGCGAAGCGATCGCGCCGGTGCTCTCCACCATAGCCGGGGCTGTCCAGGGGATTTTCGAAAAGATCCCCCCGCAGCTGGCCGCCGATGTCATGCAGGACGGCCTCCTCCTGGTGGGAGGAGGGGCGCTGCTGCCGAACATTGATCTCTACCTCAGCCGGAAAATTAATTTGCCGGTGCGCCGTGTCGAGGACCCCTTTACTTGCGTGGTCAGGGGCGCCAGCATGGCCCTGCAATACCTGGAACGCCTGGAGCTGCAGCACAACTAGCCGCCTGCTCTATTGCGCCCGGCCGAGAAAAATATGGTATAATTGGCAGAAGAACAGGCCCGGGTGAAGCGCCGCGCCTGCCGCTATACAGTAAAGCCGCGAAAGGAGCCTCCTATGCGCCCTGACGGTAGAAGAAATGACGAATTGAGACCGGTGCGGATTGCCCGCTCCTACCTGAAACATCCCGAGGGTTCGGTTTTAATTGAAATGGGGGATACCGTGGTTATCTGTACCGCCACCGTGGAAGAACGGGTCCCTCCTTTCTTGAAAGGGGAAGGCAAAGGCTGGGTTACCGCCGAATACGCGATGCTGCCCCGCGCCACCGGGGCCCGGACCGCGAGGGAAGCGAGGGGTAAAGTCAACGCCCGGAACCTGGAGATCCAGCGCCTGATCGGGCGCTCCCTGCGCGCCGTGGTGGATCTAACGAACCTGGGAGAGCGCACGCTGCTCATGGACTGCGACGTGATCCAGGCTGACGGGGGGACGCGCACCGCGGCGATTACCGGTTCATTCGTTGCTCTGGTGGAGGCGCTCCTCTTTTTACGGTCCGGGGGGCTGCTGGAGCGGCTGCCCCTGCGGGATTACCTGGCCGCGGTGAGCGCCGGCATCATCGGCGGGGAGCCTTGCCTGGACCTTGCCTTCAGCGAGGACTCCGCCGCGGCGGTGGATATGAACGTGGTAATGACCGGATCGGGAGAACTGGTGGAGATCCAGGGCACCGCCGAAAACGGTTCCTTCAACCGCGATCAGCTCGATCACCTGCTCGACCTGGCGGCCCTCGGCGTGGAGGTATTAATCGGCAGGCAGCAGGAGGCGCTCGGTGAAGAAGCAACACGCCTGATAGACGAAGCGGTGCAAAAATGGGGCAGGCCGGGGGTAACCGGCCGGTGAGGAAGCTGCTGCTGGCCACACGCAACCGGGGCAAGGTGCGGGAAATAAAAGGGCTGCTGGACGGGCTTCCCGTGGAGGTTCTCTCCCTCGAGGACTACCCGGAGATACCGCCGGTTGAAGAGGATCTTCCCACTTTTGCCGGCAATGCGCTTAAAAAAGCGGAAACGGCGGCCCGGGCCAGCGGCGAAATAGCCCTGGCCGACGACTCGGGGCTCGAGGTCGAGGCCCTGAACGGGCAGCCCGGGGTTTATTCGGCCCGCTTCGCCGGCCCCGGGGCGGATGACGAGGCGAACAACCGGCTCCTGCTGGAAAAACTAAACGCCGTCCCCCCGGAGAGGCGCGGCGCCGTATTCAGGTGCGCGATTGCCCTGGTGCTGCCAGGCGGTGAGACCCACCTCGTTGAAGACAGCTGCCCCGGCCGGATCGCGCCCTCCCCCCGGGGAAGCGGCGGGTTCGGCTACGACCCGCTTTTTATTTACGAGCCGGCCGGCCTGACCTATGCTGAAATGGATCAGGAGGCCAAAAGTAAGATCAGCCACCGGGGAAAAGCTCTGCGCCGGGCCCGGATGTTGCTGGAAGATCTTCTCTCCAAATCTGGCGGCTGAATCAGACGTATAACCAGGCCGGGTTCTAATATCAAGCGGGCGAGGCAGGCTTCGCCCCTGCGGGAAAATGGCGTTTTCCACCAACCTGTAGGGGAGGCAGGCCACGCCCGCCACGGCAAGCACCATGTTGCAGGGACGGCAGGCCACGCCCGGCCAGGCACCCGGTCAGCCCCTTCTGGCACCCCCTTTTTCCTTAATTAACAGAGCTGTTAAAATTTTTTAATACAGGATCCGGTAGGATTATCAAAATAGGATCACGAATAGCTTAGCCAGGCAAAAAACAGCAAGGCGTAAAGGGAGATGTTGAGGATGGCGAGGCAAAAAGTGCTCCTGGTTTACCCCGATTTTGTGGAGGTCAGGGGCGCCACGCAGATGAAAGGGAGCTACTCCGAAGGATTGGCTTCGATCTCGGCGGTGCTCAAGAAAGGCGGGCACCACGTCTCCCTCTATCATATGAACGCCCCGGTGAGCAAAGAAAAATTCATCCAGGAGATCAAGGATTACAACGCGGACATCATCGGCTTTACTGCTTGGACTTACGTCTATCCCCATGTCAAGGAGCTGCTGCGCTGGGCCAGGGAGGCTACCGGCGCCTTCACCCTCTGCGGCGGCTACCATGCCACCCTCGCCCCCGAGGAGGTCATCAAAGCCGAGGGTATCGACGCCCTCTGCATCGGCGAGGGCGAGTACCCGCTGCTGGACCTCTGCGACAGGCTTGACCGGGGCGAGGATATTTACGGTATCGAAAGCCTCTGGTTCCGCAGGGGCGACGGGGTGATCCGGAACCCGGTCCGCCCCTACCCGGAAAACCTGGACCTGCTGCCCCTCCCCGACTTTGAGCTGTTTGACTTTGAAAATTTTCTGTCCTCGCGGATTAAAACCGCCCTGGTGATGCTTTCCCGGGGCTGCGTCTTCAACTGCACTTACTGCGCCAACCCGCAGCTGCGTGAAATTTACCCCAACCGCAGCAACTACGCCCGGTTTAAAAGCCCGCGGAAGTCCATTGAGTACCTGCGGGCCATCCTGGACCGCTACCCCTTTATTGAATACTTCAACTTCATGGACAGCATCCTGGCCCTGAAGCGGGACTGGTTCATGGAGTTCAGCGAGCTCTACCGCCGGGAGATCAACCTGCCCTTCAACTGCCGCCTCCGCTCCGATCTGCTGGACGAGGAGATCGTGGCCCGCTTGAAAGACGCCAAGTGTTACCTGGCCCACCTGGGGATCGAGTCGGGCGACGAAGAGCTGCGCTACAAGTATCTCTCCCGGCGGATGTCCGACCAGCAGATCATCGATTCTTTCCGCTGGCTGAACCAGTACAAGATCCCCACCTTGACCTACAACATCGTCGGCCTGCCCTACGAGACGCCGCAGAAAGCGCTGAAGACGATCAAGCTCAACGTCAGGGTCGGGGCCAAGCGCACCATCACCAGCATCTTCTTCCCCTATCCCAACACCAGGCTGGCTGAGATCGCCCGCGAGGGCGGGTTCATCGGTGATGAAGTGGATTATACCGCGCTGGCCGTCTTGAAGCAGCCCCAGTTTTCGCGCTACGAGGTTATCTTCGCCCACCGCTTTTTCCGCGCTTTTACCGCCTTTTATCGCCTCGCCTACAAGCTGCCGCGGCCTTTCTCCCGCTGGGCGGAGCGCTTTTTCGACTGGCTTTTCTGCACGAAGCTGATGCCCCGCCGGGTGCTGGTCAGCCTGCACTTCGCCTGGGCCGGTTTCTTGAGCAGCACCAAGCGCCTCTTCATGCGCGCTGCGCCGAAACCCTACCTGGCCCTGCGCAACCTCCTCATCCGCCTGCGCACCGGCAAAAAGCTGTCAAGAAGGGGACGGGGGTATTGACAACTTATTTGTTGCAACGTTGCCAAGGGGACGGGGTTATCGACAACTTGAGACATGTTAAAAAAATAGCGGGGTATAAGGATAGGTTCGTTGTCCCGCTTCAAGAGGCATTTTGGGAGGGCTCCGTATGTCCCGCCCGTAGATGAATGAGCGGTGCACTTGATTTTATGGTTGGGATGCCTTACAATATACTTGCCGGTAAGATGGTCGGAGTTTGAAATGATTGTATTCAAACGGGGCGTAGCGCAGCTTGGTAGCGCACTTGGTTTGGGACCAAGGGGTCGCCGGTTCGAATCCGGCCGCCCCGACCACTACTGGAGGTTGGATATTTGAAGTTTGCGGGTGTAGCTCAATGGCAGAGCCCTAGCCTTCCAAGCTAGTCGCGTGGGTTCGATTCCCATCACCCGCTCCAATTTTTTAACCGCGCTTCCCGGAGCGCGGTTTCTAATTTTCTCCGCTTCCCAGCATTCCCCCCGTCAGGTAAAGTAAAGCGGTCTTCCGGCGCGGTTGTGCGCCGCCTTGCTGCAGGCCAGGGAAAGATAAAGAGCCCCGGGGTTTAATCCCGGAGCTCTACAAAGCGCTCGCTTTCTGTTAAGATTACTTGATTTTTACGAGCCAGTTCCAACCGCTGTTATTGTCCCAGTTATTGGCGCTGTCTTTAAAGCAAAAGTTCATTTCCTTGTTCCCCTGAACCTCTGCGGTGCAGGCGAAATTGCCGTGCGCGGTGCGGGACATGGGGATATCGTGAACTTTGCTCCACCCGTCATAACCGCAATGCAGCCATACACTATCCGCTCCACTGCGCGCCAGCAACCCGCGGTATTCAAGGCGGACCTTTTCTCCCCTGGCAGGGGTGCCCGGTTCCATGGAGATACGGTCGTCCAAATGCATTTAAATTCACCTCCCTGTGCTGAATTAATCCCGTACATATTTTTTCCGATTCCCGTGAAATATTCCCCTCGCCCGGAGAAAGGAGTTTCGGAAAGCGGTACCGAAAAGGTGATCAAAAGGAACACCCGCCTTAACCGGCTTGTCTTTCGCCTTCAGCGGAAAGGAGCAGTGAAGATGACCGAACAGGTGGTATGGATCGATTTCGAGACGATGGAAAGCTTTATGGCCGACGTGTTCAGGGGGTTGGGGGTGCCGGGCGCGGATGCCGCCATATGCGCCGCCGTCCTCATTTCAGCCGACAAGAGGGGGATCGATTCCCACGGCATCGGCAGGCTTAAAAGCATTTATTACGATCGCATTGTCGAGGGGATCCAGTTTCCGGTAACCAATTTTGAAATCGTGCGCGACGGACCCGCCACCGCGGTTGTCGACGGGCATAACGGGATGGGCCAGGTGATCGCCAAGCGGGCCATGGACCTGGCGATTGCCAAAGCCCGCGGCTGCGGTATCGGGATGGTCGCGGTCCGGAACTCCACTCATTACGGGATTTGCGCTTACTACCTGCTCATGGCGGTGGAAGCGGGGATGATCGGGGTGACCGGGACCAACGCCAGGCCTTCCATCGCGCCGACCTTCGGAGTGGAGAATATGCTCGGCACAAACCCCCTGGCCTTCGGTATGCCTTCCGACGACCCGTTTCCATTTATCCTGGACTGCGCCACTTCCGTCGCCCAGCGCGGCAAGATCGAGGTCTACGCCCGCGCCAGCAAAGATATTCCTCCCGGCTGGGTGATCGATGCCGAGGGGAAAACAAGGACCGACGCCGTGCAGATCCTGTCCGATCTGGTCAACGGCACCGCGGCGCTAACCCCGCTCGGCGGTATCGGCGAAGAGACCGCCGGCTACAAGGGCTACGGCTACGCCACGGTGGTGGAGATCCTGTCGGCGGCGCTGCAGGGAGGCGCTTTTCTGAAAGGGCTGCTCGGTATCGAGGACGGACAGAAGGTCCCTTACCGCCTGGGACACTTCTTTATCGCCGTCGACATCACCGCTTTTACCGCGCTTGACGAATTTAAAAAGACTACCGGCGAGATCCTGCGCGCCCTGCGGGCGTCACGCAAGGCTCCCGGGCAGGAGCGGATTTACACCGCGGGAGAGAAAGAACACCTGGCCTGGCTGGAGCGAAAGCACAAAGGGGTCCCGGTGGGGAAAGTGCTGCAACAAGAGATGATCGCCATGCGCGACGCGCTGGGCCTGGACCGCTACCGCTTCCCTTTTGAATAAGTGAAAGGGCCCGGCCCTTTCACTTATTTCAGAGCGGCTGCCGGGCAGCGTGGTCAAGGGGTAAGGTCCCCGCCTGCGTGACCGGTCATTCAAGACAGTAATTGTCTACCATAAGCGATAAGCGAGGAGGACTGTTGGCGTGATTAAAGCGGTCACCGCCCCTTTGAATATGTCCAATCGGGATAAAGCCGCCCTGGCAATTCTCGCCTTGATTTCCGTTTTCCTGTTTGCGGATCAAAACGTGATGATGCCGGTAATCAACGAGATCCAGCTTGAATTCGGGATTAACGAGGCCAGGATCGGCGTGATCGGTTCCGCCTTTATCATCATCGGCGCGATTGTCAGCATGCTCTTCGGGGTGCTGGCCGACCGCGCCAACCGCAAGTACCTGCTGGTCCTGGTAGTCCTGCTCGGCGAGATTCCCTGCCTGATGACCGGCTTGCCCCAATTTACCCAGACCTACGAGCAGCTCCTTATCCTGCGCATCCTCACCGGCCTGGGGATCGGCGGCATCTTCCCGCTGACCTACTCCCTCCTGGGCGACTACTTCGACGATCGCCACCGCGCCATGGCGAACGCCGTAGTCGCCTCCGCCTGGGGTATCGGGATGATGGGCGGCCAGATGGCGGCCGGTTTTTTGGCTGTCGATTACGGCTGGCGCTTCCCCTTCATCCTGGTGGCGCTGCCCAACTTTGTCCTGGTCCCCCTGTTCGTCCTGATTGCCCGCGAGCCTTCCCGCGGCGCCCGCGAAAAAGAGCTGAAAGATTTAATTGACGCCGGCGTTGTTTACAGGGAGCGGATCAGGCTTTCCGATTTAAAATATGTCCTTGCGAATAAGACCAATCTTCTCGGTTACGTGCAGGGGATCCCGGGTTCAATCCCCTGGGGGATCCTTCCTTTTTACCTGGTGATTTATTTTGAGCTGATCCGGGGATTCAACAAGGAGATGGCCACCACCCTGGTTACGATTTTCGGTATCGGCACATTTGCCGGAACCATGCTCGGCGCCTGGCTCGGCGACCGGATTTACCGTAAAAACCCCAGAGGCCTTCCCCTTTTCTGCGGCACGGCCGTGCTGCTGGGAATCATTCCCACTTTGTTCATGCTGAATGTTACCTTCCCTGAAACCCCTACCCTGGCCAACGCCGTCCTGCCGGTCCTCTTTGCCGTCTTTACCGGGGCGCTGGTGGCCCTGCCCGGGCCCAACATCAAGGCGATGCTGCAGAACGTCAACGCCCCGGAACACCGCGGTACCGTCTTTGCCGTCCATAATATCACCGACAGCATCGGCCGGGGCGCCGGGCCTTTTGTCGGCGGATTATTGATTGTCGCTTTCAGCTACGAGTTTACCGTCTACTTTGCCGCGCTGATGTGGATCCCCTGCGGCATCATCTACATGCTCATGGCCCTCACGATTATGAAAGATCTGGATTACTTAAAGCGCTATCTTACGGGCAAAAAAGAGAAGCTGCAGCGCTCTTTTCCCGCTTGATCCTGCATTGTCCATATTTGTTTCTCCAAATATGTGCCCATGAGTTAAAGGGCCTGACCCTTTAACTCATTTGTTTGCCTGAGGTAGTCGTGGATATGCAGGCCCAGGTGGAGCAGGAAGGCCTGGGCCGGCAGGTTTGGGTCGAGGCCGGTCAGCGCTTTAATCTGGTCCAGGCGGTATTTCATTGTATGGCGGTGGATGAATAGCTCCCTGGCCGCCCCGCCGGCGCTGCCTTGCCTGAGGTGGGCCCGCAGGGTGGTTAACAGGGCGCCCCTGGAGCGGCGGTCATACTCCAGCAGCGGCGCCACCGTTTCCTCATAGAGCGATTGCAGCGGGGCGGTTTTATCCACGCCCAGCAGCAGCTTGTATATCCCCAGGTCCGCGTACGCAAGCGGCCCGGGCCCTCCGGCCAGGCCCAGCTCGAACACCCGCAGCGCCTTGGCCGCTTCTTCAAAGGCGGCCCCGGTGGAATCGAGGCCGCTGTGCAGATCGCTTATCCCGGCGCTGAAAGCGAGTTCCGGGTGGAGCAGGGAAAGTTCGTTGAAAAGCGGGCGTACTGCAGGCACAGCCGCGCCGCGGCCCGTTTTCCCGGGTTGAAGCAGCACGGCCAGCTTCTCCCCGGCGGGCGTCATCAAAAAGGGGAGGCGGACCTGGAAAAGCAGGCGGGCCAGGGTTTGCTCCGGAAATGCCGCCGCCGCTTCACCTGCCGCCGCTCCGGCGGGCCGGAGCCCGGCCAGCACGATTAAAAACGGTGCGCCGGGTTCGATGCGCAGGGCGGAGAGGGCTTCTTTAAGCAAACCCGGGTTTTCACCCGCCAGCAGCCGCTGCAGCAGTTCGCTCCCCTGCCGGAGCCTTTCCCGCATCTTTTCGCCGTCGGGGAGCGGCGCGCCGTTTTTGGCGGCTCCTTCCTGCCGCACCAGTTCGCCCATCAAGGCCCTGGTCAGGCTTTTAAAGCTGATTTCCGGCGGGACTTCGATTACCGGAATGCCGCGGCCGGCGGCCAGCGCGGTAAATGAAGGGGCGACGGCGTTGAGATAATGGCCGGTCTGGATCGCCAGGGCGGCCAGTTTCTTCTCCGCCAGCTGTTCTAGGAGGCGGCGCTGTTCCTCGGCGCTGAATTCGCCGAAGTTATAGGCCGTGGTGATTAAAAATTCACCCGTTTCGATATGCGAGAGATCGTCCAAGATCTCCAGGATGTTGACCCACTTGATCTCGTTTTGGAGGCCGGCCTGCCCGGTGAGAAGCTTGCAGCTCCGAAACACCTCCTTGGCCAGCGCTTTTTCCACCGTAAAAGCCATCGGTTTCACCTTCAAAGTCCGTTGATATCTCTTTATTCAGCTTTGGCGCTTCTTTTTCCTGCTTCTTCTTATACAACATGTATAATTGAGCGGCTATTTTTTTAGACCAGTTTGCGCATGATCGCAAAGCCCCGCCGGTATATACTGGTGGTGATTCTACTGCAAACGCTGACAATCCGGCAACATAAGCATCTCGCAAGCGCCAATAGACGCCGTCCATCCGCCGCAACCGCTGCAGCGCCCGCCTATTGCAGTAGGATCACCATGCCCGGTTGCAGTCCCTGCCGCTTCATTCGGTTTCCCCCGGCTGCGCCCCGCCTGCGGGGGGATGTTCCGGCCGGAGCAGGGCAGGTTTGTTTTAATTTTTATCTCCAGCATCGATCATCCCATATGAAGCCGGGAGATAGATCTGCCATGAGCCTCTTTTTTGAGCTGGTCCGCTCCCGCGGTGACGGCGCCCTGGCTGTCGTGGGGATGACCAAGAACGTGGGCAAAACGGTAACCTTTAATTACCTGGCCCGCCGGTATGCCGGGAGCGGGGTAACCCTGGGGTTGATCTCCGCCGGTTATGACGGGGAACGCTTCGACCGCTTGACCCTGAAAGAGAAGCCGCGCATCCATGCCCCGGCCGGCGCGCTGGTGGCTACGGCAAAGGCCTGCTTTGCATCCGCCGCGGCAGGGCTGTCGCTGCTCGAACAAACCCCCTTTGCCACGCCCCTGG
>JAGUZX010000110.1 GCA_020060545.1 Desulfovibrio sp. | reverse complement strand
CCGGGGCGGGAAGCGAGGCCGCCTCGCCGACCAGGGAGCGGCGCCCGGCAATGTAAGCGCCGGCGAGCAGGCTTTCCGCCGGGACGGCCATGTGATCCGGATCCGTGATATAGCGCAGGCCGCCGGCGAAGGCCAGCTTGACCGCCTCGATCTGCCGGTGGCAGGTTTCGCCGCCGTCCCGTGATTCAAATGTGAAGCCCTCGAGGATCCGCAGCGCGATCAGCGCCACCAGCCCCTGCCCGTTCGGCGGCAGTTCCCAGATTTCGTAGCCGCGGTAGCGGGCGCAGATCGGCTCCACCCAGGCGGGTTGAAAAGCCGCCAGGTCGGCGGCGCGCAGGTAACCGCCGTGGTCCAGCGAAAAGCGTTCGATTTGCGCGGCGATCTCACCCCGGTAAAACGATGCGGCTGCCGTCGCGGCGATTTCGCGCAGCGTCCGGGCGTGATCGGGCGAGCGCCAGAGAGCGCCGGCCGCCGGCGCCTCCCCGCCCGGGGCAAAGGTGTCAAACCAGGATTTAAACTGTTCGCCGCGCAGCTGTGCGCGGTAGATTTCGGCCGCCGCCTGCCAGGACCTCCCCACTTCCGGGGAGACAGGGAACCCTTCCGCGGCGTAGCCGATCGCCGGCTCAAGCAGGTCGGCGAAGGGGAGCCGGCCGAAACGGCGGGAACACTCCGCCCAAGCCGCAGGAGCGCCGGGCACGGTGACCGGGGCGAAGCCGAACACCGGCATCTCCCGGCAGCCCTGCGCGATCAACATTTCCAGGGAAATATTTTGCGGGGCCGGCCCGCTGGCGTTGAGGCCGTAGAGCCTGCCGTCATGCCAGATCAGGGCGAAAGCGTCGCCGCCGATCCCGTTGCCGGTCGGTTCGACCACGGTCAGGCAGGCCGCCGCGGCCACGGCGGCGTCGACGGCGTTGCCGCCTTTTTTAAGCATCTCCAGGCCGGCTTGCGCCGCCAGCGGCTGGGACGCCGCCACCATGCCGCGCCGGGCCATCACCACCGTCCGGCGGGAAGGATAAGGGTAGTGCAGAAAATCGCAGTCCATCATCTAATCTCCTTAACCGCCTGCCGCCGCAGCGCCTCCCCTTAGTTCATTTGGTGCCAGGCACCGGAGTGAACTTATTCCAGCAATCCCCGCACTTGGCGGCACCGTGAAAAGTTGGCGCAGCTGTAAAACTGGATCCCCCGCCGCGAGGTACGCAGGACCATCGGCACATTGCAGAGAGGGCAAAACGGGGCTGCAGCCGACGAAACCTCGGCCACAATCTCTTCCATCAGTTTCTCCCGCACCCGCCGGATCTCCAGCTCCGGGTATTTATCAGCCACAGGAACGCCCTCCGGACTTATCGCGGAAGCGGCGCCCGCCGCCGTTTCGCCAACCGGTTCGCACGGCGGAAATGTAAAATCGATACCGCGCAGTGAAGTGGGAGACAGCGTCGCAGCGGCTTCGGCTGCGGGATCGCCCTCCGGAGTCGGCAGCGGTGGCGCCTGCTCTTCCCGCCCGCCCGGAAAATAAGCCGGTTGGCCCGCGGTTGGCGCTTCTTCATCCCGGGAAGGAAGATCCAGGCCGGCTTCGGCCTCTGCTTCCCTCCCCGGCCGGACCGCTTCTTCCGTCCAAGAGGAAAGATGCCGGCTTTCCGCCGGTTCCGCCGGTTCTTTATCCAATCCGGGCCGGAACCCCTCTTCCTGCAAAAAAGAAAGATCGGGGCTTTTGGCCGGCTCATCACCGCTCCAGCCCAACGCCGCCATTTCCGGCCAGGTGGAAACGGACCCCTTTTCCTCCGGTTGGCCTGCTCCACCCCGGGCGGCCTCTACCGGGTCAAAAACGGGCTGGTTTTCCGCCGAACCTTCGCCCCTCCCATCCCACGCCGCCATCGCCGGCATGGTGGAAACCGGCCCGTTTTCCGCCGGTTTACCCACCCCACCCCCGGCAGCCTCTGCCGGAAAAGAAACGGCAGGACCTTCCGCCAGCTCTTCGCCGCTCCCGCCTCGGACCGCCTCTTCTTCCAGGGAAGAAACGGACGGGCTTTCCGCCGGTCCTGATACCGTTGTCTCTTCAATCACGGTTACCGGCCCGCGCCAATTACCCGGCTCTTCCTCTGCCCAGCGCTGGTCCGCACCGGCAGCCTCGAACACGTAACGCCGCACATCCGCCGGATCGTATGCCGCCGCGGCGTACACCCTGCCCAAAGGCAGCTTTGCCGCCAAGAAAAGATCGTCCACAAATAAGTCCCATTCAGACCGGCCATTGTGTTCATCAAAGCGGTCATCGATCTCCAGGCCCAAAACCGGCTGCATAGTCATTTTATCGCACAGCAGGAAATCGATATGCCCTCGGCCGATCCAGGCATGCAAATCCCGCTTTTCTCCGGGAGGGAGCACAAGGAAAAGATCATGCATGTTTACCTTGGGGCAAATCGCATAGGTATCACCCACCGCCACCAGCAGCACCCGGTAAAACGAAAGCTCCGCGCCGGTCAAAAAGCTGTCCCGCAGCCGGCAGGGCAAACCTTTTGATGCCGCTCCATTTTTGGCTTTAAACAAAAAGCCCAAACATCCGGACCTGCCGCTCACGAAACCACTCCTTTCAGCCAAACCGGCCCCCTGGCCCTTTGCCGGCGCCGCTACAGCGGGGGGCGCTATCGCCTCTTTTTCAACCGGGAAGCCAGGTGGCGATATACTCCAACCCCGGCAAACCTTCGGCCGGGATAACCTCTTGCCACCGGCCGTTGATTTCCCGCTGCCGGGCCGCCAGCTCGAAGTGGCACATGGCGATGCCCATATCGACCTTCTGGAGCCGGATCTTACCCAGGGCCCGGTTGTAGAGCCGGTCTTCTTTTAAGTAGAGGTGGTATATACCGTCCGCATCGCGCAGCAGCCGCCAGGGCTGGCGGTTGGAGGCCGACGGCCCCTGGCGCACCGCTTCCAGGACATCCCGGTAGCTGCCGGCTTCTGCCGGGGCCAGCGGCCGCCTGCCGCCGGCGGTGAAGAAAAGCTCCTCCCACCGCTTCCGGCTCCGCGCCCTGGCGCCGGCTCGAAAGATCCGGTCTACCGGGTAAACCTGCGCCGCGGGGTAGCCGACCGGGGTGATCGCCGGCAGCAGTTCTCCCGCCGCCAGCTGCATCCGCTCGGCGAAGCTGCTCCGGCGAAAAGTGCCGCCCAGCCAGCAAGTGCCCAACCCCATGGCGGTGGCTTCTAAAACAATCCTTTCCATGCAGTAGCCCAGGTCTTCCATGCCCCGCTTTTTCCCCATTACCGCCCCCAAAATAAAAAGGCGCGCTCCCCTGATCACCCCGTAAGTGCCCAGGCGCTGCGCCTCCACGCGGTTCATCGCCTCCAGGTCCAGCAGGCGGAAACGCACGGGCGTACCGAAAGGTCCCGCCTGGGAGGCTTCGCACAGCGCCCGCAGCTTGGCCTGCAGCGTTTCGCTGACGGGTTTTTCGCTGTATGAGCGTACCGATATTCTTTTCTGAATGATTTCCAATGCGTCGAACATGATGACCCCTTACTACCAACTTCATTAATAAAATATTACCATAATTAAGCGCGGTCGAAAAGGAGTCTGGTAAAATATAGAACCATCGATTTATTATACAACGCGAAATAGAAACGAGGCTCTTTATTTGGAGCCTCGTTTATACTTATGTTTGGTCGCATCACCGCTGAATTAAGCCAAATTTAATCCTCATACTTAAACGATACATTCAGTTTTACCCTGAACACCAGCTTGCCCTCTTCAAGCTTTATATCCAGTTCTTTTACTTCAGCCACCCTCAAATTCCTGATCGTTTTGGAGGCTGTTTCGACGGCTGACTTTGCCGCATCCTCCCACGATTTCTCGCTTGTCCCAATAATCTCAATAACCTTGTATACGCTCACGACTGTTATCCTCCTCCCGTATAATTATAATTTATTTTACCAAATATTTAAACTGGTGTCAATTTTCAAACATCGGAGAACATATATCATGGGAACGGTTTTCTTGATATAAAGTAAAGGGCTGGCAGATCAGGGGACCATCTGTTGATATATTTATTCAAGGAGCTGTTTTTTTTCTTTTGGCGACCAAAAAAACTGTATAAATATATCAAAAGAACCGTCCCCTTGATATAAATATATCAAAAGAACCGTCCCCTTGATCTATCGTTGCAAAGGATCCGGGATGCGGTTATAATGTTATTTACCAAACAAAGGCATCTACCGCTGCCGAAAGGGTTACCGATGACCGCAAACAAGTCCTTTACCGCCGTTGCCGCCATCGTCTGCACGACTGTCCTGTGGGGTTTATCTTTCAGCAGTACCAAGGTCCTCCTGGGCACCCTGATCCCGGAACAGATCGCTTTCTTCCGTTTGGTCCTGGCTGCCGCTGTCCTGGGAGGGGTGTTCCTGGCCACCGGACGGCAAAAGGTCAAACCGGGCCATGCCCTGCGTATGGCAGCCGGCGGAATCGCCGGCATATTTCTCTACTTCCTGTTCGAGAATAACGGGCTCCGTTTTACCACCGCCGGCACAGGCTCTCTCATCGTTTCCACTATCCCCGTGCTCAACGTTATTGCCGGGCGCTTATTTTTTGCCGAGCGCCAACCCGGGCAGCGCTGGCTGGGTGTTTTGCTTTCATTTGCCGGGGTTTACCTGATCGTGCGCTTCGGCAGCGGCAACGATTTGGCCCTGGCCAATATGAAAGGGAATGTGCTGGTTTTCCTGGCCGCCTGCGCCTGGGTCGCCTATACCAGGATTAACGAACCGCTGCTGCGGAGCTACAGCAGCCTCACCGTTAACTTTTACCAGTCGCTCACCGGTATGTTCTTCCTGGGCCTCCTGGCCGTGCCGCGGGGTATCGATTGGACGAAATTTACTGTTGCCGTCACGCTCAACCTGGCTTACCTGGGTCTGTTTTGCTCCGCAGCCGCCTTCTTCCTCTACCTCTACGCCCTGAAAAACTTAAGTTCCACCACGGCAACCACTTTTCTCAACCTGGTTCCCGTCTTCGGGGTAATCGGTGGAGTGATCATCCTGGGGGAAGTTTTGGCTGCCGGACAGCTCACCGGAGCGGTTATGGTGGTGCTGGGTGTAAGCCTGGTTACAGCGGCCGGGATTAAAAAAGAAAAAGGCCGGGCGCAGGCGCCGATGCGCCGGGAGTCAGTTAAGGACCTCTAATGAAGGGGGCAAGCCAAATGCTTGGCGCTATCGCCGGGGATATCATCGGTTCGGTTTTCGAGTTCAACAATGTCAAAACAACGGATTTCAACCTGTTCAACCCGGGTTCCACCTATACCGACGACACCGTTTTAACCGTGGCCGTGGCCGACTGCATCATCAACGGCAAGGATTACGCGGCGACCTTCAAGGAGTACGGCCGGCGCTACCCTGATGCCGGCTACGGCGGCTCATTTTTGCGCTGGCTCTTCTCGGAGAGCACGGCGCCCTACAACAGCTACGGCAACGGTTCGGCCATGCGGGTGAGCCCGGTCGGTTTTGCCTTCCAAACGCTCGGCGATGTCCTCGCCGAAGCAGAACGCAGCGCCGCGGCCACCCACAACCACCCGGAAGGGATCAAGGGAGCCCGGGCGGCGGCGGCGGCGATCTTCCTGGCCCGGCAAGGCCGGCCCAAACCGGAAATAAAGCAATATCTCCAGGATCAGTTCGCTTACGACCTGGATCGGACCCTGGATCAGATCCGCCCTCACTACCGCTTCGACGAGACCTGCCAGGGCTCGGTGCCCCAGGCGGTGATCGCCTTCCTGGAATCCGCCGATTACGAGGACGCGGTTCGCAAGGCGATCTCGCTCGGCGGGGACAGCGATACCATCGCCTGCATCACCGGGGGCATCGCTCAAGCCTACTACGGGATGATCCCCACTTTAATCGCCGGCACAGTCCGGGCGATTCTCCCTCCGGAATTATTGCAGGTCGTCGACGCTTTCAACCGGTTCGCCGGGATTTCCGTCTGATATAATAGCATTAGAAAATATGCAATTGAACAGAAGCGCAGTAATCTCGGAAGGATGATTTAAGTGTTCCCGATCCGTTACGAAGGAGACGTTTACCGCCCCCCCAGCGAAGCCGGCAGCCTGATCCTGCAGGCTACAATCGGCTGTTCGCACAACCGCTGCAGCTTTTGCGGCATCTACAATCGAAAACCATTCCGCGAGCGCGACCCGGCTGAGCTCGAGCAGGAGATCGCGTTGGCCTCCCGCTTCCTGCCCCACACCAGGAGGGTCTTCCTGGCTGACGGGAACGCCTTGACTATGGCCACGGACAAACTGCTCCGGATCCTGCAGGCGCTGGAGGGCTCTTTTCCCCTTCTGGAGCGGGTGGCAATCTATGGCAATCCCCAGGATCTGCTGCAAAAAGAGGTCGAGGAACTCTCGGCACTGCGCCGCCTAAAACTGGGCCTGATCTACCTGGGGGTTGAAAGCGGCAGCGCCGCCGTGCTGCGCGCCGTGAAAAAAGGGGCCACCCCGCCGGAGATGATCGAGGGCGCGGCGCGGGCCAAACAGGCCGGCATACCGCTTTCGGTAACCGTGATTAACGGCTTGGCCGGCGTTGACGGTTCGGAAGAGCATGCCCGCGAAACCGCCCGCCTGCTGAACGAAATTGACCCGGAATACCTGGGCCTGCTCAGCCTGATCATTCTGCCGGGAACAGCCCTGCACCGGCAGGAGCGGGAAGGGTCGTTTACCCCGCTCGGCCCATGGGAGCTGCTCCGGGAGATCAAGTGGATGCTGGAAGGGCTCTCCTTAACCGATTGCGTCTTCAGGGCCAATCACGCCTCCAACTATCTTCCGCTGAAAGCGGTCTTGTCCCGGGATAAGGAAGTCTTGCTCACGGCCCTGGACCGGGTGCTTGAAAGCAAAGCTACCGGTATGCTCAGGAGCGAGCACCAGCGCATGCTGTGACACTTGGGGACGGGGCAATTTTGTCACATTTCGGGTTTAAAAAGCTGCCGTGGTAGGTGACACTTGGGGACGGGGCAATTTTGTCACATTTCGGGTTTAAAAAGCTGCCGTGGTATGAAGGTAATTAAGATATATCCAAGCGGTGTGACAAAATTGCCCCGTCCCCAAGTGTCACCGTCACCTTGAAGGGGAGGTGCTAAAATGCCGCCAGACCGGGCTGTTGAACGCGTGCGCGCCTATGTCCAAGCGTTCGACCCTTCCTTTAATCCCATTGAATACCCGGAGACGACGGAGACAGCCCCCGATGCCGCCCGGGTGCTGGGGGTGGAGCTGGGCCAGATCGCCAAATCGATCCTCTTCCGCTGCGGGGAGCGGTACGGCCTGTTCGTCCTCGCCGGCGACATGCGCATGGACCAGAAAAAGGTGAAAGCCCTGCTGGGCGGCGGGAAACCCAGGGTGGCCACCCCCGAAGAGGTCGTCGAAATGACCGGTTTCCGGGTCGGCGGGGTTTGCCCTTTTGCACTTAAAACAGAGCTGCCCATTTTCCTGGATCGCTCCATGGAACGATTCCAGATCATTTACGCCGCGGCGGGCTCCGCCCACGCAGTCCTTCCCCTCACATTTCAGCAGCTCCAGGCGGTTACCGGAGGTGCCGTAATCGAGATCTAACAAAGATACGGCCTTTCCGGCGCTCTTCCGACTATCCCAGAGCCGGCCTGGCCCGGGCCGCCCGGTAACAAATCAAAAGCCGGGCGGAAATTAAACTGGCTTCAAAGGGCTGTCCAAACGGACAGCCCTTTGCTTCGTTTTACGAGCCGCGCGGCAGGACCGCAGTTGGCCCGGATCGCCTCCAGCTCATAATTTTTAACTGCAGCGCGCCTGCAGGGATTATACCGGGTGCAACAGCATAAGAATCAAAGAAGGGGTTTTTGAAAAAAGCAAATCATGAAGAGAGGTGTCGGTGATGCCGAAGCAAAAAGCGATTATGGCCGCGGCGGCCCTGGCCCTGGTTGCGTTAACGGTGATTTCGGCGGTTGGGGGGTGCCGCTCTGCGCCAAAAGGCGCGCCTGGCAGCGACGAGGAAGGGGAAGCGCCCGTTGAACAGCCGGTCGCCATCACTTATTTGGGGCAAGCGGCTTTTTTCATCGAATGCGGCAGCACGGTCTTGATGGATCCTTACAGCCCCAGCCTCGGCTACGGGCAAATCAACCGGCCGGCGGCGCTGGTCACAATCAGCCACGAGCATTTCGATCACAACTTTGACCAAGCGGCTCCGGGGGCCGCGGTCCTGCGCGGCCTGACCGAAAAGGGCGACTGGAACGAACTGAATTATGAATTTAACGGAAGCCGTTTGTACACAGTCAAAAGTTTCCACGATCCCATGGGCGGAACCTGGCTCGGCAAGAACAGCATTTTTGTCCTGGAAACACCCTACCTGCGCCTGGTCCATCTCGGCGACCTGGGGCACGCCCTGGGCGAAGCGGAAATTACCCTCATCGGCCGCAC
Organism: Desulfovibrio sp.; assembly: GCA_020060545.1. Taxonomy (GTDB): domain Bacteria; phylum Bacillota; class Dethiobacteria; order DTU022; family DTU022; genus JAGUZX01. The sequence continues at coordinate 13,123 of JAGUZX010000110.1, read as the reverse complement.
CGACATCCTGATGCTTCCCGTGGGCGGCTATTATACCCTGCCCGCGGCGGAAGCGCTGCAGGTAATCGAAGCGCTCGCTCCCGCGGTGGTAATACCGATGCACTACCGCACCGCCTCCTACCCCGAAAGAATGCTCGCCACCCTCGATGACTTCCTGACGCTCAAGCTGCCCTACCCGGTTTTGCACCAGGAAAGCACGATCCGCCTTACCGGCAAAGAGCTGCCGGCGCAAACGGAAATCTGGGTCATGCAGATCGGCCCGCCGGAATAGCAAAAAGGGGCCTGCTCCGGCTTAAACCACTTTGAAAAATATCCCGGTATTGCCTACAAAAATTCCCCGTTTGCTGATAAAATAAGATTAACCCGCAGTCCCATTAAATTGAAAGGGCTGCCCCTTTCAGGCGGGTGGGACAAGATTACCGCAGCAGCGCACCATCCGGTAAACCAAATTTACCTTGCAGGAGGGTATGCTATGGTTAAGGCGCTTTTAATCATCGATATGCTGAAGGACTTCTTGGAGCGGGAAGGCGCCCTTTGCATCGGAGACACGAAAAATATCGTCGCCAATCTATCTTCCCGGCTCCAGGAGCAGCGGGCGCAGGGAGGCCCGGTCATCTATATCATGGACAGGCACCGGCCCGGTGACGCCGAGTTCGAGATGTTTCCGCCCCACTGCCTGGCCGGGGCGCGGGGCGGCGAGGTCGTTGACGAACTTGCTCCCCGGGAGGGAGACTTTATGGTGTACAAGCGGCGCTACAGCGCCTTTTTCGGCACCGATCTGGACTTAACCTTGCGGGAACTTGGCGTTACGGAACTGGAGCTGGCCGGTGTTTGCACCCAGATCTGCGTTCTCTATACCGCCGCCGACGCCCGCATGCTCAATTACAAAGTAACCGTCCGCAGTGACTGCGTCGCTTCCTTCGACCCGGAAGCGCACGAGTTTGCGTTGAAAGAAATGGCCAAAACCCTCGGGGTAACCGTATCTTAACCCGGGCGCCGGGTTGAACGCCGCATTGGAGGGGTGAGTCACCGCATGCGTGAGCTGAGAAACGTGCAAGAGATCAGGGAGCTCGAAATTGAAAAAGAACGGATTCTGCACAGCGCCTCCCACGAAGAAATAATCAAAGGCGCTACCACCGACCTTTACTTTGTCCGCACCAGGGAACTGCTCCGCCGCGCCGGCAGGGAGAGCGTTTCAGCCACCGCCGAGATCTTCTGCAGCCGGGAGGGCGTTTTGGCCGGGATTGAAGAGGTCGCCGGCCTGCTCAAAAACAGGGAAGTCTCGCTCTGGGCACTCCAAGAAGGGGCCGCCATGGCTTCGAAGGAAGTGGTGGCGCGCATCAGCGGCCCTTACGACGCCTACGGTTTTTATGAGACCGTGATCCTGGGGATGCTGGCCAGCGCCAGCGGCTGGGCCACCGCGGCCAGGGCCTGCCGGGAAGCGGCCGGGGAAAAACCGGTCTATTCCTTCGGGGCCAGGCACCTTCACCCCGCCGTCGCCCCGGTCATGGAGCGGGCGGCCGTAATCGGCGGCGCGGCCGGCTGCAGCTGCATCCTGGGCGCCAAGCTTTTGGGCCGGGAACCTGCCGGCACCGTGCCTCACGCCGCCATCCTGATCATCGGCGATACGGTGGAGACCGCGCTGCTGTATGACAGCGTGATGCCCGGCGATGCCCCGCGCATTATCCTGGTGGACACTTTCAAAGACGAGGCGGAGGAAACGCTGCGGGTGGCCGGGGTCCTGCGGGAGCGGCTGAACGCGGTAAGGCTGGACACCCCCGCCGAAAGGGGCGGCGTCACCCCCGGCCTGGTCAAAGAGGTAAGGGCGCGCCTGGACCAGGCGGGATTCGGGCATGTCCGCATCCTGGTTTCCGGCGGCGTCACCGCCGAGCGCATCCCGGTCCTGGCCGAAGCCGGCGCCGACGCCTTCGGCGTCGGCAGCTTTATCTCCGGCGCGCGGGCCATCGACATGACCATGGATTTAAAGGAAATCGAGGGGAAGCCGGTCGCCAAGCGCGGGCGCATCCCCGGCATCACGGACAACCCCCGCCTGGTTAAATATTTCTAGGGATTGCATCGATACCAAACGAGGAATGTCCAGTTCAGCCCCGCGCGCTTTCGGTTGAGGGACATGGTTAGGGGTTGTTACGGAAGCACGGTTATGGTATTATTGTCATAAACAGGTAATAGTTTAGGTGATCCTGATGCGTGAATGGAAAAGCGGCGATCTGGAAAAAAAAATAAGGGAAAAGATGCCTTCAGCTAACCGGGCTTTGGCCCGGCACCGCCGCGAGAGAGCAGTGCGGCGCCGCCCAAGGGATAAAGAGGAGCAGGAGATCCTGGATCTTCTCTGCAAACGAAAGTGGGAAGCCGACCTGGCCCGGGGCAAGGTCAAGATTATTAGTCAAAGAGAGTGGTATTGTGAATTCGATTGAACATGAAAAACAAACCTTAGCCCGACTGGCCGGCAAAAACCGCTACGAGGTGATGACCGAAACTGTCGCCATATTTACCGCTCTCGTAGAGCCTCATGGCGTAACACCGATAGTGGTCGGCGGCCTGGCCGTAGAAATCTACACCAGGGGGCATTACACTACCCTTGACATCGACCTGGTTATGCAGCGCCGTGACCTTGCAAAGGATATCCTTACCCGGCTTGGTTTTGTGCAGGAAGGCCGGCACTTTTACCATCGCGAACTGGAAGTGGCGATTGAAATTCCAAGCGCTGTTCTGGCCGGTGCAGATAAAGAGCGCATTATTAAAATTCACCTGCCCAGCGGCAGGCACCTCTATGTAATCGGTATTGAAGACATTATTCTGGACCGTCTGCGCGCCTGCGTCCACTGGCGTTCCTCCTCCGATTGCGAGTGGGGCTTGCGCATGCTCAAAGTGCACCATAACTCCCTCGATCTGGACTATCTGCGCAAAACAGCCGCAGCCGACGCCACCTCCGGCAAGTTGTCGGAGTGGCTCGTCGAAATACCCCTCTCATAATTGAATCTTATCCGCGCCTCCCCAAGAATTTTGCCTGCCTTAAAACCAGCCCCGTTCTCGCCTGCATGATTACAGGGCCGCGCCCCCCCAACAGCCCGCCTGCATACTGCTCCGCTTCGCTTGCCGGCTTCAACCGCCCGCCCTTTTCCCACCGGCCGCATTGATAGATTTTTTTCCGGTTCACACAAATTTCACAAACTATTTTATCTTTTACCACATTTTTGTGCAACAATAACGGCAGGCATGAATTTTGCGAGGAGGGACCGCCATGAGAATGCTTCTCCACGGTATGAAAAGCTTGGTTCGAAGGCCGCTGAAAACGGTGATGCTTTTTGTAATCTTTTTGATCGTTTTTAATTTAGCTTTCACCGGTTACATAATCGAAAACAGCATTGTCGAATCAAAGAATTACATCAGAAACCAGATGGGGGGGGTTGTCGAGTACAGGATGGACTTCACCTCGGCGCTGCCGGCCATGGTGGGCGGAGCCGTGCGCCCCCCGGCTTTATCGCTGAGCGTAGCCGAAAAGATCGCGGCCAACAGGTACGTCCAAAGCTATTTCATTACCGAATACGCCAACGCCAATTCCGACGGGATCGAACCCGCGGAAACACAGCAAACCGGCGGCGGGTTCCAGAGAAGCGCCAGCGAATTTGTCCTGGTCGGCTCGAATCAAACCGCCCCGCTCGATCTGGCAATGGGAAAAGTGAAGCTGTCGGGCGGCAGCTTATTGTCGCAGCAAAATCTCTTAAATGGAGACTCCGTTGTCGTCATTTCCCAAGACATCGCGCTGAAAAATGGCCTGCGGGTGGGCGACACCATCAGCCTGACCGGCGCCGCTTTTTATCTGCCGATGCAAGGCAGGCAGGGGCAAGGCAGTACGGATAATACCGGCGCAACGGCAATCGATTACGAAGTGGTGGGCATCTATGAGGCCGTTGAAGACGGATTCAATGTAAACACGATCTATACCTCGCTGGCGGTGACCAATAAAATCAACAATACCGGAAATACCGACAACACTACCGCCAGCATTGTCTACATATTGGACAGCCCCAACCATGTCGAAGCTTTCAAGCAGGAAGCATCGCCCTATTTGACCTCGGAATATCATTCCTTATACTCCAATGACGATCAATATAAATCTTTGACCAGGCCCCTAGATTTAATCTCTTTCATTACCTCCATCTTGATCTGGGTCGTTTTAATCGCCGGCGCCGCGATTATTTTAGCGGTCGTGACGATCTTCGTGCGGGACCGCAAATTCGAGATCGGCCTCCTGCTTTCAAGCGGTGAAAGCAAGATGGGGATTGTTTCGCAGTTTATTATCGAAATCGTGATTGTCGCGATTATCGCCTTCGGCATCTCCGTCGGGTCCAGCCACATCGTTTCTCAATCAGTGAGCGACTGGATCGTGGAGAATCAGCTGCTGGCGGAAAACAGCTTTGTCGGCAGCACCGGCGGCACGGCGCCCGTGGCCGGTTTTCAACCAAGATTCCTGGCGGGACGGAACCTTTCTTCCATATACGGCGAGGTGGACATGGAGAGTGTCGCCGCCGAATTTGATGTTTCGATCAACGCCTCCGTCATGGGCAACCTGTTCTTCGTCAGCCTGCTGCTGGTGTTGGCCGGCGCCAGCATCCCCCTGTCGGTGATTATGCGATACAACCCGAAGCGAATCCTGCAGGATTATTAGAAGGGAGGGCTTTCCGTGAACGAAACCATATTTCAACTGGAAAACATTCATTACGGTTATGTGGACGGCGGCAAGAAGCGGGTAATCCTGAACGGCTTAAGTTATGACTTTGAAAAGGGGCGCTTTTACACCATTTTGGGGCCTTCGGGCAGCGGCAAATCCACCCTGCTCGCGATTGCCTCCGCCCTGGATCAGCCGGAAAAGGGCTGCATCAAGTTCCAGGGTGAGGATATCAAAAAATTGGGTTACACCAAGTTTCGCCGCAACAAGGTGGCCATCGTTTTTCAAAAATACAACTTGATGGATTATTTAACCGGTGTGGAAAACGTGGAAACAGACATGATGATTAGCGACAAAAAGGCGCCGGGGAACAGGAAGGAACTCGCCTATAAAATACTGGCCACTGTCGGCATCGTCAAATCAAAGGCCGACCGGATCGTGACAAACCTCTCCGGAGGGGAGCAGCAGCGCGTGGCGGTGGCGCGCGCCCTGGCCAAGGATGTAGACCTGATCCTGGCGGACGAGCCGACGGGGGCGCTGGACACCGAAACGGAGAAAGAAATCATCTCCTTGTTCAAAACGCTCGCTTACGAATACGGCAAAACAATCATCATCGCCACGCACTCGGATGATGTGGCCAGACAGAGCGATACCGTTTTAAGGCTGAAAGACGGCAAACTGGTACCGGTGGAAAAATAGCGCGCCAGGAGTGACGGACGATGACGGAAAAAAAGAGTTTTTTGGAATCGATAGCCGAAACGGGCAAGCCTGAAAGTTTTGCGGAAGAAAAGTTTGAGTATATCCATAACGGCGGTAAAACCAAAAAGCTGCTCACGCTCGGCATCGTGGTTATCCTTTTAATTGCCGCCGCGTTTGCGATCACCGCGCTAACCGGAAGAGTCAGCGTGCCGGACCTTGCCGGCATGTCCCTGGAGGATACCTATCTTTGGGCCCAAAAGAACAGGATTACCCTGGCCGTGAAAAACGAGTATTCTTTTGCCGTCCCCGAGAAAACCATCCTGGCACAGGATGTCCTGCCGGGCCGCAATATTAAAAAGAACACCATCCTCCCCGTGATCGTATCGCTGGGGCCCGATCCGGAAGAGGTGATCGCCTTCCCCGACCTGAAGGCGATGACGCTTGGTGAAGTTGAAGCCTGGATCAGCGAGCATAAATTGACGGGCGTCCGGGTCGAAACAACCTACAGCGATGTCGTGGCCGAAAACCAGGTCATCAGTTACAGCTTGACCGACGGCACGGAGGAGCTTTTTAAAAGAAAAAACAGGGTCACGATCACCGTCTCGAGAGGTTCGGCGGCGCTGTCGGAAACAGTAATCGTGGCCGATTTTGCGAATCTAAAAGCCGCGGCGGTCCTGCAATGGGGAGCTGAAAACGGCGTCACCATAACGCTGGCCGAAGCTTTTGACCAGTATATTTCGGCGGGGACGGTGGTTTCACAGAGCATCAAAAAAGGCACGGAAATAAAAAGAACCGATCGCATCACCGTCGTCATCTCGAAAGGCAAACCGGTCACCGTGCCCAATTTCACCGCCATGCTCAAAGACGAGGCTTCGGCCTGGGCCAAAGCAAGCAATATCACCCTGACGATCCTGGACCGGTACACAGACTCCCACCAACCGGGGAAAATCTACGACCAGAGTAAAGCCGCAGGCCAAACGATCGCGGAAGGCGAAACTATCAGGCTTTACTATTCGCTCGGCAGGGTCGAAGTCCAAAGCTTTATCGGCAAAACCAAACTGGAGATCTTAAAATGGCAGCAAGATGTCAACGCCAGGGGGGCGAATATCAGCCTGGCCTTTGCCGAAGCGTACGGCGAGAAGGGGACTGCCGGCACCATTATCAGCCAGTCCATCAGAAGCGACCTCGTAAATACAGGCACGATGATTGCGGTCGTCATCTCCAAGGGGATGCGGCTCGTCACGCCCGATTTCAGCGGTATGAACAAAGAACAGGTCGAGCTGCTGAGCAAGCAAATTGGGCTCAAAGTCCTCTACGATTTTCAACACAGCGAAGAAGTTGAGCGGGGCATCGTCATCGATCAATCCATCCCCAAGGATACGCTCATCACCGATGCCGATACAATTACCGTCATCCTCTCACTGTGACAATGGGGACGGGGCCATTTTGTCACACAAACTTACCCAGATGCGCCGCATGCCCGGGATCCTTTCCAGAGCTAGAGAGATAACCTCGGGCCAGGCCGGCAAAGCTGTTGAAGGCGACAGCAACCGCAAGCATCACGCCGGCTAACATTTGGCCTGACTCCCCCCTTCCCAAAGGAGAGGCCGGGGGGATTTTTCTTCCATCGAGGAGAGGCTGCAGCACCGGCCAGGCCCGGGCCGGGTCAAGTGTTTCCTCCCCCTTCCGGCCGGATAGCCAATAAATGGGTGATTTTACAGTGTCTTTGATAGTACAACAAAAAGCGGCACAATCCTGCCCTGCGCCGCGATATTTTTGATTGCATATCCAAGGTGACCATTGAGAGGTTCATGAAGCAGATCCGGACTGATCTTGACGCGCGGCGGGCGGCTGTTGGCCGGGCAGGATATGGTATAATTCAATAAGGATATGATATGCGCCAAACAATTTGCCGCCTGCGCCACCCCTCCCCGGAAGCCGGCGGGGCGCAAGAAGGAGACCGTATGGGCCGGATCGTGACCTGCCAGATGGAGGCCTGGCACCAGTTTCAGTCGCTGAAGGACAGCCTGTTTGCGGACAACCTTTCGCTTGTAATTATACCCGAAGGCGAGGACAAAGGCCGGATCGCCGGTGCTCTTTCCGGCCCGGGGATAAGAGATATTCAAACCATCCCGGATTGCCTGGCGGGTTATGTCAAAAAACGCCGCGGCAAAGGAATCCTCTCGCGTAAAGAAGCCGAATCAATCCTGGGCGCCATTATCAGTGACAGCCTCACCCCTTACTTGAATATTGAGCGCTACAAGCAGAGTTACGTCAAGGTCTTAACCGATTTTATCCACGGATTCCGCAGCACCTCCCTGGTAGATCTGAGGCAGGCTATCGCCGGGCTGAAAACGGAGCAGCTTTCTCTCAAAGAAAAAGACCTGGTCAAAATCCACCGGGAATACGAACAGAGGCTCCCCTCGCACGGTTTCGACTTGAGAAGCGCGCTGGAGGAGCTGATCACCCTCGCCGGCGCGGGCGATCTAAACGGCCTGCCCGGCTGCGGGAAAGACGAACAAGTGATCTTATTCGGGTTCGACCATGTAACCCCGCTGGAGGAAGAATTTATTTTCACGGTTTTCAAGCATGCAAACAGCGCCTTTTTCTTCTTCTGCCACGACAGCGCCGCGTCGGAGCAATCGACTCGTATACATAAAAGTATAGCCGCCCTGATTAAGCGTTTGGACGCTGCGGCCGTGCGTCACGAACAGCCGCCGCCCGAGGACAGCTTTTTTGCCGCCGCGGCGCGGGCGCTGTTCAAACCGGAACGGCCGGAAATGGACCCTGGCGCCAAATCCAGGCACAGCGTTGGCCCGCCTGAACGGCATGAAGCGGTCGTTATTACCGATGCAAACAGCCGCGTTTTGGAGGTCGCCGCCATGGCGCGCCGGATCAGGCGCCTGGCCGAAACGGGCGTGCCTTTGCGGGATATCCGGATTGCGGCCCCCGCGTACCGGCTCTACAGCGCCGTAATCGGGGAAGTTTTCCCCGATTACGGGATCCCCTTTAGCCTGGAGCAGGGTGTCCCGCTAATGCGTTTCCCTCTGGCGGCCCTGATTCTGCATCTGGCGACCCAAAGCATCAGCCCCAATCCTTACCCGCTGCGTGAAAAGATCTTTGCTTCGCCCTATGTCAGCTTCACCGCGGAGATTACATCCGCCTGCCTGCTCGAGTTCCAGGAAAAAGCGTCGGCGGCGTACCTGCCCGGGGAGAGGCTGCCGCGGTTAATCAAGCCGGGCGAATCTTACAGCCTCGATTACAACTTCCTGAAAAATTTGCGCGCCGTGGCCTACCGGAGCGTCAAACCCGCCCCGGGGACCCCTCAGGCGGTGGTGATGAAGCGCTACCTGGACGGCCTGGCGAAAGAAATCGGCCCGGCACAGGAAGAGTTCCGTTGCCGCTATTTAATTCAGGCCTACCTGCAGGCGCAGGCGGAGAAGCGGCTGGATGCCTGGCAGACCCGCATGAGCGGCGCGGAATTCGCCGGGGCGCTACGGGGGCTTCTGCAACGGTTTCGTATCGCCGAAAACATTAACACCGGCGCAGGCGCCGGCTCCCGCGAGGCGCACATCGCGGCCAGAGACATGGCGGTCCTTAAGCGGGTGGAGCAGCTCTTGACAGAGATGGCCAAGCCGCCTTCCGGCACAGGCGGGCCGACCGCCGGAAAGCCGCCCCTGGTTGAGCTGGTGCGCGCATTTACGCGCTTGATGAACGAGGCCATTATTGCCGCGGCAGAGTTCGCCTCCCCCGCAGCAGGTGACGAGGTCACCATCCAGGCCGCGGACCGGGGACAATACCGCCAGTGGCCTTACACCTTTATCTGCGGCATGGTAGACGGGGAGTTCCCCGCCAGGGAAGAGTTCAATTTTCTCCAGCCGAAAAAAGAGGGGTTGGGGCTGAGCAACCTCTACACCAGCGTGGACCACGGCCGCAATCGTTTTTACCAGCTGGTCCGCTCCACGACCCGGGGGCTGTATCTCTCCCGCCCCCTTTCAGACCAGGGGAAAAAGCTGCCGCCTTCGCCTTTTCTGAAAGAGATGCGTCAGTGGGCCGGGACACCGCCGGAGGCGGCGGGCGCCGGGCAGGCCAATACCGGTGACAGCCGGCTTTACAGCCGGCGGGAAAAGCTTTCGTGGATCGCCAGGCAGGTTGACCGCGCTTACGAGCAAGCCCTGCCACTGCTCAAAGAGCTGGCAGCGGAAGACGAGGCGCTCTACCAAAAGATCACGGCGATGCTACGCTTCGACGGCCTGACCTTGAGCGCAGCGTCGTTTTCGGAATTTGACGGCATCTTCTGGCCTGCCCTCGCCCCGACCCGGGAGGCTGCCGGGATCTCCGGAGCTGCAACTGTCACCGGGGCCGCCAGAACCGCAGCGTCCGCCTCCGCCGCCGCAGCGCTGCTGGACGCAATTATCCGGGAGATCAACTTCACCCCCGCGATCCTGGAGCGCTACGCTACCTGCCCGATGCGCTTCTTCTTTGACGACATCCTGCGCTTGAGGCGGGAGCCGGACTACCATCCGGATACGGCGGAGGCCGGGCGCCTGGCGCACGCCATCCTGAAAGAATACACCGCGGCCGCCTGCGCCGCCGGGGGTATACCCGAAAGCGCGCCGCAGCTGCTCCAAGAACTGGCCAGGAAGCATCTTCAGGAACTGGAGCGGGAGCAGGGAGACAGCGACGCCTTCCGGCTTCGCTTTATAAACAGCCTTACCGCCCGCCTGGACGACCCGGCGGCCCGACGGCCGGGGCTTTTGCGCGCTTTTCTGGACTACGAGACGGAAGGGCCCGACTACCTGCGCCCCTTTTGGGCAGGTGTCACAGGTACGGTAACGCTGCAGGGCGAACTGGAGATCGGGCTGGAGCTGGACCGGGTGGACATCACGGAAGCGGGCGATTACCTGCTCCCTTACTTCTATACCGCCGCGCCGCCCGGCGACCCGAAGCGGATCAGCCGGGGTCTGCGCTTCGACCTTCCCCTGGCTGTGCTGCTGTGTGAAAATTACGCGGCGGAGCGGCGGGTCCATCTGCCGGCGGCAGGCGCCGGGCTCTACCTGGTGAAAAATGCGAAGAACTTGCGGCGCGGCGGCTATTTCGCCATGGACGAAATCAGGGCAACCCGCCGGGATCAGACCTCGCCGGTGCAGCCCGTCTTTTCCGGGCAGCGGGAGGGCTTCTACAGCCGGGAAGAGTTCGCCGCGGCGCTGTGGAAGATTCAACAGCACCTGCTGCGACTCCACCGGCTGATCAAAAGCGGCGTGTTTCACCTGCCGCTGGGCCATGAGTCGGAGCAGAGCTGTAACAGCTGCTCCTTCCAGCGGGCCTGCCGCAAGGACCAGCTGCGCCTGGAGCGGCTGAAACGCGCCTACAGCATGGATGCCGCCGCCGGGGAACAGGTCCACCTGGTGTCGGAGATTTTCTGAAGTGCCGCCGAGAGGAGGCCTCAAGAATAAATGACGTCCATATTCTTTCCCACCCTGCACCAGCACCTGGCCACCGATTACCGGCGCAACCTCGCCGTAACGGCGGGCGCCGGCACCGGTAAAACCGAGGTACTCACCCGCCGCATCGTGAAGATCCTGGGACGGGAAAAGCTCTCCCTGGACCGCCTGCTCGTGGTTACCTTCACTGACAAGGCGGCGGTGGAGATGAAAGAGCGGATCTACAACGCCATCGACAGCGCCCTGGCCAAAACCGGCGAGCCGCATTTTCAGAAGCTCAAAGATACCTTTTTCCACAACTACATCAGCACCATCCACGCCTTCTGCGCCGCCCTGCTGCGCGAATACCCCATCGAGGCGGGCATCGACCCCTATTTCCGGGTCCTGGACGAGACGGAGAAGGTCTTTTTCCTGCGCAAGAGTATCAACCGCACCATCAGGGAGCTGGCCGTTGATAAAAACAACCGGGATATCCACGTGCTGGGCGGCGAATATTCAAAGGGGACCATCGCCGACGCCGTCTATGCCATGATCCAGAAGCGGGAGGACAGCGGCCCCTGGCTCAACGATTTCCTGGAGCTGGATCTGCCGGGCTACCTGGAGCGGCTCGCGATATACCGCGACTGCGCGCTGCGGGAGATGGCCTTTAAACTGCACCGCGGCGCCGAACTGCCCCGCTGCCTGGAAATGCTGAAAGAGCTGGCGGCGGAGGTCCCGGACGACGGCTCCTCCCTGTGCCGCAAGCGAGACAACCTGCTGCGGTTGATCCCGCAGCTACGCGAAGCGCTGGCGCCCGCCGCCTTCACCGGCATCGATGAAGCCACGGTGCGCAAAATCAAGGCTGAAATCACGGCCAACCTGAAGCTCTCCGGCAAGCCCTCCGAAGCCTGGCACGAAGCTGCCTATGAAGAGCTGAAAGGGATCTTTACCACCCTGCGCTACCTGATGAAAACATTCGACTTGGAAGAGCTGGCCCTGGTGGAGAGCCACGAAAGCGAAGGATTCGCCCTGCTGCAAGCCCTGGCCAGCCTCTCCCGCTGTTGTCTGATAAACTACCACGATGACAAGGCCCGCGAGAACTACCTCGATTTCCAGGACCTGCAGCTCAAAGTGCTCCACCTGATCACGGAAGAGAAGCACCGGCCCATCCTGGACGAATTGCGCGAGCGTTTTCTCTTCCTGATGGTGGACGAGTTCCAGGATACCAACGAGCTACAGTGGCGCATTATCAGGAAGATCGCCGCCGGCCCCGACGGCACCCTGGTTAACCCCAGGTTATTCATCGTGGGCGACGAAAAACAGGCGATTTACTCCTTCCGCGGCGGCGACGTGCGCCTCTTCTCCAGGGTGAGGCGGGAACTGATCAAGGCCAACGAAAGCGGCGGCCGCCACATGCAACCCTTCGAACTGCTCCTGGAAGGCGGGAAAGATTACACCGCGGAATACCGGGAAAAAATCGGCCCAAACAGCGGCGGCGGCGACCCCCGGGCCGGCGAGATTGTCTTCGCCGACAATTTCCGCTCGGCGGCGGCGCCGATCAATTTTTTCAACCTCTTTTTCCACAACCTTCTCTCCAAAGATTTCTACGAAGACTACGACGCCCGGCCGCAGCGCCTGCTCTGCCGCGGCAACCGGGCGGCGGGCAGCGTGGAGCTGCTGCTGGCGGACAGCAGCTTCGCAGGAGACGACGAAGCGCTCTCAAATGCGCTGGCCGAAACGCTGCAAACCCCGCTGGAAGCCGCCGCCGGCAGCGCTTCCCGGGAAACGCCCGGCGCCCTTTCCGGCCAGGAGGCGGGCAGCAGCGAGGCGGGGCGCGGGGCCGGCGCTGAAGAGTTAAGCGCTCATTTCAAAGAAGCCCTGCTGATCGTCGAAAAGATCAAAGAGGTGTTCCTGGGAGACGATGAAAAATACGACCGGGTCCGGGAGAGAGCCCGGCAGGGGCTGCCCGCCGTGGCCATCCTGCTCAACCGGCGCACGATGCTCAAAACCTACGAAGAGGCGCTGCGGCTGAACCGCATCGACTTCACGGTAGTGCGGGGCCGGGGCTTTTTCCAGCGCCAGGAGATCGTCGACCTGGGCAACCTGCTAAGCTTCCTGACCAACTCCGCCGATGACCTCTCCCTGGCCGCCTTTTTGCGATCCCCGGCCGGCCGTCTCTCCGACGAAGGCCTCTTCCTGCTATCGAAGCAGCCGGGCGGCTCCACCCTTTGGGAGAAACTGCGGGAAGCGGCCCTGGCGCTGCGCAGCCCCGGCACGCCGCCTTTTGCTGCGCGCGACCGCGAAGCCCTGG
>JAGUZX010000072.1 GCA_020060545.1 Desulfovibrio sp. | reverse complement strand
GCGGCGGGACGAGGCCGGTTGCGGTATCAACCGGCCTCGTCCCGCCGCATGGTGATAACGGTGACTTCGGGGCGTGCCAAAAACCTGACCGGAAGGTAGACGTGCCCCAGGCCGCGGTTGATATACAGCCACCCGCTTCCTTCACGCGAGAGCCCCTCCACGTGGGTGCGGGGGAACAGCCGCCCTGAGGCGGTTGTAACCGCACCAGTTTAACGAAGTGAACCGGTGGTGAACCCAGGCCATATCCATGCCGGAGAAAGCAGATGGAGGTCGGAAGCATGAACAACTTCGGCGAGAAAAAGGTATCGCTGTTAAAACTGATATGAACCAAAATAATAAACAAATCAAATTCACTTGGTGGAGAGTGTTAATTTTAATACTGCGGGGCCAGTCCATTATGTCTATACTGGATACACGCCATGTTTTCGTTCAGAAAAGGTCATATGTTTCGATATGTATGCATCGAAGCGGCGGATGAGTTCTTCCCGAAGCGAGTTCGGTGCAATAATGCCTTCAATCACCATTTCGGAAGCTAAACGGTAAATATCGATATCACGGCGATATTCTTCCCTTTTTTGTTCGATAAACGCAGCGCGCTCCTCTTGCGGCAGCTCAGCGATTTTATTTGCATACACCGCATTAACGGCCGCTTCTGGCCCCATGACGGCAATTTGCGCATTTGGAAACGCTAAGCAGCAATCCGGTTCAAACGATGGCCCTGCCATTGCATAAAGACCGGCACCGTACGCTTTTCGAACGATAACTGAAATTTTCGGAACGGTGGCCTCTGACACTGCCGAAATCATTTTCGCACCGTGGCGAATAATACCCGCCTGCTCGACTTTTGTGCCGATCATAAAACCTGGAACGTCCGCTAAAAATAAAAGCGGAATATGGAACGCATCGCAAAGGGTAATAAATTTCGCCGCCTTATCCGCGGAATCATGGAATAACACGCCGCCTTTAACGCGCGGCTGGTTGGCAATAATCCCGATCGGTTGACCGTTCAGACGGGCAAGGCCTGTAATAAGTTCAGGCGCAAACCATTTTTTAATTTCGCAAAACGAACCTTCGTCAATAAAGCGTTCAATTAAGTCAGACATATTAAACGGTGCATTTTGATTAGCCGGCAAAATGTCTTCAATTGATTTTTCAAACGTTTTTGGCGGTTTTGCTGCACTAACAGGCGGTTTTTCACTGAAATTCGCCGGAAAATAAGCTAAATATTTACGCGCAAACTGAATTGCTTCTTCTTCGGTTTTGACAAGCACATCACCGCAGCCCGATACCGTGCAATGCATGCGCGCGCCGCCCATTTCTTCAAGCGTTACTTTTTCTCCGATGACCATTTCAGCCATACGCGGCGATCCTAAATACATGGACGCATTCCCTTCAACCATGATGACGATATCGCAAAAGGCTGGAATGTAGGCGCCACCTGCCGCGGATGGTCCGAATAATAAGCAAATTTGCGGCACTTTTCCGGACAATTTCACTTGATTGTAAAAAATGCGCCCTGCTCCGCGACGGCCCGGGAACATTTCAATTTGGTCCGTAATGCGTGCTCCCGCCGAGTCGACTAAGTATAAAATCGGACAACGAAGTTTTTCCGCTGTTTCTTGGATGCGAATGATTTTTTCGACCGTGCGAGCCCCCCACGATCCCGCCTTTACTGTAGAATCGTTGGCCATGACGCATACCGTTTGCCCGTTGATTTTTCCAACTCCTGTAACGACGCCATCGGCAGGAAGGCCGTCTGCGAGGCAGTTGGCAAACAATGCATCTTCAAATTGCATTCCGTCGTCAAACAGCAACTTAAGCCGGTCGCGCACGAACAGTTTTCCTTGTTCGGCATTTTTTTGATGGTATTTCAAATCCCCGCCTTGTTCAATTTTTTTGATAAATGTTTCTGTTAATGCTTTTCCTTGTCCGTTAACGGCATGGTTTGATTGCATATTTCGTTCCCCCTATTCCCCTTTGTAGATCGGTTTCCGCTTTTCTTTAAAGGCTTGCAACCCTTCCCAACGGTCCTTTGTTGGAATGGTGATGTCATAAGCCATTTGTTCGATTTTCAATCCTGAATATAAATCGACTTCCAGCCCGCGGTTGATGGCCATTTTGGCTTGCGCGACGGCAATTGGTGCGTTTTGGGCGATTTGTTGGGCGAGCTCAATCGCTTTTTCCATCAGCTGCTCGCGCGGCGCCACATGCTCAATGAGCCCGATTTGCGCTGCTTCGGCTGCCGTAATGCACTGAGCCGTAAAAATCAATTCTTTCGCCTTTCCTTTGCCGATCAACCGCGGCAGCCGCTGCGTACCGCCGGCTCCTGGAATAATACCAAGCGATGTTTCTGTTAATCCAAGCTGGGCCTGGTCAGCGGCAAGACGCATATCGCAAGCTAATGCGAGCTCTAGGCCGCCTCCGAACGCTGAACCGTTGATCGCGCAGATGACGGGTTGCGGAAGCTGTTCGAATTCATTGATCGTCTCACGAATGAGCATAACCGTTTTTCGCACTTCTGTTTCGTTCATGCCCGCCCGCTCTTTTAAATCTGCTCCCGCACAAAATATTTTTTCTCCGCTTCCAGTGACGATCACCGAGCGAATGGTCCGCTCAAACTTTAGTTGCTGCAGCGTGTGCTGCAGCTCGGTGAGCATCGCAACCGATAGCGCATTCGCTGCTTGCGGACGATTGAGTGTAATCATCGCAATCCCATTCTCTACAGCGTAAAGAATCGACTCTAGCATCAAGAGAGCCCCCCTTTCAACTAAGAGCAGCATGAAGAGATCGCTAGTAAATGATGGCTATTGAGCGTTCGCCCGATTTTATTT
Organism: Desulfovibrio sp.; assembly: GCA_020060545.1. Lineage (GTDB taxonomy): Bacteria > Bacillota > Dethiobacteria > DTU022 > DTU022 > JAGUZX01. The sequence continues at coordinate 16,619 of JAGUZX010000072.1, read as the reverse complement.
TGAATAAATAACGCTGCTTCCGTTAATTGTTCGCGATCCACACCGGTTGAAATGTTCATGCCGCAAAGCATATACAATAAATCATCGGTCGCGACATTTCCCGACGCTCCCGGAGCGTACGGGCAGCCGCCTAATCCGCCAAGCGAACTGTCAAAGGTAGTGATTCCCATCTCTAATGAAACAAGTACGTTCGCTAAGGCGGTGCCGCGTGTGTCGTGAAAATGCATCGCCAACTTTTCTTTTGGAAATCGCTTTAATAATGAATCAAGCACCTTTTCTACTTGACGGGGATTGGCAACACCGATCGTGTCTCCAAAAGAAAGTTCATCAATCCCCATTTCAAATAGTTTTTCTGATACGCTGATCACTTGATCGACCGAAACAGCCCCTTCGTACGGACAGCCGAACACGGCCGAAAGGTAGCCCCGTACCGTTTTTGGGGCGGATTTCGCTTCATGAACGACTTCCGCCAGCACTGAATACGTGTCGTCGATCGATTTATTAATATTTTTTCGATTATGTGTTTCGCTTGCTGACATAAATACGGATACTTCATCGACTTGGGCTGCGAGCGCCTTTTCGAGCCCTTTTTGGTTTGGGACAAGCGCTGCGTACGTAACGCCTGGAACTCGCTCGATGTTAGTTGCCACATCGAAGGCATCGGCCAGTTGCGGAATCCATTTCGGATGAACAAACGATGTAATTTCAATATACGTAAGCCCTGTTTTCGACAGCTGGTTGATCCAGACAATTTTATCTTCCGTCGCAATCACTGTTGGCTCGTTTTGCAAGCCGTCGCGAGGGCCGACTTCTTTTATCGTCACATGCTTAGGCCATTTGCTCATGCGTTTCACTCCTTACAAGATCGAGCGACCGAACACCTCCCCCCAGCGAGAAAATACCAGACCGGAGGCGATTACGGTGCTGCCCCGTTTATAGCGGTCCGCGCAGCATTGAAGCAGAAGCGGTCTACCCAGCCCAAGCCTAATATATCCCAACTCATCTAAAATCACAAGGTCTACCTTGTGCCAGCTTTTACAATAACGCGGCGAAGAAGACCCGGAAGAATTCAGCAAATATGGTCGAAATCTTTCCATTTGCATGGTTACTGGTGCCTTCCTGAACGGGCTAAACAATATGGTGTTTTTCACGCCGAAGAAGCCGGTGAGGGTTCCGAAGCCGGCACGGAACGAGGCATGGAGCGAGGCGCCGGTAATCAATAACAAAGGTTAGCGCTACCGCCAGACTCTGAAGAAAAAAGTTAGCGTCTAGGGTGGCAAATCCGGTCAGAAAACCGTACAGGAGCATACCGGCAAAGATTAGAATGGTGCCTACGGGCTGTCCGTCCGCTGGCAGCACCTGCCTCAAACCTTCCCTGGCTGGGCGGCACCGGGCTGACCTTGCAGTTCAAGTAGCGCCGGCCTGCCGGGATACTCTTGTTGTTATGTGACGGTTAACCCAGCGCGAAAATCGGTGTTTAAGTTAAGTTAGATAATTAAGGTTGCGTCGCCAAAACTAAGGAAACGGAATTTTTCCCTGATCGCATAAGCATAGGCCTGCAGAACAAACTCCCGGGAGGCAAAAGCCGAAACAAGAACTAGATGCGACGAGCACGGAAGGTGCAGGTTGGTGATAATTCGGTCCACTACCTGAAATCGATAACCAGGCGTAATAAACAGGTCTGTCCACCCAGAACCGGACCTGAATTCTTTTGTCAGGGCAGCACTTTCCAGTGCTCGTACAGCATCAGTACCGCAGGCCACCACCCTGCTTCCTTGCCGTTTGGCCTGTTGAACTGCTGCCACCGTTTCCTCCGGCAAATGGAAAAACTCTGATGGTAAATTATGGCCGGCCACGTATTCCGTTTTAATGGGTCGAAAGCTGCCCACGCCCATGTGCAGTGTAAAGTTAACAACATGCACTCCTTTATCCCGAACCGTCTGCAAGAGTTCCGGGGTGTAGTGGAGCGCCGCCGTCGGGGCTGCGGATGAGCCAGGTACTTTGGCCTGGATAGTCTGGTAGCGGTCCTGGTCAGCGAGAGGTTCTTTAATGTAGGGAGGCAGGGGCGTCTTGCCCCATTTTTCCATAGCCTCCACGGCCACCTCAGGCGATGGGAATTGCAAGACAAAGGTGCTACGCTCAGTCTTTTCTAGGACCTGAACTCTCAGACCATCGCCAAGGAGCAAAATCCCTCCTTTGGGGTAAGGCTTAAGTAATGCTTCCCACTGGCTGTCACCAAGAGAGTGAAGGAGAAAAACCTCCACTTTGCCGCCGGTAGGCTTTTTGCCAAACAGTCTGGCCTTCATTACTTTGGTATCATTAATAACCAGGACATCTCCCGCCTCCAGCCAGTTTATTACCGCGCTAAAAACAGTTTCACTCACCTCTCGGCTGCCGCGATCCATAACGAGCAGACGTGAGCTATCTCTGGGTGTAGCTGGTTGCTGGGCAATCAATTCCCGAGGAAGGTGGTAATTAAACAGTTCTGTTCTTAGATTGCTTTCTGACAACTCCTCCACCTCTTTCAAATTGTTAGAGCATCCAAAAGAGCAATTTGTGTCAGCTAATTAACGATCGAAATACCTCTATATAACTTAGCGCTGGCGCGATGCCCCGCTTAAATATTTAAACGCCGGCGGAATTTAATAACCGGTCCCAAGGCAAAACGCGGTGAGCTGCTCAGGTGGGTGTTTTCGCCTGTCTGGCGATGAGTGATGCGAAAACGCCGGCGCCAAAACCGTTGTCGATGTTCACAACGGCAAGCCCGGGCGAGCAGGTCTGAAGCATGGTCATCAGCCCTGCTATGCCTCCTTTGCCCATACCGTAACCCACTGATGTGGGAACACCGACCACCGGAACGTCCACGTTGCTGGAGACGACGATGGGGAGCACCGCATCCATCCCGGCGACCACCACTATCGCCGCCACATTATTCTCTAGCATCTCGGTAAGGGGCCCATAAAGCCGGTGGATGCCGGCAACTCCCACATCGTAAGCCTTGATTACTTCGCAGCCCATGACTGTGGCGATGACCACCGCCTCTTCGGCAACCGATATATCAGCTGTGCCTGCGGCCAACACCCCGATCTTACCAGACTTCGGGAAAGAGTATACCCTTTGTTTGAGGATGACCGTCCTGGCCTGCCGGTTGATCACCAGTTCATAGCCGCCGGGCAGATCGGCTTCAAGCTCCCTTAAATCTTCCTCTTTCACCCGTGTAATCAAGGCATAGCCGTTCTCTTCGGCCATCGCCAGGGCAAGCCTCCTTACGTCTTCAGGAAGCTTGCCTTGGGCCAGAATCGCCTCCGGAGCGCCTGTCCTCTGTGCCCGATTCACGTCCAGCTTCGCCACTTCGGCCACACTTTTTATGTTCAGCACCCGCAGCTTGTTTTTGGCGGTGGCTATGTCGATTTTTCCCTCCAGAAGAGCCCTTAAAATCTCTTCCACGCATAAGCCTCCTATCTCTTTGTTTTAACATTTTTCATTGCCGGAATGCTCGTATACTATAGTTTGGATACACCACTAAATGTAGTTGCTAGACCCTCCCGGCCCGGCCCAGGGGTTAAAGGGATATGCGGGCGGCCTGCGGCGCGCCCCTTTATATAGCGAGCCGCAGGCCGGCCGCCCCGCAGGCAGCGGTAGGAGGGCCGGAAGCTACCGGTAAAGCAACCCCTTACCGGTCACAAGCATACTGGTGATTGAAACTTAGGCCCATCCGGAATAATTCACCGGGCTATCCCCTGCTTTTCTGAATGACAGAATCAATCCGTAAACGGACAACACTACCAAAGGAATATGCAGCGCGCCGTTCCACCACAACAGCGCGGGCTGCAAAACAAAGTTACTCAACATATTGTAAAAACCGATAATTACTCCGATTAAAGCGGTCACCCGCAAGGTGATCAGGTTGATGTGGGGGTGAAAGATGGTCAGCACCGCCAGGAAGACCGGGGTCATCATGCAAAAGGTGAGGGCGGAGCCCGAGGTGACCAGGTAAACAGGATTAAAGTCCGGGCCAAGAGTATTCCAATTTAACGGAAACCAAAACGCGAAGAAAGCAGGGAGCGCCACCCAGTATTTCCACTTGGGCCTGGAGCGGGCGGAAAAATCATTGCGCCCCAAGAAAGCCTCCCATAGCCAAAAGGACGCGACAAAAACGAACATCACTACATTCAGCGTCAGCACGGCGGTACCGTACTCCACCGTAATGGAAATGCTTTGCCCGACGGCAAACAATAAGTACGACAGGGCGGCATAAACGCTGAAAATCTTGCCGATCCGGTTCCGGAAAAGCAAAATCCCTAAGACAAACGCTATGGCCATAGCCTGGAAGAGAGGGTAGATTCCGGCCCAGCCCATCATCAGCGAATTTTTCAAAATATGGCCGGTCAGCTCGCCGATTTGCGCCCACTCAAAACCCTTCGACACATAGGGCGGAATTAAAAATTGTATTAACCCCAGCAGCAGAAAAAACCACCACCTCCGGGTTACCCGTTCCCACCGCTCATAGCCGCTTTCCCGGGTTGTGTTCATGCCGTAAGCCTCCTCGCAATTTTTTTCACTCGCGCCGACTCTCTCGCGTAACTCTCCAATCCCGGCCTCCCCTTCATCAGGGCGAAAAGCGCTGCCTGTTCAGTGCCGATCTGAACGCCCTCATCTGCATAATAACATATTTTTAAAAGCAACTGGAATTAGTACCTGGGCCTCTAAAAACGTCTTCTTCGGAATAATATTCTCTAAATCTCTGATAGGCAGAAAGTCCCATAGAAGGCCCGCAGCTACCCGGAAGAAATTTGGCTTTAAAAAATGAGACAAAAACAGAAAATGATCGGCTCTTAAACTTGCCGTAAATTTTTTACTTGGATTCCAAGTCTTTGAGGCGTTTTTCTAGTTCTGAGATCTTGTCCAGTATTTCTTTTTTTGAGGCTTCTCCCCTTAATTTGCGGCCGATCCAATCAGGCAAATCAAGCATTTCAAGCACAACCAAAAAAATGATTATGCCCAGAAGAACTTTTACAGCTTCCCGCATTAATCGTATCACCTCTATTTAGTCCTTCTAAAAAACCCGAAAGCTTGTAACCTTAAGCTTACAAACAAACCCTGAGTGGACTATAGTTCGGAAGGCACCTGGGAGCATCCTTTTCAGCCAGCGGCCGCGAGCGGGTCATGCTCACGGCTGGTATCACAGCGGGTTTAATGTCTATTGTGGAGAAAGGATCTGGCCGTCGAACAATGAGGGGCTCGAAAGGTTGGCTTAAGCATCATCCGGGCGCCCATCTCTTAAGGAACGGATGATCTACATCCTGAGCAGCTGAAACCAAAGATGGCGTGGCCTTAGGTCATCTATACTGGCCTCCGGAATACTGGCAGTGTTACTGATCGCCTCGGTGGGCGTAGTAAACTCACGCTAGCACCCATTATTTCCGTAAGGCCACCTTCAAGGCATGCTAGACCGGACAAGACAATTATATGTTTTTTCAGCTTGGCGTCTACCACTCTAATTGGGGTCTCGCGGTCCAGGAAGGAAGCAATGGCGCGTTGTTCGCGTGGTGAAGGCAGGGGTATCCGTAAGTCTGACTCAACCCGCATTACTGTCCAGCCGTTAGCCGTCTTTACCTCCGCCAGTAAAATCACGGCTAGCCTCGATTTCCACGGAGAAAAAACACTTATAAATTACATCCTCCTTTTCTTTTAAAAACCCTGGCATTATGCCATGTAAGGTGGGTCAGAATCCCGGCACGATGAACAGGAACCGCATGCGAGGCTGACTTGGGGCGGACAAGTTTGCACAACAAAAGAAGTACAACACTGCACGAACTCCATACAGTAAATGCAGCGGGCATAGTAAGGAAGGCTATCGTTATTGCCCGGGGATGTCTGGCAGGTACACCATGGAGATGAACTTCGAGGATGTAACCGGTGCAGTAATGTACGGCTAAGCTGCTACTTTTAATAAAGGAAAACTTTTTAGCTGTATCGAATAATTCATAAGAGAACTGATATAAGAGAGCTGAAAAGCTCTTGTGACATACGTACACGAGAGTAGGAAGTGCGGTGATTGTAAATGGGCAAAGGAAGAAAAGAAAGTAAAAGCCCGCTAAAAGAAGTGCTGCTGAAATGACTGAGCACGAGTTTTTATCTCCCGCAGATAAGGAGCATGGAGCGGCAAGAACGGCAGAAAAGCAGCCTGCATTAAGTAAAAAAGCTGAAAGGAAAACAGGATTGCAGGAAAGGGAAAGCGGGATACGGATACGGTTTTTTCCCGAAGAAGACGGCGCCTTTTTATCCGCTCTGGAAGAATGCGGCGGCGGAAAGCATGCGGATCTATTCTTGCGTCGCCAGGCGCTGTTGCTGTCCCAGCGCCCCGGTTTCGACACTTTGCTTTCGCCTTCGGCAGTGCGTGGTATAAAAACTTTGGACTACCAGCTTTCCACCGTGCGCCACGTGCTCAAACATTTACGGGGGCGGGCCTTGTTATGCGATGAGGTAGGCCTGGGAAAAACCATCGAGGCCGGGTTAATCATGATGGAGTATCTGCTGCGCGGCCTGGTCCGCCGTGTTTTAGTATTGACCCCTCCCTCTCTCGTGGAACAGTGGCTGGAAGAGATGTACTACAAGTTTAACCTGGATTTTATCGCCCACGACCATGCTGAATTTAAGGCCCATAACAATCCCTGGGAACAATTCCCCCGTATTATCGCCTCTCTTGACACCGCCAAGCGGGAAAACCACAAAGACAAAGTGCTTGCGGTGGAGTACGATATGGTGATCATTGATGAGGCCCACCATCTCCGAAACAAACGCACCCAGGCTTACCGGCTGGTTGAACGGTTGAAAAAGAAATATATTTTGCTGTTAACCGCTACCCCGGTGGAAAATAGCCTGGAGGAGCTCTTTAACTTAATCACCCTGCTTATGCCCGGCCAACTGGAAACCTCCCGCTCTTTCAAGCTCAACTATATTAAGCGAGGCGAGCCGCTCCAGCCAAAAAATACGGAAAAACTTAAAACATTGGTGCGGGAAGTGATGGTCCGCAACCGGCGCAGTGAGACCGGTGCCATTAGAAGCACCCGTCATGCCGAGTTAATCGATCTTGCTCTCACCCCCGCCGAAATGGGCTTTTATCGGCAGCTTACCTTTTTTGTTCGCCAACACTACCGGATCGGAGGCGGGCAGAACGGTGGAATGAACCAGTTTGCCTTGAAAACCCTGCAGCGGGAGGTGGGCAGCAGCATTGAAGCGGTGGTGCCCACTCTTAGTAAGATGGCCGCTCATGAGAACTACCCGCGGGAGGTATCTGCGGCGTTGGAGAGCATGATCGACCGTGCCCTGGTGATACCTCGCCGGGCCAAAGCGGAAGCCCTGCTGCGGTTACTGGGTGGGATCAAGGAAAAAGCAATCATCTTTACCGTATTCCGGGAGACCCAGCGTTTTTTGGCCGATCTTCTGCGCCGGGAAGGACTGCACGTGGCCGAGCTGCACGGCGGCATGCGGCGCCAGGAGAAAGAAGAACAGGTTAAACTTTTTGCCAAAGAAGCGGCAGTCTTGGTTTCTACGGAGACCGGCAGTGAGGGGCGCAACTTGCAGTTCTGCCGGGTCATGGTAAATTACGATTTGCCCTGGAACCCGATGCGCATTGAGCAGCGTATCGGCCGCATACACCGCCTGGAGCAGACTAAAGACGTTTTCATTTACAATCTTTCCGCCGCCAACACGGTTGAAGCCTATATTCTGGAGCTGCTGGATGCCAAGATCAACATGTTCCAGCTGGTCATCGGCGAGCTGGATATGATCCTGGGCAACCTAAAAGAGAAAAAGGATTTTGAAGACCTGATCATGGATATCTGGTCGCGGGCGCAAAACGAGTCCGATATAAAGCAGGAGATGGCGAAACTGGGTGAACAGCTGGTGGCGGCCAAGAAGCATTACGAGAGAGTCAAGCAACTAGACGACAACCTGCTGGGGGAGTTATTTCCGGATGAATAGTATCCGCCCGGATTTCGTGGAACAATTCTTGATTTCTTTTCTAAACCGGGCCGGGGCCGTGGTGGAGAAGCCCGGATATGGCCTGGCGGAGGTCCTCCTGCCGGAGGAGTTGGCCGCTTCTTTCCAGCGGGAAGAGCTGCTGCTGGCCTTTGATTACGAGGTAGCCAGGGAAAATCCCGGCAGCAACTATGTCACACCCGGCAGCCACCTGCTTGATCAAGCGGTTCTGATGGCCCGGGAATATGGAAAATATACCGTCCAGTTCTGGCCGGGGAAAGAGGTTATTTTCCCCAAAAACCTGGACAAAAAAATTTCTCAGGCGGTAACCTATCTACACTGCCGTTCGCCGCGGGTGACCGGGTTATGGGCGGCGGAAAATATCTACTATGCTTTTCATTTTCTTTGTGCTTTTCGCTCTTACGAGAAAGAAGAAGAGATGTTTTCGGTAGTGGTAAACGGCTGCAGCGGGCTGCCCTGCCCTGAATTTGAAGAATCCTGGCAGAGGTTGATCCCGCTGGAAAAAGCGGAATACGTGCTGGGCAGAGCCCCGATTCTTTCCCTGGCGCAGCTTTACGAGGCTGCCTGCAGCGGTGTTCGGCCCCAGATACAAAAAAAGGCCCAAATTATGAGGAAGGCTTCTGCCCGTCTGGCGGAGAGGGAACAGTACAAAACAAACCGTTATTACGGAGAAGTTATTTCTGAAATCGAAGCCAGGCTCAAGTCCGCTACCGATCAAGCCAAAATAGAGCGGCTGCAAAAGAAGCTGGAGGCCACTCGTTCGGAATGGGAGCGCCGGGAAAAAGATATTGCTTCGCGTTATGAAATAGAGGCCGAACTGCAATTGGACCACCTGGTAGCCTATTTCACCCCGTCTTTGTTTATCAATGTGGAACTTCAGCACAAACGCAGCTTTCTTCACCACTGCCTTATCTTTAATCTTCTGCTTGGAAACATAGAAGCGCCGAAGTGTGATTGCTGCGGGAAAGCAACGCACACCCTGGTTCCAGGCAACAATGGGGTATTGTCATGTCCTGATTGCCCAGGGTGAACCGATATGTTTCAACCGCCTCCACGAAGGCGGAAAGCTACCGCCGCGTACCGCGCGCCGACGAAATTACTTTCAGTGAAAACGCATCTTACGTGCGCATCACCTCCAACAATACCATCTTCGGCACGCGGGTTTTCGGGGCGAAGAGCTTCACCAGGGCCAGGGGATCCCGGGACGATTTTCTTAACTCCGCCAACATCATGCCGGCCAGCTCTTCGGCCAGCCGGCCGGTCTCTTTGGCGGTGTCCAGGCCGGCCGCCGCGGCGATTTCGCGCAGCTTTTCCGGGTCGCCGGTGGTGAAGGGGGTCTTCCCCCGGACGGTCGCCTTGATCGTGTCGGCAAGCTCCTCCAGGTGGTGAGTGTAGGCGGCGGCGCCGCGGGCGGCGAGCCTGACCAGATTGCGGGCCACGATGGTGTCGGCGGTGGCGCCGCAAATCCCCCGGGAAGTCTTGCCGGTGATGCGGCAGGGGCCGTGGCTGCACAACTGGCAGCAAACTCCCGCCATGCCGAAGCCGCACTGGGGCTGCTGGGCCTCGTAGCGATCAAAAATCGTCTCCAGGCCCATTCCGCGGGTCCGGGTATACATCTCCCGCGCCGCCCGCTGTGATACTATCCGGGGTCGGGCCGGCTTAGTGTTCGACCTGTATGATACCTTAAACACAAAGCCGGAAAAAGTTGTGCGGGGCTTTACATGCACTTCCATATCAGGGCGCAGCGTGCTGCGCCCGCTTGGTGTTCAACTACCTGACCAATCTACCGGGGGCAAAACATGAAAACAGTCAACCTAAAGAGTTTGCCAGAAGCATACATCTGGGCCCCCCGCGCCCTGGCAGGACCGGACTTAACCCCCACTGAAAACCTGCTGATCAAGATCGAACATAACAAAATAGCCTCCCTTGATCACGTACCTAAAAACCAAGTCCCCGCGGCAGTATCTCAGCATAACCACTTCTTCTGCCTCGAAGACGGCTTAATCCTGCTGCCTTCCCTCATCGATGCACATGTCCACCTGGCGCTGGATGGCTCCGGCTGCAACGTCGCTCCAACTGCAGTAGGCTGTGACCCAGATCCGCTCCTGCGTCTGCAGCAGAACCTGGACGCTTATTTAACCCACGGGATCGGTGCTGTCAGGGACGGGGGCGACGCCAAAGGGGTCAACCTGAAGGCGCGGAATCTGATCCGGGCCGGGACGCTGCGCGGGATGCGCATCGTCGCTACCGGGAATGCAATCCGCAAGACCGGCAGCTACGGCGCTTTCTTGGGCGGCGGGTTTTTCTTCAAAAATGAAGCTTCCGCCATCATTGCAGGCTTGGTTTCAGCTGGTGTAGATCAACTGAAAGTATTGGTATCGGGCCTTGTCAGCTTTCAAGAATATGGCAAGGTTGAGGCGACCAGGTTCACTCCCGCCGAGCTACACTACATCGTCTCCTGTGCCCATGAGCAAGGGCTAAAAGTAATGGCCCACGCCAACTCCGACGCTGCAGTCGGATTGGCTGTTGAGGCGGGGGTGGACTCAATTGAGCACGGTTATTTTCTCAGCAAAAAAACGATGGAGAAACTGGCCACCCGGAAAATAACCTGGGTTCCTACCGTCATCCCGGTGGCGGTACAGGTAAAAGAGCCGCTGGTTCACCGGCGGAGCCCGCAAGAAGTTGAAGTGATCACCCGAACCTACCGGGAGCACCTCGTAAAACTTCTCTTTGCCCGGCAGATCGGAGTCCCCCTGGGCTTGGGGACCGATTCCGGCGCCTTTGGCGTCAGGCACGGCGCCAGTCTGGTGGATGAGCTGCTCTTGTACACCGGCGCGGGTCTTTCCAATCAGGACGCCCTGCAAGCGGCAACCATCGTTAACTCAAAAGCCCTTGGCCTGGCAGAAACTCACGGCTCCCTCGAGCTACAAAAAGAACCTCATTTGATTGCGGTTCGGGGAGATCCCCTGGCAAATCTTTGCGCCCTCAAGGAAGTAAAATGGTTTTTTAATCTTAGCTAGGCTAATGAATAGAGCCCGGAACTAGTGAGTTTGAATAGGCGGCGGCTATTCCTCCGTGGGACAAACTCATCAGGATCTCCATCGTAAGCCGGTTCAGGCAGCGCTCCACATACCCGTCCTGGTATTCGGATGAATTCCGCACCTGGCTAGAGAAGAATTAAGGATGATTCCGGAGGGTGCCTACTGAAAATATCGCCGGGCTGCCGGCGATGGGGGTAAACCTTTCCTTAGGCTTCCTTTCGGGCTTTCAGATCCAGGCGGATCCCATCCTGAAGAAGCGAGCGAGCAAAAGGGCTATCCTGCAGCTCTGCTTCGGTATAAATAAAGAGATCCAGACTTATCGGGAAGCGCATGGGAAGGTAGGAGGGGATCCGTTCGCGCGGTGACCGCGGGTCTTCCTTGATTACTATCAGCAAATCCACATCGCTGGCAGCAGTGTAATTACCTTTGGCCCAGGAGCCGCAGAGGTAAACAGCCAATACTTCCTTCTTGCTCTTTAAGCTATCCGTATATTCCTGTAAGGCCAAGTTGATAGCGTCTTTATCCGGCCAAAAGATTCTTACAGAATTCAATAATCTCACCTGCAATCTCGACAGCGGTTTTTCCCTCGGCCTCCGTAAAGTAGTCTGTCGGCGCCCCGGTATCAAAGCCGTTAGGGTAGCGTGCCGGGATATAATGCTTGTCAATTACCTTTGCCTTTTCAATCAACTCCTGCGATACGTTGGTTGCCGGTGGCAGGTTGGCCAGCAAAATGCTTACCGAATGCCCCCATGCTTCCGCATGAAGCTGTTGGTAGGCAGCTTTTACCGCTTTTTCCGCCGCCTGCTGTGCAGAAAAACAAGCCCATTCGAAATCCTTCAGCGAAATAGAATTGCGCGCATGACGAAGATCCGCTTCAGCTTGCTTCATCCAATCGCCGCTCCGGTTTGCCATAACAAATCACCTCCCATTCATGCTAACTGTTATTACAGATAATGTCAAGCATGGAAATACAGACAACAGCCGCATCTTCCCGAGGAATTGGCCGCCATTTCCCTTGCCACTATCGCCGAGGCGACGGCGACGGTGACAAGAGGAGTCATCAGCAGAAAGCGGAAAATATTCATGGCCTTGATGTAACCTAGCTTGAAGAAAAGTAGCCAGAAAATGCCCTGTAGCACCAGCATCCCCGACGGCAACAGCGAGTAACCGAGGATGCTTTGCCAGTACGCCGCCTCCGGCGCAAATCCCTTGAAAGCAAGATCGCTGACCAAAACAGCCCCGAAGCCGGCCAGGATATAGACGAACGAACCGGCGAATTTACTCCAAACCACCGTAGGCCGCTTCAGCGGCAGGGTACAGAGGAAGGTAAAACCCTTGTGCCGGTCGTCTTTATGGGGAATGTGAGTTATGAGCTTAAGCCAGCCAATCCAGCGCTGCCCCAAAACCAGGCGTGAAAAGCTGACCAGACCCATGGCGGCGACGGCCCAAACCCAGAACCCCGTTTTCTTGATGCGCACCGCCATGTAGCCCCACACCGCCTTAAGTGATATACGAGTCCAAGGGCTCATACTCGATTAGTTCATAAGGTATTCTGTCAGTTTTTTTAGACTTCCAGGTGTTGACCGGCTGCTCGCCGTTTGTTCATTTTCCTCTGACGGATAACAACAAGGGTAATCGCCACGATAATAATGCCGGCCCCGCCACCAAGATAGATAATGGGAATACCCCCGGCATGTTTCTGCGATTGTCCGGAAGCCGGCGGGATGTCCTGTGTATCCCTTATGATGATCCCCATCCTGCGAGAGTCAAGAACTGTGCCGGAAGTATCCGACAGCGTGGCTTCGAGCAAGTAGTCACCGGCTGCCGCGTTGCCGCTGTCCCAAACGGCATTGTACGAGGCCTCACCGCCAAGGTCCTTCATTAATCCCAGCGGCAACCCGTCAATTACCTCGGCAGTTTCACTGTTCATAATGGTCAAACTGATGACCACATCCCGGGGGGGTGATGAGTTGTTGACAAACAGCTCGATGGTGATCCTGTCGTGCAGCGCATAGATCTCTTTATCGGTAACTATGTTTGATATCTTTACCGTGGTGGTCACACTCTTAACCTCAAAGAGATACTTTTGATAGAATTCTACTTCCGTGGTGTCGGCATTATAGCAGAAAGGATAAATGGCAATGACCAGGGCAGTACCGCCATCCGGATTGTCCCACACCCGCCATTGAAAAATCTCCGCCGGATACCATCCCGGTTTCATGGCCACCGGCACCTCAGGGTCCGGCCGGTGTACTACCACGGGTAGTTTCAGGCCGGTCGCTGTCTTCAACCCCGAGCGTTCTTTCAGTACGACCTCCTGGACCCGTTGCCCTTCGGGATAGTCAATCGTATGGATAAAGTATGGGACGAGCGGCCGGCCTTCCTCGTCAAGAAGGGCTTCACCGCCGGGCAAATCTACGTAGTCCGTGCCACCCTCCGTGGTTACACGGTAGTCCGGAATATTTACGGTAATGACGGCGCTATCCGCAGCCTGGGCCGGGACGGCATTAAACATACCGAGCAGTAAAATACCCGCCATAACCAGGCTTAGTCTCATCGCATGCTCACCTCCGGCCGTATTTCGGGTCACCGTAAAGGTTGTAGTAATACACAAAGGGGCGCCATGAGCTACCAAGCGAGAACAGGTGTGTTTTCAGGGCGTGCAGGTTGTCGCCGCTGCTGCCGCTGTTCGACCAGTACCGCCAGAACTTGGTCTTCACCAACTCATCCATCTGGGCGTAGAGCATGGGTACGGTGGCTCCCATGTAGACGGCCGCCCCGTTCCTGAAGAGAGCTTCCGAGACGCTGGGATTGTCATTCACGACACGGCCGGCATCGAGCTGCGGTCCCGCCGTGTAGTTGCCGGTATCACAGGCAAACGCGCCGATGATGGGGCTCCGGCCGCCGAAGTGCATTGGGTCAATTTCGCTGCCGCTGCCCACCCAGTCGGTCAGAGCGCCACACCAGCCGCCCGGGTCGCCGTGACCGTAGAAGTAGATGAGATCTTTTCCTTCCGCCGCTTCCCGCTTGATGGCCTCGCTCCGCTCGTGTTCGGCGGTATGGTCGCCGGCGCAATAGACGTAGCTCCACGGGCTGTAGGCGCCCCCGCGGCTGGCATTGGCGGCCTGGATCGCTTCGGCCCGGCTTTTGGCCAGGTTCAGCCGTGCCCCGGTAATGATGATACCGGCCTCCGCTACCAGCTCCCGCAGGGTCATATCGGCCAAACTGCGCCTGGCACCCCTGATTACCGCAAAACCCAGGTCACCGCCGGCCAGCGGGCCCCGCGGCGCCAGCTCCTCCCACAGCAGCCAGGCCGCCAATTCTCTTTCGGTGAATTCCCGATCCCCTTCCCTGCGACTAAGCGTGTCTTTCATCACCCCCCACATGACGCTGTTGAGGCCGCCCCTGTCGCTGACGATGGTGTCGGCATTGTTAAGCGCATCGTCTCTGGTGGTGGCCGCGGGCAATTGGCGTCTGGCCCAAAGCAGCCATGCGCCCAGCTGATTGGCCGTACGGCCGCTCAGGTCGTCGCCCGCGCCGGCGCCGCGGGGCGGTCCCTGCTGCTTCAGCAGGAAAATAGCCAGTTCCTTCAGCTCGGCGCTGCTTTGCGGGGCCTTTTTGATGCGCAGCGCCTCGGCCAACATGTTATACTCGGAGGTCCAGTACTCGGTATGGACCAGGTCCACGTCCAGCCCGGTTCCGGCCATGGCGCCCCGCCCGGTCGTGGCATTCTTCACGTTCGGCTCCCAGGTGTCCTCCGGCCCGCTGACCAGAAGAGCCCGCGAACCGTGATATACCCCGTTTATGCTGGTCATGATCGGCACCGCCAGCTCGCCGGCGGTATTGCCCACTATCCGCCCTACCCTCAGTTCCGGCTTCTCGTCCCCCTTGGTATCGGCATAAGGGTAATCGGAGAGGGGAATGCCGGCCCAGGTCCAGGCCGGGATGATCACGGTTTCGCCGACCAGCAGCAGGTAGCCGCCGTCCACCCAGGTTGCAGACATTTGATTGCTCCAGGCGCCGCCACTCTGCAGGAGCCTTTTCACAGTCGCGGCGCCCGTGTCGGCGCGGCCCCTGGAAACATACCCCAGAACGCCGTTCTTGGCCTTGGCCAGCGCAGCCATGGTTGAAAGCAGATTATCGGTATCGGCGGTCGTGCCGGCATCATCGAGGCGGGGGGGACAGGTAATGATGAGGTAATCCGCCGCGCGCAGCGCCTGGCCGTATTCCGCGGGGAAACACGCATAGTGGAGCGGGGGGTTCTGGACGAACTCACCGTATCTGGTTCTATACGTAACTGTCAGTGCCGTGCCGATGCCCGGTGTGGAAAACGGGTCGTCCGGGTCACGGAGAACCGGCACGGCGAAATAGCGAAACGACTTGGTCTCCCCCTGTCGCAGGACGCCAAGGGATACCTCAAGGAGCGTGTTCACCGTAAAGCCTGCTTCCCGGCTCACCGGGGGAGAAGGCAGGAGCGGTACAAAGTCGCCGCTTTCACCGCGGCGCCAGAGAACATCGCGGAGGCACTGAAAACCGCGGCAGGTATCGGTCACTGCCAGATTGCTGACATCGACTTCACCGTTGTTGCGCAAATTAAGAGTTACCTCGAAGTAGTTGCCCCGCCTTTGCACCTCCCGGGTAACGGAAATGGCCGGCGCCGGGGGTGTGGCAACGGTAACCCGGCGGCCGGCACTGCCCCAATTGCCTGCCTCGTCCCGCACACGCACGCCGACCTGGTGAGAGCCGGGCCGGACACTGGCGGTGTCCCAGCGGTAACTGGTGATATAGACGGGACTTAAAATCGGGGTGAGGGATGCCGGCGGGTCATAATCAATGGCATTGATCACGGCGCCATCAACCACAAATTCGATCCGGTCGATCCTCAGGCCGAGATCGTGGCTGATTTCGGCAGAGATACTGGACATACCGTAGATTTCGCCTTCACCGGAGGGGGTCAGTATTCTGACCCTGACCGGAGAAAGCTCCGCCGCCAAACGGTTGCGGATTTCCGCATCCAGGGCAATCTCGGCGGTATTGCCGGCGGTGTCAATGGCTATGGCGCCAAAAGAGTGCTTCCCCTCCCCGAAAAGGATGGTGTCGCATTCCCAGCGGAAAGGAGCGGCATAATCAGTAAATACGGGCTTGCCGTCAACAAGGAAAATTACCTTGCTTACGGTCATGTTGTCTTGCGCCGTGACCTCGACGGTTTTTTTGCCGGCCAGATTTGACGGCAAGGTGAGGAAAACCGACGGGTTCTCCTTATCTTCCGCCGCCCGCGTCACGAAGAACATAGGACGGCTCCGCACAATATTACCGGCTTTATCCCGTGATTCAACGATAAACTGATAAATGGTACCAGGTTCAAGCCCGGTCAAATTAATCCCGTGCTCCCGGCCGAGCCGGGCGTCTGCCTGGCTGTTCCCAAAGTTTGCGGCGCGAGTATTGTAGGCGACCCGGCTGTCACTGTCCACACTGGTTGTCCAGGCAATCAACGCCGAGTCGGCGGTTATCTGCGAGACACTCGGCCCGGAGGTAATGATCAAAAAAGAGGCAGGGGGCTTGTCTGCCGCCGGT
>JAGUZX010000050.1 GCA_020060545.1 Desulfovibrio sp. | reverse complement strand
GGAGGAGAAAAGAGTGGGTATCGGCACGTTCACACCGTCCGACCCGAAGTCGCAGGACATTGCAGAACTAACCGGCAGTATAGATTTTTCCGCAATAACCGAGTACGGGTCGGAGTCAGACCCGCGCGCTTACCGCTTTGACGGCGAATTGAACATCGCCAACAGGGGGATGATGGAGTTCCAGCAGATGCTTAGAACCATACAACATTCCTGCTGTAGAAGTCGTTTGGCAGTTTCAGCGAAGCATAGGCAGGTACAGAGAAACGCCTTTACATTGAGCGTTTGATCAGATTCCTCCACTGCAGCCGCTGCCTCGGTGGCTGACTTACGCGGATCAGGCCGATTTTGGCTTCCAAGAACCACCTTTCCACGTCGAACTCCTCCAGCCAGTCTTCCATACTTTGTGGCCCTTTCCCAGCAAAGCGCCAGAAAGCGCTATTGGGTATCAACAGCCCGGTTGCCCACTTTAGGGCTTTGCGTTCGTCCTGGGCTACAATTACCGCCAAGCCGTCGCGGGCCTCATAATCCAGGGAGTTCCACGAGCCGGCGACGTGGTAGGCCACATGGCCCGGTCTGGGCGGGTAGCAGACATGCCCGATCTCTTCGGCAAGAACGCACCTGTGCTGGCGCGGACGGCACTCCAGGGATTTATCAAGATGGATCGCCGGGAATCTCGTATAGGCCTCGAGTTTTGGATGTATGGCGTGAAGGTCGGAATACGTCACCCTGGCGCCCAAAAACGAGGCAATTAGCAACAAGTGGTCAATGGTTATCGTCCCCATCAACACACCCGCCAGCGACCTGCCCCGGTTGAGGGCTCTCCATGTGCGCCGCCAAACTGCTTTTCCTGCTGCCCTTGGGCGGCGCAATCACTTCGGCGATCACCTTAATTAACTTCGTAATCTGCTCGGACGAAAGACCGGCCCGATCCGCTATCTCCCCAAGCTCCGAGAATGCTTCTACCCGGTCTCTGGCGTGGTGGGGCACGAGTTGCATCACGCCGTTTTCCCTTTCTTCCGGCAGGTTCGGGTTGTTGGCCCTGCCCAATAAATAATCCGTCGTGGTACCGTAGTATTCGGCGAGCTTGACCAGGGTTTCGGCGTCCGGCTCACGTTCCCCCAACTCATAACGGCTGAGGGTGTTCGGCTCCATGCCCATTTCCCGCGCGGCCGTCTTCTGCAGCAACGGCGGGTCTTGCATTTCCCGGATACGTCTAAGTCTATCCCCAAGGATGCTCATAATCTCCTCACCCCGCAAGTTTATTCTACCAACTTGGGAAGCCCAAAATTTAAAATATTGCCGACATGGTTATCACCTTATTGACATCCCCGGTTAGGTGATTTATAATTAAATCACCGAGGTGGTTATTTTGGCGCACATGGCCGAGCGGACCAAGCAAATCATCAGCCAACTGGCTAACGGAGATACACAGGCTGCCGTGGCCAGGGAACTGCGGATCAGCCGCCAGCGGATACACCAGATCATTCACCAGGAGCACCGGCGGGCTACAGACATCCTGCTCGTTGAGCCCCGGCGTAACGAGTATGGTGTGACGATGCTCCAGATGATGCGGGTAGGCCGCGGCTGGTCGCTCGCGCACCTGGCCTGCCTAATTGGTATGTCACCCGCCTGGTTGTGCCGGATCGAGAAGGGCAAGAAAACCAAACTACGAAACGCCCGGCGGATCGCTGAACCCTTCGGCGTCCCCCCAGGCGTTTTGTTTGTGGCCGATGACGACCGGCCCGCCGATCTGCCCGGCGCGTAAAGGAACAGGCAGCAGTAAGTAAGCTCGGTTCCGTCGGCGACAAACTGGACACTGTAGACCCGGCGGGGCCTTTCCGCCCGTAACCAGTAGTTGATTTTACGCTGCAGCTCTTTGTGGTCACAGTCGCCGATCAGCTCAACAAGGTATTTCATGTTACACCTCACCGGAGGAATTACGATGGGTAACCAACTGACGGTCGAACGTCGGTATAACTCTCAAAAGTCCAGCCTGGTAACCGTGGCCGCCACACTGGCAAGCGTGGCTCTCAAGGCTTGCCGCCGCCCGGACCCCGGCGCAAAGGAGGTGAGCAAGGTTGCTAAGGCTGATCCGGAAACGGCTCAAAAAGCTGGCTAAGTCATATCACGAATGGCTACGGGAACGCCGCCGGCAACGGCGCTGGGCTGAATACTTTCAGTCCGGCGGGGTGATCAAGTAAAGCGTAACATGCCCGGCCCGCCTGTGCTGGGACAAAGGGGGTGTGATCAAACTGGAACTTGGGACAATTCTCAGGGAGGAAAGGAAGAAAACGGGACGGAGCGCCGACGCGCTCGCAGAGAAGGCCCACTGCAGCGGCAGCCTGGTCCGCAAGATCGAACAGGGCCAGCGGGGCATAACGAAGGAAATGCGGCGGCACCTCGCCCGGGCGCTCGATCAGGCACGGTTCTACAAGGCCCTACAGCGGGAGGCCACCGGCGGGGTGATGGCCCTTTCCCTGGCAAATATCGAAAACCACCGCCTTGTGGCCAGGGATTATTTCCTGCTGGAATTGGAAGAAGCCGGGGAGGCGGTTCGCGGAACCCCCCGGCTGTGGCTGAACCCTCTTTTGACCGAACCTGAGAAAACGCAGGCCAGAGGGATGTTCCGGGAGGTGATTCAGGCCATACGCGCTGCTGAAACGTTCCTCTGTGTGGTCTCTGACGGCTGGGACATCAGCCTGGCGGATCTGTACGACGAGGTCGAGCAGGAGAACATCGACAAGGAGTACCCAGAAAAGAGAAAGCGCCCGAACGGCGCTCAGAAAAAGTAGGTGTCTGTAATGAGTGTAACACCCGAAACGATCCGGGGCAAGTCGAAAATCGTTTATTTCTCCCACACCCCGCCCAAAATCCGCCGCTGCGTTGCCGGCCTGATCAACAGCTTCGCCCGCGGACAGATAAGCCGCGCTGCCATGAACGCTTACCTGACCGACATTCTCCCGCCTGGCCTGAATGTTGACTGCGGGCCTTACGAAGTCCAGTTGAACTTTGTTTTAGGCGACGAGTCCATGCCGGCGATCGTCTTCAGGGGCAAGGCCGCCAGTATAGACGGCCGCTGCCCTGCCTGTAACGCACTTGACGCCCGGTACTTGGCCGGCGGCGGCGCATCTATATCGGCGTGGTGTATGAATTGCAGTTGCGTTTTTTCCATCCCAAAGGAGGTGCGTTCCAGGTGAACCAGAGCCTTATTATCGGCCCTCTGCTTATTCCGGCCAGCTTCTGGATTAACCGCCGCTGCGGCGCCCGGCTGGCCTTGCTTACCACTTTTGTCGCTATCGGCAACCTGTATTTCGGGCTTGCCGGGTAAGGAGGAGACATGCAGAACGGTATCCGCTTTTACCGCGAAAAGTTGCTTGCCGAAGGCGCTAAGCCTGCGTCCCAGCAGGCGGTCGCCGAACACATCGGCATTAAACGGTCCAGGCTGTCGATGCTGGAGAACGGGCATATCGTTCCGACGCCCGACGAGGTGGAAAAACTGGCGCAGTACCTTGGAGTCACGCCGGGCCACCTGTACGAGCCGGGACAGATCGCCTTCGTCTACGCGCAGGTCAAGCCTGGACAAAAAGGAGGAGAATCGGCTTGAAAGACTTGAAAGACGAGTTATTTGAATATTTACGCCGTGTCCAACGCGAAGGCATAGAGCACCTTGTATTTTACCTGGCCGTAGGCGACTATTTCACCGCGCCGTCCAGCACCCAGTACCACGGCGCCTGCGAGGCCGGCAACCTCCGGCACTCGCTGAACGTCACCGGCCTGATGTTCCGGCTGCGCAACGCCTTTGGGCTGGACAAAGACGACATCCCCGACGATTCCCTGATCATCTGCGGCCTGTTCCACGACCTGGGTAAGTCGATGTACTACTCCAAACCGCACTACATCCAGAACCGGGTAAAAAGCGGCAAGGTCAGCGACAGCAAGCCTTACTGCTGCAACCCGGAGCGCTTGCCGATCCCGCACCAGGTGGCCAGCGTCCACATCCTGAGCCAGTACATCTACCTGACCGAGGAAGAGACTTACGCGATCCTCTACCACAACGGCCTATACACGCCCGACGGCCGCGTTATCCAGGGCAGGGAGACTCCGCTGCAGATGATCCTGCACTGGGCCGACATGTGGGCCAGCCGGGTGATCGAAGCCCGAAAGCCGGAGAACGGGAAGGGGGCGGCCTGCAATGCCGATTAAGAATCTTTCCGAGCGTACCAGGCTGCCCCGGCTGGGCAAGGTCCGCCTGGGCGTCAAGGTGGAAGGGCAGCGGTCTTCTTACCCCAAACCTGTCGACTATTTCGTCGTCAATCCCGATCAGTCCACGCCGGAGTCAATGGCCAAGGCTTTCCACGACGTCTACGGCGAAAAGCCCAAGGTGCTCGACATCATGTTTCCGGTACACAATATCGAAACTTTCTTCCCGCAGTGGTACCGGCGCTATGGAAAAGGCACGGGCCTGATCTGCAAAGGCGACGGGGTGAAGGCGGTAGAGGCGGACCGGGAGACCGGAGAGCTGCGGGAGATCGACTGCAATCCCGACACCTGCGAGTGGTACCAGAATAAACAATGCCTAGCGGTGGGCACGCTGATGTTCCTGCTGCCAAAGGTTCCCGGTATCGGCTGCTGGCAACTGGACAGCAGAAGCATCAACACGATCCTGAACCTCAACAGCGCCATTAGATTCTTAATGTCACTCACTGGTGGCCGTATTGCCATGATTCCGCTGAAGCTGATGGTCAAGCCGCATGAGGCCACGGTGGAGGGCAAGAAGAAAACGGTCTACGTCCTGGACTTGCACTATCAGCATTTAACGCTTGAGCAAATGCTGAAGTCGATACCCCAGGAAAATGCGCTTCCCCAGGGCATCGACCTGGACATGAACGAAGCCCCGGACGACCTTTTCCCGCCGGACGTGCTCGCGGACGGCAAGGTTATAGACGGCGAGGTAGTTAACGGGTCCGAAGGCGGGCCAGCCGAGACCAAGGAGCCGCCGCCGAAACCCGGTCCGCAACCTGCTCCGGAAGCTCAAGCCGGCCCAGCCCGGCAAAACGGCAACAGCGGGAACGGCAAGATCAAGTGGAATGAGTTCTGGCAGGCCGTTTACGCGATGGGTATTACGAGGGAAAAAGTGCTCGAACTGGCCGGCGTGTTCTTCTCGCCGGACATCAACAATCCGCTGGAGATAAAAGACCTGTCGAAAGTCTGCAAGGACCAGGGGCTGCTGGACCAGTTCGTGGACTGGCTGCCCGGTGCCTTACTCCGCTAACAGTAAAGGAGGCAACTATTTTGTCGCACGCCAAAAAACCGGACAAGAAACACGAACCGAGGAAAATAAAAGAAATTCCCTCACCAGCCCCGACCGCCCGCGCCTTTGAATACGGCGAGTGCAAGGTGATGGTGGGCATCGAGGGAGGCCGCTGGCACCTGAGCATTGCCCACGGTACGCGCTACCCGACGTGGGATGAAATCCGCGACGCCCGTTACACGTTCATGCCGCCTGACATCCAGGTGGGTATGCTATTACCCGCGCCAGAAAACTATGTCAACATCCACCACAATTGCTTCCACCTGTGGCAACTGATAGGCCCTGACCCTTTCCTGCTATCCCAGGCCGGCCGCGAAGGTGTGGCGCTTATCGAGTCCCTTGGCCGCCTGTCCTTATCGGTGACGCCACCGCAACCGACACATATAGTCCTGGCTTTCCGTAACTGGTTAGTCGACGTCCTTATCCCAGCGATGCGCCCGGTATGCGATACGGGGCCGGTCCAACAACCGGCCCCGGTTGAGCAAAACGAACAGGAGGGAGAGGAAAATAGTGGCCAAGGTTGAGGCTGCGATTAAGAACGTCCATTACGGCACCGTCATCCGGCTGCCGGAACCGGACGGAAGAGTTGGTTATGTGGGCGAGAGAAAAGCGTTTTTTAGAAAGCACAAGGTTTGCATAGTTCACTTTCCGCAAGAGCAAGAGTCAGAGATTGGACCGGCTACGACGGTCGACGAGAATACGGTTGTCGAGGTTTTAATGACGCCCTGCGTTCTCGCTTCGCGGCATCTGGAGAGGGCCTACCAATGAAGGCCCTAACGCTTTACCAGCCATACGCCACTTTGCTGGCGCTCAACCTCAAAGGCCCGGAAACCCGGTCTTGGGCGACGAACTACCGTGGGCCCGTGGCAATCCACGCCGCCAAAAACTTCCCGGCCTGGGCGCGGGAGTTATGCCGGCAGGAGCCCTTCCTCTCAGTGCTTAGAAAAGCCGGGATTATCGGCTGCGACCTGCCGTTGGGCTGTATTGTGGGCCAGGCGAAACTGCAGACCATATTCCGCATTACACCCGGCGGCATGGTCGAAGCGGCCGACAACCGGACCTGCGGTTATTTCGTGGTCCGCCAGCTTCCCGGCGAGCCCGAGCGGTCTTTCGGAGACTACCGGCCCGGCCGGTTCGCCTGGGATTTCATCGACCCTCAACATTTTGAACCGGCCATACCGGCCAGGGGCGCTCAGGGCCTCTGGGACTGGCAGGCGCCTTGGGAGGTGGCGAGTTGAGGGAAAGCCTCGGATTCTTATTGGTTCTGGCGGCAATGCTCAATTTTTTTACGTCACCCGCCCACGCCTCCCCTCTATACAAGCCCGGCCTGGTTGAACTGGCCGCGCTGATCGAGGTTGAGGCCGCACTCGAACCGCTGGCGGGCAAGGTAGCGGTGGGGGCCGTCGTGGTCAACCGGACTAAGGACCCACGCTGGCCCTCCACCGTCCCGGCTGTGGTCGACCAGCGGATGCCTTCCCCTCAGTTCGCCAACCGGCACGGCATCCGCCCAAGTCCAGACAGTCTCTGGGCTGCGTTTCTGGCGCTCGAAGGCGTAGACCCGTCACGGGGTGCGCTTTTCTTCTACAACCCGCGGACGGCTACCGATCGCTGGATCAGGACGCGGCCGATAACCGTGCGGATCGGCAACCACGTGTTTGCGAGGTGATGAAGTTGGGCCAAGCGTGGCAGGACCAAGAGAAGCAAATCCTTGCCCGGTACTATAAGCAGCACGGCCCCCAGGCAACTTGCAAGGCGCTCAAGCGGGCCGGGTTCAACCGGACGGTCAGCCAAGCGCGCTCCATGGCGAGCCGGTTGGATATTAAGTACGAGCCTCCGCACCCGGCGAAGGTGCCCCTTAAACTCGACGGCAGCATGTCCGCCTGCTTCTATTGCAGCCGCGCAACCGCGCTGCTGTGCGACTGGATAGCCAAGGGCGACAAGTCAAGCTTGGTTGAGTACACCGAGCGGACAGCGCCCGTGGCCGACGTTCCGAGGGCGCTGGAGGCGGGCAGGCCCACCACAATGATTTTGACCAAGGTTATACGATGCCGCCTATTTGAATACGGCGACCCGCCGCCGATCGGAGAGTTGCAGCAAAAAATCTCTTAGGAGGATATTGATGGGGCCGCAGTTGGAAAACGGCTATACGCAGATCGCCAACTTGGTGCTCGAAGACCTGGCCAAGGCTTGCCTCAGCGGCCCCCAGTACCAACTCGTTTTTGTCGTTCTCCGAAAGACATGGGGCGACTGCGAACGCGACATAGACGGCAGCGCCCTGCGCGACGGCGACGGCCGGCCGATCAAGAAGCAGTGGGCGCATATCGGCACCCAGGAGTTTGCCGACATCACTGGCATGGCCAAGTCCACGGTTATCCGGGGCCTACAGGCGCTGGTCGACATGGGAATTCTGGTCACCCGCCCGAGCGAGGGCAGGCGTCCGGCAGCCTACCGGTATCAGAAATACGCCGACCGCTGGCAGACCGTTGGGCACAAATGCAACCTGTTTGCGGTAGCTGACGAGCGACCACAAACCAACGTAGTGGTAGCTGACGAGCGACCACAAGCAGGGCAAGTGCCTACGGACCAAAAAGAGTCCGCCGATTCGGTAGCTCACCAGATACCGCAAGACCCTCTTTTGGTAGCTGGTCAGCGACCACAAACACCATTACTGGTAGCTCACCAGATACCACAAAACGGTCAGGACGTTTCTGGTAGCTCACCAGATACCACAAACGGCGACTTTATGGACTCTCACCAGATACCACAAACCGACCCACTCATTATAAGAAATAAAGATTTAAACAAACTCTCTAAAGAGACCGCTCACGACGACGACAAAGAGGGCCCTCCCTCTCTCGAAGAACTGCACGAACGCTATTCACCACAGCAA
Source organism: Desulfovibrio sp. (assembly GCA_020060545.1). GTDB lineage: Bacteria > Bacillota > Dethiobacteria > DTU022 > DTU022 > JAGUZX01. Next base: position 43,045 of record JAGUZX010000050.1, on the reverse strand, counting down.
CAGGAGGCCATCAAGCGGTACTGGACCATGATCCGCCGGACCAGAAAGGGCAACCGGCTGGCTATGTCGGTCGTCCAGGCGTGGATGGACAAATGGTCAACCTTCCCGCCCGAACTGGTTATTCAGGCCATGAAACTACACATCGAAAAGTACCCGAACAGGCGGGAGGAATACACGCACGGGATCATTCGCGGGCTCAAACGAGATATGGAAGGAGCGCGAGGAAACAATGGAACAGGTGCAACCAGACCTGGAAAACTACCGGCGTCGATCGACAGGAGCAAATTCGTCTACGCCGGCGACGCCGATGCCTGAGTGCAACATCTGCCACGACCGCGGGCTGATCCTCCTGGACCACAAAACGGCCAGGCCCTGCGAGTGTATGCGGCAGCGCCTGCTCGAACGGCAGCTAAAGGCGAGCCGGATAACCGAGTCCTTCCGGGCTAAGACCTTCGAGAACTTTCACCCGGACAGCTCGACGCCGGAAGTACGCTCCATGTGGTCGAGCGCCCGGCACTATGTCCGGCAGTTGGAGGAGGGCGACCTGGGCGAAAACAATTGGCTGGTCCTCCTGGGCGTCCCCGGATCAGGCAAGACCCACCTATGCATGGCGGTGGCTAACCGGGCCTTGAAGACCGGGCTCACGGTGGCCTATATTCCGCACGTCGAGGTAATGGAGGAATTGCTGGCGGCGCTGAAAACCAGCGCCGGCACCCACGCCCGGACGGAGGAGATCAAGAAGGCGGATCTGCTGCTCTGGGACGACTTCCTGAAAGGGCGAGAAGCGCCTATCCCGTGGGTGATGGAGACCATTTTCCTGATCGTGAACTATCGCTATCTGCATGGCCTGCCGACGATTATCTCCAGCGAGCGGACGCCGGAGGAGATTTTGGCGGTCGACCAGGCTACCGGCTCCCGCATCCTGGAAAGGGCACGCGGGCACATCAGTATTATCGAGCAGCCGGAGAGCAACTACCGGCTGCACAGGGGGTAGGGGTATGAAATCCTCTGCGGAGATCGACGAAACAGGTAAATATCGTTACTCACTAATCCGCGAATGGAGAACCCGCCAGTACCTCACCCTGCTCCAACTGCCGGACATAATGGACCGCGCCTGCTTCATCATGCTTAACCCCAGTACGGCGGACGCCCGGCAGGACGATCCCACCATCCGACGATGTATCAGCCTGGCTAAAGCCTGGGGCTGCGGCGGCATCGAGGTCGTTAACCTTTTCGCCTACCGGGCGACCGATCCAAGAGAACTACTGAGGGCTGCGGACCCGGTGGGCCCGGAAAACGATAAGCACATAGTCCGGGCGGCAATGGGCTGCCAGTGGGTTGTAGCCGCCTGGGGGACCAGGGGCGCGTTTAAGGGCAGGGACAAGCAGGTTATTCAGTTGATCCAGGAAATCCGCAAGCCCCTGTACTGTGTCGGGCTGACCAAGGACGGCCACCCCAGGCACCCGCTGTATGCCAGGCGAGTACCCGAGCCGATTTTGTTCTGCCAGGAGGTGAGTTGCAGTTATGGCAATGCCACCTAAAGTCTTTGAAAAGTGGTTGGATTTACGTGCAGACGTCAAAACCGCCGGCGAAGCATACCGAGACAAATATCCTGACCCGTCGGTTGATGCCGGTTTAGGCTCAACGGAACGGACAGCGATTAATAACGCTGAAAAGGCGCTTGCTGGTTTTGAAGACGCCCGGTGCAATGGATTCCCGCAGCCATCCCAAGAGCAAATCGAGCACATGAAGATAGTAGGTGATTTTTAGATGGACGCCCTGGCACCGTTCCAGTGTACTCCACGAATTAAGCCTGAAACTGCTGCCGAACTGGTAAAACTCTCTGAGGAACACGGTTACCAAGCAGCAATAACCGTGCATGTCTGGGTGAAATGCCTTGATAAGGAAGTCACTAACGAGGCCGACGCACAAACCAGCATCGCAAGGTTGAAGGAGGCCATTTCCAAGACAAAACGCCAGGAGGTGAGGGAATGAAAAACGCCGTGCCGGTCCCGCTGACCGCGCCGATCGAGCCGCGCCCGGTAGTCCAGGCGATCGCCAGGAAAATGGAGATCAAACTCAGGGCGAACGACCACAAGAGCTACCAGGGCACTCCAGCCATCGTCCTGTTCCGCAAGCTGATGGAAGAAGTAGCCGAGCTATACGAAGCTATCCTGTGGAAGTCGCCGGAAGCCATCGCGGAGGAGGCGGCCGACGTAAACAACGTCGCTACGATGATCGCCGACGTGGTGGGCGGGCTGCAGTATGAGGCCGAGGAAGGGGCGGTTGTTCGTGAGACCGGCAGAGCTTAAGCCAGTTTTAAGGTACCCGGGCTCGAAGTGGAATATAGCGCGTTGGATTGTTAAACATTTCCCGCCACATTCAACCTATCTTGAGCCCTTTTTTGGAAGCGGCGCGGTCTTTTTCGTTAAACCCCCGTCGCATACCGAGACTATTAACGATATTAACGGCGACGTCGTCAACCTCTTCCGGGTTATTAGGGAAAGACCAAAGGGCATGGCAGCCCTAATTGAAAAGACACCGTGGGCGAGGGCAGAGTATTACGAAAGCTACGAACGAACGGGCGAAGCTCTCGAGGACGCCCGCCGGTTCCTGGTTCGCTGCTGGATGGCCCGCGGCACAAAGCTATGCCACCGCACGGGCTGGAGAAACGACATCCAGGGAAGGCAAGGGACCAGTTGCGCGAAGATATGGAACAGCTTGCCGGTCCGGATCCTCGCCGTAGCGGAAAGGCTTAAACAGGCGCAAATAGAGAACCAGCCCGCAATGCAACTGATTGAACGATATAAGCACCCGTGCGTCCTGATCTACGCGGACCCGCCGTATTTACTGGCCACCCGAAGAGAAAAGGCGCAATACGCCCACGAAATGACCGACGAGCAGCACGCGGAGCTTTTGGACGCCCTGGACCAGCACCCCGGCCCGGTCCTCATATCGGGCTATGACTGCCAGTTATACCAGGACCGGCTAAGCCATTGGAAACGCAAAACCACCAGGGCCTTAGCGGAGGGAGGCCGGCGGCGCACCGAGACACTATGGATCAACCCGGTGGCCGCGGCGACCTTGACCGTGGAGCAGGTAACGATTTTTAACAAGGAGGGCTAATCGTGAATTACAACCAGAAAGCATTGGAAGACCTGAAACGCGACTACGACGCCGGAAGCGTCCGAATACAGCTGGAACTTGCCGACCAGGACATACGGGCCATTATCAGCTACGCGGCGGCGGCCAAGGCGCAGTTGGAGGTAATTAAAAACACTAAGTTCCGCAAGGTGGTTTATCTCGGGCGAGAACACTTCACCACGCGGGTTGAGTTTTACGTCGGGCTGCGGCTTATACCGGACATACCGGGCGGGGACCGCACCCATTACCCCGTCCTTCACAGCCGGCGGTTTAAGGGCAACGAGCGGAAGCAGGCGTTCGAGTATGCTGACCAGTTGGTTAAGGAGCACGACGCTGTACTCGAAAAAATAGGATTTTGAGAAAGGAGGGCTGGCCTTGTACGTTTCGCCTAAACGGCTGGAAAAGGGCATGTACTGGCAGCGGGCCTGGTCACTGGTTGAAGGTTGCACACCGGTATCTGAAGGCTGCGCTAACTGTTGGGCGGCTTCTCAGGCACACATGCGGGCGGGCCAAGCGAACCTGAAAATGTTTGCGCGGTACGGCGGACTGACGAATACGAGGGGCCAATGGAACGGGCATATCCGGCTGTTGGAGCAGAACTTAGACCTTCCGCTGCGGACAAGAAAGTCTATCGTTTGGGCGGTATGGAACGACCTTTTCCATGAGGACGTGCCGCTTGAGTTTATCCGCAAAGCTTTCGGACACATGCACCACTGTAAGCGACATGCCTTTTTGGTTCTGACGAAACGGCCTCATCGGATGGCAGAGTTTATCCGGTGGTACTCCGATTGGGTTGGCTTCAATGCCTGGCCGCGTGAATACAAGCATGTATTCCTCGGTGTCACCGCCGAAAACCAAGAGATGGCTGACAAGCGGATACCGATACTACTTCAGATACCGGCGGCGGTGAGATTTGTTTCGTGTGAACCTCTATTGGGGTCAATAGACCTTGAACCGTATCTTTCGGTTTACGACCGCTACGGCGAACCTTCGGGACCCCGTTGCAATCCCGATGGAACCAACGCCATCAGTTGGATTATCTGCGGCTCCGAAACTGGCCCCGGTGCCCGTCCCTGCCACCCTGATTGGGTGCGGAGCCTACGGGACCAGTGCCAGGCAAGCGGAACGCCCTTCTTTTTTAAGTCTTGGGGCGCGTTCAAAGGCGCTGCCGATTTTGTGTGTGACCGTTTGATACCTGGTTCTGAGCGTACAGGCCGCCTGCTCGACGGCAGGATCTGGGATGAGGTGCCCTGGCCGGTCGACGGAGGAGGGAAATTAAGTGGCTGATTTACAGTTGTTCACTAAATTCCACAGTCTCCAAGACCCCTGCGAAGGCTGCAGCAAGTGCGCTTTCCCGCCCGCCGGAGAAGGATGCCTCCTGTTTCCCCGACCTGAGAACCAGTGGCAAAACGGCAAGTGCCTGTTTTACGACGGCCCCATCACCGTCTACCTGGCGGGCTCCATCCAAGGCCGCACTTTCGCTGACGCCAACGAGTGGCGGCTGCAGGCTACGGCGCTACTGGTCAAGCGGGGCTACCGGGTGCTAAACCCGTTGCGCGGGCAAAAAGAAGGGGACGTTTACTGCCCGCAGGACGTGATCTCCGCCGACCTTATGGACGTTAAGATGGCCGACATCATCCTGGTGGAAATGGACACCCGGGACGCGGCCTGCATCGGCACGTCGATGGAAATCCGCGAGGCGTACCGGCAGGGCAAGATCGTTGTCCTGTGGGGCACGGCGAACCAGGCCAGCTATTGGCTGCAGTATCACCAGACGAAGTGGTTTCCCGAGCTTCGCCTGGCGCTCGACTACCTGGTTAATGTCCTGCCGGGGTGGCTGCCGGTGGGCCGGAGGAGGGCGGATAAGCTGACTATTAGGTACGGGCCTGGCGATCAAGGCTCGATTAGCGGACCCTCTTTGGAGGAAGCATTAAAACGCCGACTTAGGGCGGATTAAGGAGGAGGAGTCTAATTGAACATCGACACCGGAGAGCTAAGACGGATCACCAAGGAGAACGAGGAGGAGCTGGCCCGGGCGGGTTTTGTCCAAGTGCCTTTCGAACTGGCATACGCGGCCAGGTTTAAACTCGCCGGCAAGGACAGCGCCCAGGTTAGTCTGACCAGCGGCGGTAAGCTGTCAAAGTGGGCGGCCCAGCAGCGCAAGCTGGCCCGGAAGAAGCGGGCGCGGGCGAGGACCAAAAAGAACCGGCGACGCATGGCCCAGGAGTCCAGGCGTCGGAACCGGATAATTTAGGAGGTCGACAACGATGGAACGTGACGCTAGGAAAGACTTAGAGTTGTTAGAGAAGATTCCTTTCCTGTGGGAAGACTTCGACGACAACATCATTGACAGCGATATGAACGTAATCGCAAAGTCAGTTAGTCCAACGGCTACACGTTATATTTTGGAAGCCCGCGAAGGCTGGCGGCATTGGATTCAGCGGGCGCAGGAGGCACAGGCCGAGGTCAAGCGGCTGGGAACTGAAAATGCAAATCTATCTGCTGATTTTGCGGTGATTAAAGAAGCATTAAAAGGAGCAATGACCAGCGAAAAGGTAACTTTTGAAGAATTTATCAGGTATGCGAAAGAGTTTAAAGCCCAACTCGCCGAGTGCCGCGCTGAGGCGGGGGCGATGAGAGGTGCGCTTGAAAGTTGTCTTGACTTGGTTTACAGCACGCACTCCTCCGACTCTGTTTATCGTAAGGTTATCGAAAATGCGCTCTCCGGCACTGCCGCCCGCGCCCACTTGGAGTACGTGCGGCGGCTGGAGGACGTGCTGGAAGACGGCAAGAGCGTATTTCAGCGGGTTATGGACATTTATGTTAAAACTCTCCGCGACGGTGACCCTGACTGGGAAAGCAAAATACGCGCCGTTGTTACCGATTGGGTAGAGCGTGCGAACCAAGCCCTTGCCGCGAAAGGAGGCCCGCCCGCCGATGGTCCAGGCAACAGAATATAAGCCCACGCACGCCCAGCTCCAGAAGGCGATCAGCGATTACCTGACCCTTACCGGCTGGATGGTCTGGCACAATCGGCAGGGCCTGGGCAGCTACAAAGGCATCCCGGACCTGACGGCCGTAAAGAACGACTGCACCCTCTGGATCGAGGTCAAAACGGAGGGTACGGACCTGAGCAGAGAACAGCGCAAATTCCGCGACGACATGCTGCCCCACACCGGCCCGCACCTGAAGCACGTCCTGGCCCGGTCGGTCGACGACGTGATTAGAGCAGTCGGCTAAGGCGAACATCTAAACTCCAGGCGACAAGGAGGTATCACTATGCAATGAGCAAACGAGCAGCAACCCGCGTAATTGTTTCATCGCACGCCCTGGCCCGCTGGCTGGACTACGTCGGGAACACCACCGGTAAGCATTTGGCCAGAAGGGTTCGGCGCCACCTCCAGGAGGCCCTGCGGCAGGGCATGGAGGTTGACAAAACCGGAGCTGGCCATGTCGAAGTGAAACCGGGCATTTGGGCGGTCATCGTACCGGAAGTAGAAGGTGGGTATTCTGTTGTCACGTTCCACCGGGGGCTGAAAATGCAGACCAAACAGGCGTTGTGGGCTTTGGCGGTAAAAGGAGGCGGGTTGGGGGTTGGAAAACCAGGAGAAGCCGATGGAGCTGCACTGCCCGATCTGCATGAAGCGGCTGGAGTGGCAGGAGCATGACTTTTACAGGTGCCCCGGCGGCTGCGGCGAGTGGTGGCCCAACATCCCGGACGAGGACGAGCCCCATGTCAAAGGGATCAAAGACAGCCATATCCGGTTCGTCTGGCAGGGAGACCGCAAGAGAGGCAAACGAGGTGGCTCAAAACGCGCGGGAAGAAAGCGCCGGAAACCGCGTCCCAAGCGGCGTCCGTATGAATTAATTTAAACATGTTGACAATCTCCAGAGACCTAAAGTATTATAGTGGCGTATCGTATTCCCATTTTGGGAATACCGTATTGGATAAGGGTACCACTCCTTCCTCCCCGCAGGAGAAGCGTTGCTGGCTGGACGCGGGGCGGGGCGCACCAAAACCCTGCCCCGCGTCCCAGGATTAAAAGCCGCAAGTCGGCATTTAATAGGGCGCCGGGGGACTCCAGCCGTCCCAGAGCCGACGCCCACCAAAAAAGTAAGTGCGTGCAACCCCCGGGCTAAAACCCCGGGGGCTATTTTTTTTTGCGGAAGGCGGGGCTGAGGTGATCGGGTTGATGCTGGTACACCTGGGCATGCCGGTAGTCAGATGGAAGCTCGAACAGGGCAAGCGGTACCGCGTCCACGTCCACGCCGCAACCTGCGAGGTCCTTTTCGATGCCGTCTTTGAGGGGTGGAACGGAGGGCATGGAGAGCCGTTTTCCGAATACGCCGTAGCCAAATGGGACAATGGAGTCAAGCTCTGTGGCCCGGCATGGAACGCCCACGAGGTCCCTCCGGACCATAACCACGAAGGCGGGGAAGGCGGGGCCGGTTAAGATGGCCAAAAAAGGACCGGCGAATTTTTGCCGGTATGACTGCCGGGAGCTGAAGTACCGATGTTGTTGGTTATGCGAGAGGCGGGAGAAGTGCAAACTGGCGTGCAACCTGCATTGCGTGAAGTATAAGGAGTATCTGGCGAAGGAGGAGGCCGAATGCCGTCGTACAAACGACGCTGCATCTGGTGCGCCCACAAGTGGGAAACCGCCGGACCGGAAGCCGACAAGCTATTCCTCAACTGCCCCGGGTGTGGCATGTGGACGACTAATATTTTTTACGGCTCCAAAGCCGCGGCGGGGCAGAAAACCCAAGGGGAGGGACAGTCTTGTTGTTCGACCAGGTGACACCGCTCACCCGGAAACGGCGGTACCCGAAACGGAAGTACACGGTGAGGGCGCCGGGGGTTAGGACGCGAACATACGCCTGCGTGATAAGGGCCAGGCGGTGGGCAAACAACGTGGCCGCGCAAAAGCGGGTTACGGCGTCGCTCACAAACCGGGCCACCGGCAGGGTCTACCTGATACGGCCGGTAGCGGAGATCCCGGCCAGGGCGCAGGTGGCAATGTAGAGGGAAAGGCAGCAAGCTCACGCGAGCATTAGGGCGAACGCCCATATCCATCAAAAACGGAATTATTTATGCAAAAACACTTGCATACCCCTAAATTATGGTATAGACTAAGATTGAAGGATGGGTTTTTTGGGGGGTGTTTAGGTGAAGTTGTATACCGGCCGGTATAAACACAAGCAAATAGCCGACAGCGGTCTCGTGCCGGTAGGTATCACTTTGGGCGTTCCGAAGTTTCCGTTGCCGTACCAAGTGGTTGAATACGTCAGGGAACTGGCCCCGGACGGATGGATGTTCCAAATAAATGACCGGGCGGCGTTTACGCCAAAGTTTTATGCGAAGCTGGATCGGATTGGGGTCGAAAAAATCCGGCGCCAGTTGGAGCGAATCAGCCGGGAGCACGGCGGAAGGGACCTGGTTCTGCTCTGCTACGAGGACGTGAGCAAGCCGCGGGAATGGTGTCACAGGCTCGTGTTTGCGGAGTGGTGGGGGTCTAAAACAGGGGAAAAAGTGGAGGAGCTGGACCTGCTTTATCCACCCGACAAAGGAAGTAAAACGGTTACCCAGTTGACATTCAGCCTCTTCTAAATCGAACGACCAAAACCGTCCGCCCGTAGCTCAACGGTAGAGCACCGTGCTCTTTACACGGGGCATGGAGGGTTCGAGTCCCTCCCGGCGGCCCAGAAAACAAAAGCCCTCGCCTCGCGGCGGGGGCATCTGTTTTTGTTTGGAGGTATCTCATGGCACGTTTCCAGAACCCAGGCTCTTTCTTCCTGGGCACGCTGGTTGCCAAAGAGCAGGCGTTCTTGAAAGCGGTTATCGAGAACGCTTTGAGACAGGGCTACACGCGGTTTATAGAACCATGCGCCGGGGCTTTCGCCATGGCTCACTTAGCACAGTCTGTCGGGTGGCCAGCGGACCAAATCGACACCAGCGACGTGTCGATGTTCAGTTCGATAATGGGCTACGCAATCACGGGACAGGACCTGGCGGGGCTGCGCTTAGAGGCGGATGGCTACGAGGGGGAGGACTTGACCGACCCGGCCGTGGCCCTGTGGACGCACCTGGTCCTGAGAACCGCTACCAAGGCAGGCAAGACATATTTCGCCGAGTTGCTGCACGACCTGCACAAAAGACAAGAGCACCATGTGGGCGTAATCCGAAAGCAGCTACAGCGGGCGAAGGAACTGCTTTCAGGAATGAGGTACCGCCCGCTCTGCATGTGGGCTCACCTGACGGAGGTCCTGTCCGACCCGGAGGCCCTTGTCTGCATCAACCCGCCCACATACACGGCGGGTTTTGAGAAGTGGTACGACACCGGCGGAAGGATGCGGTGGAAGGAACCGCCATATGAAATCTTCGACCCGGAAACGGGCCTTGTAAAACTAATGTGCCAGTGGGCAAAGGACGCAAAGGCCCTGGTAATCTGCTACGAGGAAAACGAACCGGGTAAGACCGCAGGCGCTCCCGTATTCGCACGTTTCGGCGTGCGCCAAAACATAAATGTCTACCTTACAACAAACAGGCCGGATGAGGTAGAGGCTCTCGCGCGGGGAAAGAAAATCGTCCGCCCAGGCCCGGTCGCCATGGAGCCCCTCAAGGGGCCACCGATGCCGGCGGATCACGCTATTACCGAGAGGTCGCGCGTTGAGGTGGAAAGCATCACCAGGGCAAACGCCCTGTACTACCGGTCTATTTGGACGCACAACTTCGCCGGGAAATCGGCGCCGATCAACTTGGCCTTAAAAGTGGACGGGTACCTGGCGGGCGTGTTCGGATACGATCCAGGCTGGCTCAACATCGGGAGGTTCGGGCAGGAGGAGCGCACGGCGCTGCTGCTGACCTACGGCGTTACGACGCCCCATAACACGCTCCGCATGGGCCGGCTCCTGTCAATGGCGGCCTTGACCCGCGCGGTGATCAAGCCGGTGCTTTCTCCGCTGGAATACGAGAAAGTCGAGAGCGTGGTCACGGCCATGCTGACTTCGAAACCGGAAAGCAAAGAAGAACGCGGCATTATGAAGCTCGTGCGGCGGGCAAAGGATTCCAAGATGGGGTACCGCCTGACATACGAGGCGCCTTTGAACGACAACAGTCTACAGGGGGTATTAACCGAATGGCTCAGGAAGGAAGCCCAGTGGAGGAAGGCGAGGGCCAAGTCTATGAAAAAATAATCGAACTGGGCCAGGGACTGAGCATAGCCAGAGTTGTCCTGGATAACCTGCGGGAGCAAGATGTCAACGCTCGGACCATGAACCCGGCCATGTTCAAACAACTGGTCGCCAACGTGAAAAAGCGTGGCTCCCTGGAAAGCCTGCCCTTCTGCGCCCTGGTCAACGGGAGGGTGGAAATAATCTCGGGCCACCACCGGAGCAGGGCGGCCAGGGAGGCGGGGTTGAAGGAAATAACCGTGCTCCTGGACGAGTCGGGGCTGAGCCGTTCGCAGATAGCGGCTAAACAGCTCGCACATAACAGCATCAGCGGGTTCGACGACCAAAACATCATCCGGCAAATAGCGCAAATTATAACGGATGTCGACGACATGCTGGAGGCCCATCTACCCAAGGATATATTGACCGAACCGGAGGCCGTCTTGGACACCCTTATAGCGCCGAAGGTCGACTTTGACTGGAAGACTGTATCGTTTGTGTTTCTTCCTCACCAACTGGACGACATGAAGGCGCTAATCAACAGCTTAGAGGGCAGGCAAGACCTGGTCTCCGTCGCGCCGATAGAGTTGTTTAAGGCGTTTGCGGACGCAGTGATCAAGTTCTCCCGATTTATGGACATCCGGTCTGCGGGCACGGCGGTCGCCGTAATGGCGCGGACGGCCCTGGAAATAGTGGCGGAGGTGGGCATACGGGAGGATGACGAGCCCTGGGTTGCGCTCTCCAGTATATTTGGCAGCGGCACCATGCCTAAAGAGGCAGCCGAAGTGGTTAGGCGGGCCGTCAAGCAGATGCAGGAAGACGGCCATGTGGGCAAAAAGAACCTCTGGCAGGCCATAGAATACTGGGCCGCCGATTATTTAGGTGGTGAATGAGGTTGGGCAAGGACGACCGACAGCCCTGGGAACGACAGAAAGGCGAGACACAGAAAGCCTTTGAGGCTTTTTGCATTTACCGGGACATGGGTGCTGACAGGAGTTTATCGAAAGTATCCCAGCAGTTAGGCAAACACAAGGTTTTGCTCCAGCGCTGGAGTTCTCGCTGGCAATGGGTCTTGCGGGTTGAAGCCTGGGACGACCACCTGGACCAGGGGGCCCGGCGCGAAAACGAGAAGCGGGTAAAAGCAATGGCCGAACGGCATGCGAACCAGGCCATGCTGTTCCAGCAGAAACTCGTGGAGCGCTTACGGACGATAAATCCAGAAGACTTGTCGCCGGCCGATCTGGCCAGGTGGTTCGACGTGGCGGTCAAGGTCGAGCGACTAAGCAGGGGTGAGCCTACCGAGAATGTGAGGCAAGAAGATAACAGGCGGGACAATAATGAACTTGCAAAACGCATTCTGTCCGACCCAGAAGCCCGACGACTTGCTGGCCAGCTGCTCGGACGAATCATTCCTGGCAGCGCTGGCACCGGCGGGCCTGGCGTGGGTAGCGAGCGGTAAGAAGTGGCGATTAGCCCCGCACCTTAGTTATCTTAACGAAAAACTGCTGGCGGTGGCGGCGGGCCATATCAAGCGCTTAATGATCCTGATGCCCCCGCGGCACGGCAAGAGCCAACTGACCAGCCAGTATTTTGCCGCCTGGTATCTCGGCACGTTCCCAGACCGGCGGGTGTTGCTAACCAGTTACGAGGCGGACTTCGCGGCTTCCTGGGGCCGCAAGGCAAGGGACATCCTTGAAGAATATGGTCCCAAGGTTTTCGGCGTTCGACTAAGACGGGATTCCACGGCGGGCGCAAGATGGGACCTGGCGGGTCACGAGGGCGGCATGAACACGGCGGGTGTCGCGGGCCCGGTCACCGGTAAGGGCGCCCACCTGTTTATAATCGACGACCCGCTGAAGAACGACAAAGACGCTGCCTCCAAGACCGTTCGGGACGGCCAGTGGGAATGGTACAGGTCTACCGCCTACACCCGGCTTGAGCCCGGCGGAGCGATCATACTCATAATGACCCGCTGGAACGAGGACGACCTGGCCGGGCGGCTGCTAAAGCAGGCCAAGGAAGACCCGGAGGCGGACCAGTGGGAAGTCATAAGCCTTCCCGGGCTGGCGGAAGAAGACGATACGCTTGGGCGACAGCCGGGGGAGGCCCTTTGGCCGGAGCGGTTCGGTGAAAAGGAATTGCTCCAGATTAAGCGGACGATCGGCACCTACTGGTGGAACTCGCTGTACAGGCAAAAGCCGTCGCCCGAAGAGGGTACGCTGTTCAAGCGGTCCTGGTTCCGGTACTTCCGCGACGAGGGCTTGTACTACGTCCTGGCCGGCCCGGAAGGCGAGAAACTGGTTGAAAAGTCTAAGTGCTGGATATTCCAGACCTGCGACCCGGCGGCTACGGAGAAGGAGAGCAGTTGCTATTTCGTCCTGGCTACCTGGGCGGTGACGCCCGACAAAGACCTGCTCCTCTTGGACGTTTTCCGGGAGCGGGCTGAAACTACCAAGCACAAGCAAATTATGAAAGCCCAATACCAGCGGTGGCGCCCGACTTTCCAGGGCGTTGAGGAAGCAAGTTACGGGCTGAATATCATACAAGACTGTAAGAAAGAAGGCTTACCGATCCGGCCGCTGCCAGCCGATACGGACAAGGTTTCGCGGGCGCGGCCGTTCGCTGCAAGGTGCGAAGTGGGCACCGTTTACTTCCGGCTCGGAGCACCCTGGATGGGCGAGTGGGAAGACGAGCTGATCGCGTTCCCCAAGGGCCAATACAAGGACCAGGTAGACGTTGCCTCTTACGCGGGCATAGAGATAGCCACCGGCATCGGGACGGTCGCCCGGGCCGCCGGTGCCAAACCAGCGGGATGGTAGGTGATACTTTTGACATGGGAGACATGGGAGACCTGGCCGCCCGAGGGCCACAAACAGCGGATCGAAAAGTATGCCTTATTCCGGCTGCTGTTCATGGGGAAACACGACGACGTTTACGCCCGGATGCAGCAGTGGCTCGAAAAAGAAGCGGATAAGGCCGTCATCTACATCGTCTGCAACTTTGCCGGGCTGATCAGCAAAATCTGCGCCGACCTGCTGTTCGGGGAGCCGATCCGTGCCGTCCTGGGCGACGAGGACAGCCCGGAACAGAAGGCCATGGACAACATCTTCAACAACAACAACCTGCATACCGTCAACTATGAAATGGCGCTGTCAAGCAGCTACCGGGGCGATGCCGTCTATAAGGCCCGGTTCGGCAAGTACCGGGACTGGTCCGAGGGCGAGCAGGCGATCATCGAGTCCGTGCCGGCGCACGTCTTCTTTCCTCACCTGAACGGCGACAACGTCCAGGAAATGACCGGGGCTACCCTGGCCTGGACGAAGGAGGTCAATGACAGAAAGTACCTGCGGAAAGAGATCCATCTACCCGGCCTGATCCGGAACGAACTCTGGCTTCTTGACGGCAGCCAAATACGCATGAAGGTGCCGCTGAAGACGCTGGACGAATACGACGGGCTGAAGGATGAGCAGGAGACCAAGTACCCCGGGCTGCTGGTTGAGCACGTCCCCAACTGGCGGCTTGACGATATGTTTTGGGGCATCAGCGATTACGAGGACCTGGAGAGCCTTTTCGACGGGCTGAATAACCGGGTGAGCCGGGTAGACCGGATTCTTGACAAGCACTCTGACCCCAAGCTCATTCTGCCGCCCGGCCTGATGAAGTACGACGAGAAACGCAAAATGTGGTACATAGAAAAGGAGCTCCTCCAGGTGGTCGAGGTTGACCAGACGATGGTGGGGGACCTGCCCAAGTACCTGGTCTGGGACGCCCAGCTCGAAGCGGCATTTAAGGAGATCGACAAGTTCCTGGAGCTCCTTATGATAATGTCCGAAATCTCCCCGGCGGCGTTCGGTTTGGATAAAAGCGGCGTAGCGGAAAGTGGCCGGGCGCTGAAGTTCCGGCTGATCCGCACCCTGGCCAAGATCAACCGGAAGAAGCTGTATTTCGACCAGGGCCTAAAGAACATCCTCTATGCGGCTCAGGTGCTTGACGTGACTTTCGGGAAAAGCAATTACGAGCCTGCTATCCCGCGCATCGTCTGGGCGGACGGCCTGCCGGTCGACCAGATGGAGCAGGCTGAAATCGAGGCTTCCCGGCTCGCTGCAGAAAATACCAGCCTGGAGAGCAGCGTCAGACGGCTTGACGGACTGGAGGGCAAGGCGCTGCAGGAGGAGATCGACCGCATTCGAAAGGCGGCAAAAGAACGGACGCCGCCCGCCCCCAACATAACACTGCCTAAGTCGGGCGAGCAGGGCGCCGAAGGTGGCGGGGGCGGCGAGGGCGGTGGAGGTTAATGGTCAGGGGCCCGGACAAACGGCTCGTTAAGCTAAGTGAAACCGAGGCCGACCGGCTGGTGCGGCTGTACACCGAGGCCGAGCGCGAAATACTGCTCCAACTTAACCGGGCGATCGCTAAGGGTAACAAGACCGAGTACCTAAAAGGGATGCTCAAAAACGTGCAGGCCATTCTGGGCGACCTCCGGGCCGGGAGTCGCACCTGGTGTCAGGAGGCGATTCCTCGGGTTTACATCGAGGGAACGGGCTTCGCCGACAACCAGCTAAAAGCGCGGGGCCAGAAGCTCATTGCGGGCTTCGGTGCCATCCATCAACAGGCGGCCAAGGTCCTGGCCGACAACGCATACGACCGACTGGACAGCGTAGCCCAGCTAATCGGGCGGCGCGTACAGGACATCTATAGGGAGTACGCCCTGGAGACCACGCGGCAGAGCGTCATAGGCCACAAGACCTGGCAGCAGGTATCGCGTGACTTCCGCGAGCGACTGGCCGGCAGCGGCATAACAGGCTTCCGGGACCGGGCCGGCCGCGACTGGAATATGAAGACCTACGCCGACACGGTGGCCAGGACTACGACGATGGAGGCCCACCTGCAGGGCACGGCCAACCGGCTGCTGGAGCATGGGCACGACTTGGTCAAGATCAGCACGCACGTCGGGGCCTGCCCGAAATGCGTTAACTGGCAGGGCAAGGTCCTCAGCCTGACGGGGAAGACCGCCGGTTATCCCACTTTAGACGACGCCAAGGCGGGCGGGCTGTTTCACCCGAACTGCAAGCACGCCTACGGGCTGTACATAGACATCGACGCGGAGATCAACGAGGCGAGTTAGCCGGGGAGGTTCCTTCCACGGCTATACCATGAAGAAGGAGGTCGTTAAACCTAATAGGTATCATCCGGCTGGTATAACACAGCCGGTTTGTGACGGGGTCCCAGACTAGGTGGTCGGAGACCAGGGCGCGCGGCTTCCGGTTAGGGATGAACGAGAGGCCATGCTCCCGTAGGAAAAGGCGGGTGTGGTCTTTCCCGAGCCGGATCAGTGCAGGCACCAGGCCCTGCTTGCGTAGCTGGGAAAGACGGGTGTTAATTCCCACCGTTACGGACTGGCGGTCGTTTTGTATAGTCCAGTCGGTCAAGTCAATCACCTCTGGCACAATTCGCCGGGGGTTTTTAGTTTCCTGCAAAATTTTACCGGGCCGGGAGCCCAAAGGAGGACGAGCTTGATGCTCAAATGGCTACACAATCCTAAAAGACGTTTTCAGCTGCTCAACGAACCACCCGGCGGCGGCGGTCAAGGTGGAGGCGGCGGCAACCCGCCCGCCCAGACATTCACCGCCGAGTACGTCCGGGATCTCCGCCAAGAGGCTGCGGAGTACCGGTCAAAGCTCCGGGATGCTGAGAAGGACCGCGATACCGCTAAAACTGAGCTCCAAGCGCTGAAAACGGGTACCGACGCCCTCCTGGAGAGGGCAAGGCAGGTCCTGAAGCTGGATGCTAACGCGGACCTGAAGGCCGTGACGGCCAAGATCGAGGAGTTGGCCAAAAATGCCGACGGTATCATAGGAAAAGCCCAGGAGGCGCTGCGTAAAGCGGTGTTTGTGGCCGCAGCTACCAAGTCGAACCTGATTGACATCGAGGCCGCCTACAAACTGGCCGACCTAACAGGCGTGAACGTGGACATGGAGTCCATGAACGTGTTCCCGGTGGACAAGGATGGTAAACAGCTCGTCAAGGATGGCAAACCCGTTTCGGGGCTCGACCACATCGTCGAAGCTCTGGTTAAAGAAAAGCCATACCTGGCGGGCAAAACGGGCAGCGGCGGCGTAGGTTCGTCCTCTAACCCCGGCGCGGGCGGCCCGCCTGACCCGGTGGCGGAGGCCAAGAAAATCGCGGAGGAACGGAACAAAGGAGCACAACAGGCTCCCGGGGGACTTGACCCCTGGGCGCCAAAACAGTAAGGGGGAATAAACAGTGGACCTCACACTGAAGACCACGACTTTTGGTGGTGAAGTAAGTTTCCTGGATAGCAAGGAAGTCCGCTACATCCGCGGCGGCGTAACCCTGGACCACAGTGACGTTTCTGCGGACGCTGCGGGGCTTAAAAAGCTGCTTGCCGGTTCGTTCATCGGCAAAAAGGGCAACGGCAAGTGGGCAAAGTATACTGCCGGCGTTGCCGCGACGGTTACGCTCAATCCCGCCGGCGACAACAACGACGTCAAGGTAACTGCTAAGGCGGCCGGGACAGCCGGTAATAGCATTAAAGTTCAGCTCAAAGCTCCGGGCGCGGCCAGCCAGCCGCTGTTTGTCAGGGTGGAGAGCGACGTTATTGTAGTCTACCTTGCGACCGATGCGGGCAGCGCCATCACCAGCACCGCGGCACAGGTTATCGCTGCCATCAACGCCACGCTCTGGGTTAAAGACCAGGTCTTGGCCGCAAACGGCGCGGGCAGCGACGGCACCGGTGTAGTGGCGGCTGTGGCGGCGACAGCGCTTGCTGAGGGCACCGACCCGAACGTCACTCCGACGGCGATCCTGGCGGAGACCGTCTACTTCACCAGCTTTACGTCGAGTGGCGGGGCCTCTCACGCCGACCAAGCGGCCACCGCGATCGACCACGGGCGGGTTATTTCGGCGCGTCTGCCGGTTGCGCCCGACGCCGTAGTCAAAGCGAATATGCCCGGCATTACGTTTGTTGGGTAATGCCGAGGAGACTGGAGGGATAAGGAAATGAATCCGTTGCTTAAAGAGTTCAGCCGGAAGGCCGTCCTGGCCTATGCCCGTGCGCGGCTGCCCCGAAACTACGTCGGGGCCACGCTGTTCCCCGTGAACACCGTCAACGAGTTGACTTTTGAATACTGGAAGGACCAGAACATCCTGCCGGTAATGGCCAGCGTGCAGATGTACGGCGCAGAAGCCCAGATTGCCAGTCGTGACGGTGCGGACAAGGTCACCGGCGAGATCCCGCCGATCAAACGGAAAATTCCGCTTAACGAGCGGGAGCTTATCGCTCTCAAGCGTGAGGGCGCCGGCGACGTTGATAGGGTTCGCAACCAACTCTATAACGATCTGGACAACATGATCGACTCCGTAAACGCACGGATTGAGAAGATGCGGATGGACGCGGTCGCTTACGGGCAGTTGGCACTGAACGAGAACGGGATTATGATGACCGTCGACTACGGCGTCCCGGCGGGCAACAAAGAGACCCTGGCGGGCAACGACCTCTGGAGCGCTGTAGCGACTGCCGAGCCCGTCACGAAGATTCAAGCCTGGGTAAACGCCGTGGTAGCGGCTTGCGGT
This sequence comes from Desulfovibrio sp., assembly GCA_020060545.1. GTDB lineage: Bacteria > Bacillota > Dethiobacteria > DTU022 > DTU022 > JAGUZX01. Next base: position 25,138 of record JAGUZX010000050.1, on the reverse strand, counting down.
GTGCGGCCTACCAGAGCCCTGACCTCAAACACTGTGGTTAGCTACCTCATCCAGAACGCCCAGGTTCGAAAAATGATCTACGGGGATTCCGGCGGCACCCGCGCCGTGAGCCTGGCGCAGGTGAACACCTTGATGGAACAGCTCGACCTGCCGGCCATCGCCACCTACGACCTGCAGGTCCGTAGCCAGGCCGAAGCCGGGACCTATTCGACAGTGCGTTTCTTCCCGTCCACGCGGTTCGTACTCCTGCCGCCGACCAAATGCGGCGACACGCTCATGGGGCCGACCGCTGAGGCGCTATTGGACACCGAGGTTGAGGCCAGGGAAGCGGCCGGGATTTATGCCCGCGTCGACGCCGTGGACGAACCGCCCGGCATCTGGACCAAAGCTGCGGCCACCGCGATCCCGACCTTCCCGTACGCAGACGGCATCTTCATCGGTGTCGTTCTGGCTGAGTAACTTACAGGGGCCAACGTCCGGCATTTGCAGGCAGCGGGTGCCGGACGGCCCCGTTTAGAGAGGTGATGGGCGGTGGACCTAACGGCGGCCAACGAATATTTCAGCACTCGCCTAAACAGCGCGGTATGGGACGCGGCTTCGGACACCGACAAGACCAAGGCGCTGACGACCGCCGAAAACCAGCTGGCGGACTACGAGGACATGGTAGAATCCACCCGTTTTAATAAGGCCGTCTGCGAGCAGGCTATATGGCTTTTAGCGGGTGACAAAAGGGCGGAGCTGCAAAAGTCTGGAGTAGCCAGTTCCAGTATAGGGTCGCTTTCCGAGACATACAATCTGCGGCATGACCCGACCATAGCTTCCCAAGCATGGGCCTTTCTGCGCGGGCCGGGCCTCAAGGCTGGTGGTCTACGGTGATCGACCAGTATCTGAACCAAACAGCCGTGTGGAAGCCCGCGGTGATAAACGAGTATGGCGAAGCGACTACCTTTATTTCCGAACCGCCGTTTACTACGGCCCAGACAATCACGGTCCGCTGGGAAGCAAAGCGTCGGATAGTCCGGAATCGGCAAGGGCAAGAGGTAGTTTCTGAGGCGCGGGTGTTCTGCATGGAAGCGGTTCAGCCGGGCGATGTAATTGAGTACGGAGGCCGTGACTGGCCGGTGATCGCGGTGAGCGAGGTTCCTGGTTTAAATGGTATTGTCCGCCACCGGGAGGTGGCCGTATGACGTTAAAATGGCGCGGCGACCTGGCGAAGAAGATTGCCCGTGAGGCGGCAATGCAGGCACTTCACGATGGGGCGGAGGCGATACTCACCGAGGCAATTGACGAAGCGCCGATTGATACCGGTACTTTGCGCCGGTCTGGGGCGGTGACTGACGCCCCGACTGAGGGGGCGGTGTATGTTTCTTTTAGTACGCCCTACGCCGTTAAGCAGCATGAAGATCTAACTTTGAACCATCCTCGCGGGGGCAAGGCAAAGTATCTTGAGGACCCGTTCAAGCGCAACGCGGCCAAGGTGGAGAAGCTGGTGGGCCTACGGGTTAAGAAGGCCCTGAAGGATGCGAGGTGATGCCTTCTGCCGGAACTTGCAAGGGACATCGCGGGCTATCTGGTTGATCAAGGGCAGGCTTTGGCCGTTGGAACAGATATTTTCCTGGATGCGAGGCCCGATCAACCAGACGATTTAGTTGCGGTATTCGATACGGGCGGCTATCCGGCTCAAGCGGTTTTGCCGGACCTGCGGCGTACGGTTCAGATAACAGTTCGAAGCAAGAGCTATGCTGTTGCGAGAAAAAAAATCTGGCAGATATTCAGCCTGCTTGACCGGCCGGAAAACCGATTTATTGAGATCAATAACCGCAAGATGGTGGCGCAGGCGATGCAGCCCCCATTGTTACTGGAGCGGGATGCGAATAATCGGGGGGTGTTTGTGTTTAACCTTGCGGTCTGGACAAGTAGGGATTAAGGAGGGGATAAAGTGGCGCAACTTACGGTTCAGAACATTGCGCTTGCCGGCCTTACGCCGAGTTACGCGGCGGCTGCGGCGGGCGGTGACAACTTCACCAACGACGGCCGGGCTTTTCTGCACGTGAAAAACGGCAGCGCGAGTTCCATTAACGTTACTGTTGATTCCGCTGTCCCGTGCAACCAGGGTTTTGATCACGATATCACGGTGGCGGTTGCAGCCGGAGCGGACAAGATGATCGGGCCGTTTGACCCGGAGCGTTTTAATGATTCGACGGGCAAGGTGAATGTTACCTACAGCGCGGTGACCACGGTAACCGTGGCCGCATTACACCTGTAAGAAAGGAGAGGAAACTTAAATGCCGATTGCAACCCAAACAAAAGTCCTTGAGCTTAAGGACGCTAAAGTGTTTCCGTTGACCGCCGATCCGGCAGGTGGATCGCCGACTTACGGCAGCCCGGTGGACATCCCCGGCATACTGAAGCTGGATGTGTCCCCCAACATGGTTACCAAGGAGCTTCACGGTGACAATGTGTTGTTGGACATTTTCTCGAAACCGGAGAGCGTGGACATCGGTATCGACAATGCCATATTGCCGCTTGACGTATTGGCGTTACTTATGGGCGGCGCTGTGACGGCCAGCGGCACCACGCCGAACCAGAAACAGACCTACGACCTGGCAAATGGGGACAAGCCGGGCTACGTCAAGATCGAGGGCCAAGCGCTCTACGTTGACGCGGGACTGGGGGACGTGCATGTGGTGATCCACAAGGCAAAGACCACCGACGCGCCGAAGTTCTCGCTTGAAGGTATGAACGGAGACTTCGCGAAGGTGAGCGCGAAGCTGAAGGCCATCCCGCTCCAGGCGACCGGGAATAAGTTGCTGTCCGTGGTGATCAACGAGACGGCGACGGCGATCAGCTAAAAAAAAGGGGGGGGGCGGCCTGAGTGCCGCCCTGGAGTTTTATTTGGAGGGAGGAGGGATATGATGAGTAATCTTGCGGATATCCGGCCCAAGGCGGTTAAAGTGGTTCTGGACAAGGAGCGGACGCTTAAATTCGACTTAAATGCGTTTGCGGCGCTGGAGGAAGAGCAGGGCAGCGTGGAAGCGGCCTTGGACGCGCTGGCTAAAGGAAGCGTCAAGGCCCTGCGCGCCGTGCTGTGGTCCGGGCTGGTGCATGAGGACGAAGCGTTGACGGTTAAAGACGTGGGCCGGCTGATAACTCTCGCTGATTTACAGCGTGTAACTGAGGCGGTGAACGAAGCCATTTCCCAGGCGCTGCCTCAGCCCGAAAAAAACGCAGAAAACCCGCCGGAGAAGTAGGGTCCGGCGGGTGGGATTGGGTCTGGCTGCTGTATCTGGGGACGGTTATTTTGGGGATGAATGAGGAAACATTCTGGCGGTGTACGCCGGGGAAGTTGATGAGACTGGCGGAGGTGCATTTGCAGGTCCACGGGGGAGAACAAAAGGAAAAGCCGCAGGAGCGGCTTTCGTTGCAGGAGTTGATGAGTTGGCGCTAGCGAAGTAGAGCGACAAATTGACTATATTTTTTGCTTACATCGTCTCCGCCGAAAAGAACGTCGACTTCAGCGGGTCCGTATTTGATCGTCATTACGATTACACTGTCATCTTTTTTTCGCCCACCAAGAGCCGCGCCGGCAATGGCACCTATTCCACCGGTGAGAACACCGCCGACGATGGCCCCGGCAGCGGCCTTACCAAGGCTGCGCTTGCTGGCTTTTTCGAGGGTGACGTTCGTGACATCAGCTTTAGGTATTTTCAGTTTAGGGCTAAACGTGGGGCCGAAATAGATGACTATCATGTCATCTTCTTTTCCGACACCAACGGCAATTGGTGATTTTGTAAGGTCAGGATGGCCGCCCAGGTAAGTTATATTGAGAGTTGTCAATTGACGCTTGATACCGCTTAAGAACCCCAAAATAAACACCTCCATTGGTTGTTTTTTCTATTGTAGTCGATAGACAGGGGTGACATCAATGCAAGTTGGCGATCTTTCCGTACGCCTAAGCCTTAATATGGCTGGATTTCAAAAGGGATTAGCTGCAGCTCGGGCATCCATGCAGCGTTTGAGCCAACAGGCTCAGGAGTTGGAACCGGCAATGGCTGCGATTGGAACGGCAATTAAAGCCGTAGGTGCAGTTATGGCTGCAGGGTTTGGGGCCGCGGTTGTTGGTAGTGTGAAAGGCGCCGTTGCCCTTGAAAACTATCGCAATACCTTGAACGTAGTCATGAAAGACCAGCAGAAAGCGGCGGCTATGATGGCTTGGGCAGTAGATTTTGCTAACCGGACGCCTTTTGAAACTGACAGCATCATACAGGCGACGGTTCGGCTTCAAGCTTACGGTCTTGAAGCGCAAAAAGTGCTCCCTGCTATCGGGGATATGGCCGGCGTGATGAACAAGGACATCATGCAAGCCGTGGAGGCTGTGGCCGACGCCCAGACTGGCGAGCTCGAACGGCTGAAGGAATTCGGCATTACTAAAGCCATGATTATCCAGAAGAACGCTGAGATGGGCCGGAATATTGAAATCGTCAACAATACGGGGCAGATAACTGACCAGAAAGCTTTTAACGAAGCCCTGTTCGCTCTAATGAACGACCGTTTCAAGGGCGGCATGGAGATTCAAGCTAAGTCATTCAGTGGTCTGTGGTCTACCATGGTTGGTGTTTTTAAAACTTCTTTAGCGACTATGGCCGGCATTAGTGCTATGGGTAAAGTTCAGATCGGCGGGTTGTTTGACAATTTAAAGAAGAAAATGCAGGAGGTTATTAACAAGCTTGCCGACTGGCAGAAAAATGGGCAATTGCAAGCCTGGTCAGACCGCGTAAGCCAGGCGTTTAGCAAGATGTGGACGGTTACAGAAAAGATTATTGCTGAGTTGGTTACTGCGGCAAAGTGGATAGCAAAACATTGGGCTGTTATCAAGCCGATTATTGCTGGAGTGGTGGCAGGTTTTTTGACGTTTAAGGCTGCGACCTTAGTTATTGGTACTATTAGCGCCGCAATGGCAGTCTTAAATGCGGTGATGGCGGCTAATCCAATTGCCCTTGTCGTACTGGCAATAGGTGCACTTGTGGCGGCTGGCGTAGCTCTATACAAAAATTGGGATAAAGTGAGATATTATTGCCTTCAAGCTTGGGGCACAATTAAAGTTTACGTGTTGAAGGCAATTGATGCTGTGCTAAAAGGTTATGAAAAGCTTTTGGGTTGGGTGCCGGTTCTGGGCGAAAAAATCAAACAAGCCCGTGAGGGTATCGGTAGTTTAATAACAAAAGAGCAAGGGACCATGGCTGTTCGCAATTTGAATTACCAAGCGGATCAGATTTTAAAGACTACAGTAAAGGTTAAAAAAACGCTACAAGAGGCGGGAGCTTATGCGTCATCGGGAGCACCCCAGGGGGTAGGTGCTGCTGCCGAAAAAAGTAAAAAAGCCGCCGAAGACACCCGCGAAGCCTGGGAGAAGACCGCCGATATTCTCGGCACAAAGCTTCAGATTCTACAAGCTCGGCAGGAGATTGCCGGCATAGCCGCCGAGCGGCACGGAGATAAAACTAAAGTCCTGGCGGACAAGGTTACCTGGCTCAATAAGGAGCTTGATACCCAGAAACAGATCGTGGCAACGGTGAACGAGGCTTATAATGAAAGTGTTCGGGCGAAAGACGCAAATGCCGAAGAAACCCTAAAGCTTGCTCTCCGTCTCGACCAGGAGAAGAAAGCCCAGGCTGACATTGAAAAGCAGATTTATGATACCACCCAGGCGATCAAAGACCAAGCAAAAGAACTGCGGAACCTGTCTGGTGAAGTGACCGCGGTCGAAAAGAAGTACCGCGAAGACCTGGCCGCCGCGCTGGAGGACTACGAAAGAAAGGTCAGTGAGACAAACGCGAAGCTGGCTGAAGACGAGCGCCAGCTGACCGAGGAGTTTGAGCGGTCGATTGACCAGCGGGCGTCTGCTTTAGCCAACTTCGTGGGACTTTTTGATAAGGTGACGTCCAAGGAAGTAAGCGGCGCCGAACTCCTCGAAAACCTGCGGGGGCAGGTAAAAACTTTCGAGGAGTGGAGCGCAAATATCCAGGCCCTTGCCGCCCGCGGCGTTGATCAGGGATTAATTGATGAACTTCGTGAGATGGGACCCAAAGCGGCGCCGGAAATAGCAGCGCTTTTGACTTTAACGGACGGCCAGCTCGCTGAATACGTCGGCCTTTGGCGGCAGAAGAACGAAGACGCCCGGGCCGAGGCCGTCAGCCAGCTCGAAAAGCAGCGAATCGAGATGGAGCAGAAATTTGCCGAAATCCGGGCTACGGCGGCAGCGCAGTTAGAGCAGTACCGCGCCGAGTGGGAAAAGAAGAACGCCGAAATCCGCAAGAACACCGAAGAAGAGATGAAGAAAATTGAGCAGAGAATGAAGGATGTAGCTGAGGCCGGTACTAAGTACGGCACCGGCTTGATGACCAACTTTATCGGCGGCATTGAAAGCAAATTTGAGCAGTTGAGGGCAACCCTTGAGCAAATGGCCGGGGTAGTTGACGGCTATATGCCGCACAGCCCGGCAAAACGTGGTCCACTTTCCCGGTTGGCCGAATGGGGCCCGGCCTTGGTAAAGGGTCTTGCTGAAGGTATCCGGGTGAGTTTACCAAATCTTGCCGACATGTCGGCAAGGATGGCCGCGCTGTCACCAGCGGCTTTGGGGCCGGCGATTGCGAATAGCTATAGCACCAACCAAGTAACTTACGGCGGAAGCACTGTTGTTGTCAATATCAACGGTACCAACGCCAAGGAGATATGGCGAGAACTTGAGCCTATCTTTAGAAGAGAGTTTCACAAGACAGGGGGACGTTAAACTCGTTTCCCCTGAAAAAGGAAAGACTTTGTGTTTCCCGAATATAACTTTAAAAAGGAGGATTGGGAAATGGGAGATAGCAGTGGTTTTGTAAGTTGGTTGGTGTTAATGAGCTTTAAAGTCGATGCAGTTGTTGAGTTACTGATCAAGAACGGCGTCATTGACAAAAGTGAATTCAAAGAACTGGTACTCCGGAAAATTGACCAAGGCGAAGACGATGAAGCCAAAGCGAGGATGAAGGAAAGTTTAGATAAGTTTTTAGAATAAAAAATACTAATCGGAGCGCATAGGCGGGAGTAAGTCCCGCTTTTTTGTTGAGGTGAGATAATGTGGCTCGCTCTCTGAAAATAGCCGGCGTTGAACGCTGGCCCGACCTTGACGCAAACAGCCTCGAAATCGAGGCTGTTTTAACTTATCAACTGGATACCTCGCGCTTCCGGGTGCGTGGTGACCAGCCCACCGAGGGCGAGGAGGTTATCATCGAAGACGGCTCGATTCGCCTGTTCGGCGGGATCATCGTCAAGGTGGAACTGGTGGACAAGGACCTGCAGATTTGGGCGGTAGAGTGTGACGACTATACAAACCTGCTTGACCGGAAGCTGGTTGTTGAAAGTTATACCGGCTTGTCCGCAAGCAACATCTTCCTGGACATCGCGGCGAAGTATTGCCCCGGGTTTACCACTACTGGCGTCAGGACCGGGGCGCCGACGATTGAAACCACCGGCGATGAGTTCAATTATAAGCCTGTGTCTGAGTGTTTCAAATGGCTGTGCGAATACGTAAGTTGGCACTGGCAACCTACATACAATAAAGACTTGGAGTTTTTTAGTGCGGAGGAATTGGCTGCCCCGGCGCCGATGACGCTCGAATCTGGTGGATACTTCCGCAACCACAAGCACGCCATCGACCAACAGGGACTCCGCAACCGCATCTACGTCCGCGGCGGTACGATGCTTTCAGATCCTCAACTTGTTGAATGGAAAGCCGACGGGGTAGCGCGTCACTGGCCTTTGCCTTTCAAGTCACATGACGTCAGCCTAATGGTCGGCGGCGTGGCTAAGACCGTCGGCGTTGAGAACTTCCACGACGAAGCCGACTACGACTACATGATGAGCTTCCAGGAAAAATATTTGCGTTGCAGCTCCGGAACGGCTACGCCGGCGGACGGTACAACCATGAGCCTCACGGCCAAGCAGGACATCGACGTGATTACCGTTGTCGAGGATCTGGCCTCCCAGCAGGCCATTGCCGCCGTGCAGGGTGGTGATGGCGTATATGAACACGTCATCGTAGACGATTCGCTGACCACTATCGACGCTGCCGAGGCCGCTGGCAATGCCGACCTGCGGGAGCACGCCAATCCGCGTGTCAAGGGAAGCTTCGAGACGGAGGTAAACGGCTGGGCGCCTGGGCAACTGGTTACAATCAATCTGCCGGATCGAGGCATTACCGGCCAGTACCTGATTCAAAAAGTGACCATCACCCCGGCCACTGATGCGCTCTGGACTTACCGCGTCGAATACGGCGGCAGGTTGCTGGGTATCGCGGATTTCCTCAAAGCCCTGGTTTCGGCTCAGCAAAAGAAGAAGCTGGGCGAAACATCGGTGCTGCACAAGTTCACCTATGGTAGCGAGACCGTGCAGGTGAGCGACGAATCTCGGATAATCCGCCACCGGATGCCGTTCTATGTCAAGAGCGGGCCTTTGTTCACCAGGGCCTCCGTTGCCTACAAGCAGGACGGCACGCAGGTAGTCGCAAATCAGCCTCGTTTTGAGACAGGAAAATTCGACCAGGCGGTGATGGTGGAGGAGGGGACGACAAATCTTCTCACAGCCAATCAGAGCAGTGTGGAAACGGATACGACGGGGCTTAATGCAACAGCCGATGCAACTATCAGCCGTGATACAGTTGAAAAGTGGCACGGTGTAGCCTCTCTTAAGGTTGTTACTGCGGGAATTGGAACAGCCGAAGGTTTTTATACTGAGTCAATCAACGTAACACCTTCTGCAACCTACACTGCAAGCGTATGGCTAAAAGGTTCTGGAACTGTTAATTTGAGAATTAGAGAGATTGATTCTGCCGGTGCGACTATCGGGGACACCTTTTCGAATGTTATAACTCTGACCAGTCAATGGACACGTTATTCTGTTACCAGAACATTTGGCTCAACTGGCGTTAAAGCCAATATGCACGTTAGAACTGTCGTAACCCAGGCTATTACCTTCTACGCCGATGGCCTCCAAATCGAGCAGAAAGCATTTGCCACCTCTTGGACACTCGGCGGCTCCACCCGCTCCCCCGAAACCCTGACCATCCCCACGGCGGGGGTGCTGAACCCACAGGAGGGGACGGTGGAAGGATGGGTGTATGTGAATAGTACGTTGCTTGCACGGAACTGGAACTCTATATGGGGAAGCCTGACCGGTTTCGCAGATAACGGGTTGTGGCTTGATTATTACAAGGACGGTAATCAATGGCGTTTTAGGAGAAGAATTAATAATTCTGAGAATGGCCCTACATGGATCAACAACCTTTCGGAAGGTTGGCACTACTTTGCGTGTGTATGGAAACCAGCCGAAATGGTTTTATTTATCGACGGGGTACGGAAGGCAACATTGACCAATCCAGGTTTGCCGAGTGTGGTAGCGGCGTATTGCGACATTGGAGGACTGTATAGAGAAACTGGTGGCTTCGGCAGTCATTGTAACTCCCTCATCGACGACCTCCGCATCTCCAGCCGTGCCCGCACGGATGAGGAAATTCTGGCGGGGTATCAGAGCGGGGAGCCGTTGGAAGCAGATGCGGATACGACGTACAAGTTAGACTTTGACGGTATCATTCAGGACATCGTGACGACGCCGGTGTGCGGATTCGTTATGTGTGCGAGTGCTTAGGGGGTGGGGTATTGGAACTTGTTCTAAATGAAATAGTCGGAATTTACATTGACTGGCTTCTTCACTACGAAGATATAGTCACAGGCAGGAAGTGGACCCTCGGCCCCTTCCGAAACAAGGTTGTGCAGGGCGGCTTGGAAAACATGGCCGCCCTTTTGATTGGCGAGCATCCAAGCGAGACGGCGGCGATGCACGTTGTCATCGGCTCAAACGCGACGGCTGCTCAGCAAAACGATGATCTTACTGATATGACCGAGGTGGCCAGAAAGGCGTTGTCGTCAAAGACCCGGAGCGGTGCCATGGCACGGCTTAGAGCATTCTTTACCAGTACAGAGGCAAACGGCGACCACCAATGCCTCGGAATCGTGGCCCGGAGCACTGATGTGGCCGGGACAGGAACGCTGCTCAACCGCCTGGTACAGCCATTTTCAAAGACAGCGGGCACGGTGCTGACAATCGAAGTTCGCTGGACCTTCCAGGGGGTGACATAGGGTGAACGCTTTCAAGAACAATGTTACGGCGTTCGACGAAACCAACATGAACGAGCTTATCTCCTTCCACGACTTCGCCCTGATTTACGAAGGCAGCCAGGTGGACGCGAAGGCCGGGGCTGGTACCGCCGAGTTCGATAACGCGAGCTACGACCACGCGCTGAGATTCACCGCCACCGGTGTTACGGAGATCGCCAGGCTGGAACTCGAACTGATTAAACACGGTACGGGCGCAGACCTACAAATTGAAATCCGTAGCGGCTTTGACCCAGGCGGCACCACCGAAGGCACGCTGCTGAAGACAGTGGTGGTACCAAAGGAATTCCTTCCCGCCGGCCGGAGCTACTGGAGCATACCGCTTGACCTGACCGGCCTCACCGCCGGCAACCAGTACTGGATCGTGGTCCGCGGCGCCGGCGACGCGACGAACCACTTCCACGCCCACGGGGAGACCACGCCGGACGCGAACTACCCGGCGTATTACCGACTGAAGGGCGGTTCCGGCGCGTGGACGCTGGAGAACAGCATCCATTTTAAAGTGTTCTCAGGCGAGAGCGGCGAGTTAAAACACCGGACGTACCCCCCGAGCGGGCACAGCACGCTTGAGTTCAGCGGTGAAGTCTTGAGCAAAGTTTACCGCTACCTGCCGCCAAGCGACACCACGGCGGGCGGGATACGTCAGATAGTGACGTACACGTTCAGCGGCGAGTATCTGAAGAAAGGTGAGGTGGCGTAATGTTCGGCATTGAGGAGATTTTAAGCTGGATAAGGCGCCAGGTCGGGCTAAGAACCGACACCGCAGACGCGGCGGGGAGCCTGCACGCGAAGGTTAAGAATGTCGCAGACAACAAGATCGGCGACTCCGCTGATGTGCGCGCGGATAATACCGTTATGGGGTGGCTGGCCACGAAGGTAAAATCGTGGCAGCGGGTGACCTTTTCGCCTGATAATTCTCCATATACCGTAAATATTACCAGCGTAACGAGTAGCAAATGTTTGGTTTTCCTAAATGGGGCTGGTAGGGGCTCTACTTCTGATGGCTCATATACCTATTATTTCGCAGCGCACTATTATATTTCTGGCTTTACGAATACTCAGCTTACTGTTGCTTTATCATACTCTTTAGCAAGTAGTGGAACTTATGGCATATTGTCTGCCATAATTGTTGAACTCTACTAAAGGAGGGGTTAGGGTGCAGTTTCTACGTTTTACAATTACAGACAGCGACGGTAATATCCTTCAGATTAACGAGGCGTACACCACCGAGAAGCTGGAGGATATTCAAAAGCGGATACCAGCGGGGAAGCAGCTCGTTGAGTACGGCCCGGAAGTCACCATGAGGCACAAATACAATGCGGTGAAGAAGGAATTTGAACTCCCGGAAGAATAGGTTTTGATCACGGCACCCCCGCCGTCCACCGGGCGGCTTTTTAATTTGAGGAAGGAGGGGTTTCGTTGGGCGACCAGGTGAAGCTGTCCGCCGAAGGCCAGCTGATCATCCAGATGATCAACGCTATAAAAGAAGATGTCAAAACCGACGTCGGCAGGATCAGAGATGATGTCAAAACCAACGTTGGCGAGATGAGAGGCGACATCCGGGCCCTGTGGAGCGAAGTCAACGCGGTCAAAAAGTGTACAGGGGACATGCGCGAACGCCTGGCGGAAACCTATATGAGCAAAAACAACTGCCACACCGCCAGAAACGAGTGTATGACGGCGAGGCAAAAGGACGACGCAAACACCGGCACCAGGAATCGCTTCACGGCGTCTTTCGCGGTCGCTTTAATATCAACCTTGGCCGCCGTGGTAGCGGTGAGTATGGCGATTGTTAACAGTGTCAAATAACAAATTTAGCCCCAGGGGGGGGGTAACAAAATGAAAAAAGTTTGCATTGATCCCGGTCACGGCGGGCGAGATCCCGGCGCAACCGGCCCCGCCGGCACCCAGGAGAAGACCATCAACCTGGCCGTCGCGAAAGCGGTGGCCACTTTGCTTTCCGAAGCCGTCGAAGTAAAGCTGACCCGAACGACCGACGTAGCCCTTGGCCCGGACAGGGACAATGACCTCCGGGCCCGCGCGGACATCGCCAACAAGTACGGCGCGGACTGCTTTGTAAGCATCCACGCCAACGCGGCCACGGCCAAGACCGCGCACGGGTTTGAGGTTTACACGACCCCAGGCGTTACAAGGGCGGACGCCCTCGCGACGTGCATAATCAACAGGCTCCAGAAAATCTCACCCACGCTGGCCCTGCGGGCAGACTGGTCGGACGGGGACGCCGACAAGGAGAAGCCCTTTACCGTACTGATGAAAACAAAGATGCCCGCGGTACTGGTCGAACTGGGCTTCATATCAAACGCCAATGAGGAGCGCTTGCTCAGGACCCCCGGCTTCCAGAGCGTTTGCGCCTACGCGATCGCGCAGGGCATAGCCGACTTTCTCGGGGTGCGCCTTCATTCCGGCGAACCGGCGCCTGCGCCGGCTGCTACTCCGGCGGCTGCTGGTACTCCAATCGGCGGCGAACCGCAGGCGACGGTAGCGCAGGCCCAGACGTGGGCGCGGAGCCGGGGGGCCACCAGTCACTTTGTCGAACTGGCCGAGCTTTACTGGGAACTCGCCCCGGCGGTCGGAGTCAGGCCGGAAGTGGCTTATGCCCAATTTGGCAAGGAGACCGCGTTCGGCCGTTTTGGCGGGGTGATAAACGAAAGCTACTGCAACCCATGCGGGTTGAAGACTACGATCGGCGGCTCGAACTCCGACCCGGACGCGCACCAGCGGTTTCCCAACTGGCGGGCCGGCATCCATGCCCACCTGGACCACCTGGCCTTGTACGCCGGGCTGCCCGGTTATCCCAAGGCGCTGAGCCAGACCCCGGACCCCAGGCATTTCGTGTACCTGGCGGGCAACGCTCGGACGGTCGAAGCGTTAGGCGGTAGGTGGGCTCCTTCGCCGGAATACGGGCTTTCGCTGGTCAAGGACTATCTTACGCCTCTGCTGGCCACGGTTGCCGTCGCCCGCCTGGACGAAACGGTTAGGCTCGTCGGCGACGGGCTCAGCTTGGAGGACGTACTCACGGCCCTGGGCGGCCTGGGGCAAGTGCGGTGGGACAAGGAGGCGCGTACTGTTACCATCGAAAGGGGCTGATCCGGGTGGATAACATGAAGGCTCTGGTGCAGTCGTTTACCGTCAAGCTCTTTGCGGTGATTCAGGGCAGCATCCAGGCGTATCTGGGAGTGACCGAAAAACTGCCCGAAGCCGAACGTGATCCGGCATGGCAGGAATACAACCAGTCGTTCGACGAGCACATCATGGCGCAAGTGCTCGAAGTTCTTAAACGGAACAACTGCGGTATCGCCGAAGTCTGCCATGCCGGGCTCAAACTGCTGGACATCGGTGCCAGGATGGCCGGCGTGGCGGATGCCAAGAATCCGAACGAGGAGCCGTTTAAGGCGTGGTTTGTAGGCTATCCGGGCAAGAGCGAGCATTAAGGAAGGGAGGTGTTAATTAGATGGGTTTTTGGGCTATAACGATTTTCGGGCGCGGCCCGCACCACAACCCGGACCACGCAGGCGATGCGGACCGTATTTACAAGGAGACCGTTAAGAAGTTGAAGGAGGCTGGCCAGAAAATTGACTACGCGGCCTTTTCCCATGGGGGGCGCGAAGAAGACCCGCCCAGAAAGGACTAAAAAACCAGAGGAAAGGAGGACGGGCTTATTTCAGCCTTTTTAACTGATTTCGCCATGTCGCCGGTGTTCAAGGCCGTATGGTTCTGCATCTTGTTGATCTGTGCCGACTTCATAGCTGGCCTGTTGATCGCCCACAAAAAGGGCGGGCTTAACTTCCGGCTGCTGCCCAAGTTTTTGGCGTCCGAGGTTTTGCCCTACATCGGCGGTCTGCTGATCTTATCATTTATTGCGTACCTGGACCCCACAGGCGCGATAGCCGGAATTCTGGCGGTAGCGGTAACCTCATACGGCTTGAAGCTACTGGCGGACCTCAAGGATAAGTTTAATGTTTGGCGCGGAGCGAATCTTGATTACACTGCATTAGATTACCCGGGCCCACCCCACATACCCCGCTAATTTATCTGGTCGCACGACATAAGCCCCTGGGCTTCGGTCCGGGGGCTTTTCGCGTCTTTAGCCCTCCTAATTAGCCCCCCGGTTTCGGCGAAAATCTAAGAAATATTTCGGCGAAAAACTAAAAAACTTTGTTGTAACCGATTGCATTAATTATAGCATGCGTGCTATAATGATAATAGGAAGATTGAACATTGACAGACGAAAACCGAGGCCGGTAGTACGCACCGAAAGGTTATAGGCCACGATCCGCGCGAGGCCCCAAGGGGCACGGCAAGAGACCCTGACAACTAAGGCGGGGACCAGAAGACAGGGAGACCGGGGCTAAAGACTAAGGGGAGCCAGGCGGGGAGCACGACGAGTAGGTCAGAGGCCGGCGGGAAACCAAAACTAAAGCAAGGGTGAACTTGCTTTGCTACGGCCCCCTGCCGGGGGCCGGGTGGAGAGCAAGAAAACAGAAAGGGGTATGCGAAATGACCAAGGCCGACGAAATAGCCACCTTTAAGAAGTTTTACGACAAGCTCCCGCAGGACAGCTACTTGAAAGGGATTCTGAAAGGCATGGACGCTTACATCGAAAACCAGTTGCAGATGGACTTCGCGATCCCGGTAGTAGAGTACGAAGACCTGAAACACCAGTATTACCAGGAAGCCGAAGACGCCAAGAGGGAACTGGAAAAGGCCAGGGCCGAGGTCGACAGGGTGCAGGATAACTACAACCGGAAGGTTCAGGACTGCAAGCGGCTTTACCAGGAGCTTGAGGACTTGCGGCGCGAGCACTGCGAAATGGTTGACGCGATCTCCAAGATGAAGCGGGTATTCAAGATGGTCGGTTAAATACAGGCCCGATGAACCGGAAGGGGAGGGCAGAAAGGAAGTCGATGAAATGAAGCGGTCTAAGAAACCGGCTTGGCTGAAAAACCTACCGGAAGAAATCTGGATGCGGTTCGACGATCGCAACGAGGAACCGACACTGGAAGAGGCTATTGCAGAGTGCCGTTACGTTATTGACATGATCCAGGATGGTGGCTGCTGGTATAACGAGGACGAAGACGAAGGCGAGGGGTTAGTAAGGCAGTGTCGGCGCTGGCTCAAGAGGTACGCTATAAAACTAATCACCCAGGTCGGGTGATAACAAAGGAGGTCGACGAAGTGGACGAACAAGGCATGGTAAACGTGCTAATAGAGTCGCTTTACGCGATGGGATATGACGAAGAGTCAATTCAAATTAGAACTTTTGAAGAAGCGGGAAACAAAGGGTTAGTTCTCAGCTTCCCAAGCGGCAACGAGTTCCAGGTCACGGTGGTTCAGAGCAGGCGCGGTTAGCTACGCTGCTTGAGCCCGGGGCTGCCGGGCTCGGTGGAGCGCAGGAAACAAGAAAGGAGGTGTCTATCATTGAAGACCGTTTTACTCGGTAGGGCGGCTGTCGATTCCGGCCAGTTGATGATCTGTGACCCCTGTTATATCGGCAGCCACTGGAAGCACGGTAACAACGGCGGTCTTGGCGGCGGCAGTTACCAGGAGTGTTGCGAGGCAACTCAGGGCAATAACCAAGGCGGCCCCGTAATTGATAGCCTTGGCGGCAAATTGGCGGTAGCCTTTACTTCCGGCCTGGGCGATGGGGTTTACGAGGTTTGGGCAGACATCCAGGACGTTCCCGACTGGGGAGAGCGTATAACGGAGGTGAGGATTAAGCTCTACCCGCATCCTTATTTTGAGTAGTACGGCCGGCCCTGGGCAGGGTACACCGGCCGCACACTGTAGGACCCGGAGGCCCTGGAAAAATGATAACATCCAGGGCCTCCTAAGTCAAAAGGAGGTATGGCGATGTACGAAATCCCCGTTTACCGTATTCAGTTGGTTAAGGAATCATCGGTGACCATGGACCCAAAGAAAATAGAGAGTCCCGAAGCAGTGGCTAAGGTTCTGCAAGGCTACCTGGCCGGCGCTGACCGCGAGCACTTCGTGGTCGTGATGCTGGACACCCAATTCAAGATCATCGGCATCAACACGGTTTCGATCGGCACGCTGGACAGTGCCCCGGTTCACCCGCGAGAGGTGTTCAAGCCCGCCGTTGCTTGCAATGCGGCGGCTGTGATCGTCGGCCATAATCACTCGAGCGGCGATCCGACGCCGACCAGGCAAGATGTGGACATGACAAAGCGGCTTATCCAGGCCGGCGAAATCCTGGGCATTGAGGTGCTCGACCACATCATTATCGGTGACGGCACGTTTATCAGCTTGAAGGCTGAGCGGCTGTTATAAGGATTAAAGGAGGTTATAGCGGTGAGTGCGTTTGTGGTTAGCCGAAAACATATCGCTTATCTCGTGGAAGCAGCCACCAGTGTACGGCTCGCGAATGGCGGCCATGATCGTTCGCTTTACTGGTATCACAACGGCGGAAGCCATAACTTACGATGCTTAGAGCCGGAGCGGTCAGCCGAAGTCGGCCAGATGCTTTGGGACGAGAACATCAAGAGTATTTGCGCCCGCTACCCAGACTGCGTAGGTCACCCGGATCGGATGCCTGGACCGTTGAACGAGACTTTCCGTTATGAGCGGCATATCCACCTGCCTATGAGCATTGACCCCGTGCAGGTAATCAAGGCGTGCAACTGCTATGAATACCAGAGTTGCGAACATGAAGGCTGGACAACATCAGAGGCCAAAACATTCATAGACGCCTTAAGACGCAAAGCAATCAACGCCCTGCCTGGTTACGATGATGCGGATTGGGAGATTTGTTAAGGAGGTGGACCCCTTGGCAGCAGGAACGCTACCGAAACCCGGCACCGAATACGGACCCTGCGAGAAGCCCTGTAAGCACAGGGACTGCAATCTGACCAAACAAATGGCCGAGACCCCTTGCGGGCTCTGCGGTAAGCCCATCGGCTACGGCACGCGGTTTTACATGACGGCGGTCAACCAACTGGCTCACGCGGCCTGCGAGGAGCTGGAATGGCACGGGAGGGAACTAAAATGCCCGTCGTGAACGGTGTTTATTACGACGAAGTTGTTGAAGAACGCTGGGAATACAAGTGGGTTAAGTCCCGGGCCAAGCCCCCGCTGGACTACGGCATCCACGCGGTTGATTCCCACGACAAACTACCGCCGGCGGATATGTTCCCCAAAGGTTATTTGATTTGCGTGATCGGCGAGAACTTCCAGCTATACCGCGCCAAACACCAGCGCCGCTACAGGCGCATTAAAAATTCGGGAGGGGAAATTCATGCGTAACAAGTTTTCCGCGATCGAAAACGAGCTAAACGGCAGCTTCAAGGAGCGCCGCGACGAAACAAGGGGCCTGCTGATCGGCCTGCTGGCCCGGCAGCATGTGCTCCTGCTGGGCCCTCCCGGCACGGCCAAGTCGGCGATGGTCGAAGACCTTTGCACCCGGATCGGCGGCCGCTACTTCCGCTGGCTGCTGTCCAAGACGACCACGCCGGAGGAGCTTTACGGGCCGGTCAGCCTGGCCGCGCTGGAGAATGACAGCTACCGGCGCGTCACCACGGGCAAGGCCCCGGAGGCCGACCTCTGGTTTCTGGACGAAATCTGGAAGTCGAACAGCGCCGTGCTGAACATGAACCTTTCGGCGCTAAACGAGCGCCTTTTCTTTAACGACGGGACGCCGACAATGCTGCCACTGCAAATGGCAGTCGGCGCCAGCAACGAGCTGCCCGAAGGCGACGAGCTTTCGGCGCTCTGGGATCGCTTCCTGCTGCGCTACATGGTGGCGTACATCCGGGACCCGCGCAACTTCGCCGCCATGCTCACCGGCAACGGCGGGGCGGCATCCACCAGAACCACCATCAGCATGGACGAACTGGACAGCGCCCAGGCGGCAGTCGCCCAGGTGGACATCGCCAAGATCGTCCGCCACCTGGCGGGCCTGCGGCAGGAAATGAACAAGCTGCACATCCCGGTCAGCGACCGCCGCTGGAAGCAATCGCTCGACCTGGTCAAGGCCCACGCCTGGCTCCAGGGCCGCACGGAGGCCACCGAGGAAGACCTGGAAATCCTGGCCCACGCGCTCTGGCAGACGCCGGACCAGCGGGTGCAGGTGAAGCAGACGATCATGGCTCTGGCTAACCCGATCGTCCAGGCGGTCAACGACCTGATGGACGAAGCGGTCGAAACTTACCAGAACGCCATGGCCGCGCCCGAAGACAAGGCGACGGACGCCGGCCGGGAATCGAACAAGAAGTTCAAAATGGTGTTGCACAAGCTCGAAGGCTTGCTCAACGACGCCCAGGCCAAGGGGAAGGACACCGGCCGCATCCAGGAGGCCCGGGAGCAGGTGGCATCCTGGAATAAGGAGGTAGTGGAGAAATGTCTGGGGATTTGATGCAGACGCTCGACGAACTGCAGGGGCAGCCGGGGACCGCGGACCTTCCGCTCGACACCCCGGCTGCTCGCGTTACCCGCAAGAATAACCTGATTATGGACCGGCTCGACGGGAGGCTCTACAAGGACGTCCTGAACGCCAGCGGCGAACTGCGGGGCCTGCAACACCAGGCCGGCGAGAAGGAGATGGCCACCTGGCCCGCGCTCCTGCAGGACGTCTGGGGCTGCTTTTACAAGAGCCTCCCCGAGTTGGCCCCGGAGAGCGACGTGGAGCAGGGCCACCTGGCAAACCGGCCGTTCGTGGAAAAACTGCTGGAAGACCCGGAAACAGGCCAGGCCCGCGTGATTACGGCGCTTGACGAACTTTCAAGCGCCCTGGCCACGGTTGCCGCCGGGCGCAGGCTGATGCAGGAGATCGAACAGCGCCCGGAGTTAAAGGAAGCGATGCACCAGGCGGGAGAGATAGCCGGGTACGACAACATGGAAGACCACGGCTCGCAGGAATACGCCGGATCACTGGCCCAGCAGAACCGGCAGGCGCTCCAGCAGGCGGCCCGCTCGGTACGCCGGGCGGTTAAAGAGGCTGCCAAGGCCGGGGAGGAGGAAGCCCGGCAGACGGTCAACGCCCTGGGCGGCTGGGGGCTCGAACCCGGCGATCTGGCGCAGGCTCCGCTGGAGGCCAGGATCAGCCTGGTCAGACAGCTCCGCATGCCCCACGTGCGGAAGCTGGCGGACATGGTGGGCCGCATGCGGAACCTGGCCAAGGCCAAGTACGACCAGCGGGTGAAGAAGAACCGCGACGAGATACACAGCATAACGATCGGCAACGACCTGGGCCGGGTGCTCCCGGCGGAACTGGCGGCGCTCAAGAACCCGGTCCGCCGGCGCGACTTCCAGCGGCGTTTTCTGGAAGGCCAGTTGCTGCAGTACGAGCTGCAGGCCAACGAGCCCCAGGGCAAAGGCCCAATGATCGCGCTGGTGGACATCAGCGGCAGCATGAGCGGCCACCCGCTGAACTGGGCGATCGCCGTAGCCCTGGGCCTGGCGGACACGGCGGCCCGGCAGAAGCGGCAGACGGCGGTCGTCTTCGTCGATACCAGGGTATTGAAGGTGATCGAGTTTGCCCCCGGCGAGCGGGACCCGCAGAAGTACATCGACATGGCATCCACCGGGACCGCCGGCGGCACCGACTACGTCCCGGCCCTCTCCTGGGCGGTCGACAACATGGACCAGCAGGCTTACAAGAGCGCCGACGTGGTGATGATCACCGACGGGCTCTGCAGGGTTGACGACGAGTGGCTGAAAGGCTTCTTGGAACGCAAGAAGCACCACGGCGCCCGCTGCTGGACGGTCCTGATCGGCGACCGGGACCCCTCCGGCGAGCTGAAGAAGTGGAGTGACGCGGTCTGGCCGGTCAGTCACCTGACGGACGACGTGGCCGGCGAAGTGTTTGAGCGGATAGTCAACTAAAATAAAACGAGGAGGAAGGAAAAATGGTAATCGAGAAACTGATGGGCATTGACGGCCAAGTGTACGATATAAGCCTTCTGGGACGGCTGCTCTGGTTCACGATCACAGAAACCCGGATCACCAGGGAGGAGCTTGAAGGCGTTTTTGAGCGGGCGGGCATCGACCAGAAATGGCTGCCCTTCCCGATTAGCCACCGGGACGCCTTTAGACGGGCGACAAAGACGATGGAGTTGAACCGGGAGGAACTGGCCGGTGGCGGCCGTTACCTTAACCTGCTGGTCCGGGAAGTGAAATGCAGCCCGGATCAGGTCGTTCGCCAGCTTGTGCGGGAGATCGTGGACAGCAAGAACGTGCGTCTGGAGTACAAGCCGATTTTCAGCCTGGAGCTTAACGGCGAGAGCCTGGAGGTCAAGGAGTTGGTCGACCTGATCGAGTTGTCCCGGCTGGAGCACGAAATGGTCCAGCGGCTGGCAAGGCGGTACGAGGCCGACAAGATGAACTACAACGGCCGCCACGTCCGGGAGATAGTGCAGCGCATCCTCCACGGCTGCAACCCGGTTTCGGTCAGGCCCAGCGGCGGCGTCTACTTCGTGCCTCAAAAGCACGCGGAGACCGTGGACGGCCTGCAGCGCATGGTCAAAGAGTTGTCAGGCTACAGTGCAACTTCCTGGAAAAGCTCAATGCACAGCATGCCGGTTGTGGATACCGAGGAGCAACGGGCTATGGTCCATGAGAGCCTGGAAGACCAGGTTAAGGCCGCGTCCAAGGCCCTGATCGACGAAATGGCGGGCCTGATCCACCAGGCCGAGCAGGGCAAAAAGGTTACGGGTACGACGATCGACAATTACCTGGGCCGCGTCCAGGAGTTGAAGGCCATGATCGCGGAGTACCAGGAAATGCTCGAAGTCGAGGTTATCGGCGCGGCGGCTAACCTGGAACTGGCCCGTAAACAGGCCATGAAGCTGCTCGACCTGGAGGCCGTGGCTTAACAAGGGGAAGGGCGGGGGTTTCGGCTCCCGCCCTTGTTTTAGACCCGCATGCGTGCTATAATTAGAGACATGCGGAAATGGAAACCCCGAAAGATTGAGCCGGTAGTATTCGACGCCTTCCAGAGCGCCGTTGAGCCAGGGCATTATCGGCTGTACCCGTCATCGGAAGTGCCGCCGGGTATCTCCTGCGGGGGGCCTGACTGTGAGGCCGTGATAGTTGCCGCTTCGACGTTCGACGGCTCCAAGGTGACAGGTTTAGGCCCTGCGTGTACCCCGGAAGGAACCGTTTATCTTTGGATGGGGTTGCGGACGATGCCTTTGGGATCACCTCCCCGAAAGTCCGACTACTCTATATACTTCAAGGGCCGCGACGGCGTTCCAAGGAGCCTTCACAGCAAGAGCAGCACCGACCACCACA
The DNA here is from genome assembly GCA_020060545.1 of Desulfovibrio sp. GTDB lineage: Bacteria > Bacillota > Dethiobacteria > DTU022 > DTU022 > JAGUZX01. The sequence goes on along the minus strand of JAGUZX010000050.1, from coordinate 3,662 downwards.
ACCAGATATTAACCAGCACCGGCCTGGATGGTCTCGTCAGCGACTGGAGACTACCGGCTGCCCCGGAAGGAACCCTCAAAGACTACAGGGATTCGAAGAAACTTAGTTTTTACGAACCGTTTGGATGGTCGTCATAACCGTTTTGGAGGTGATATGGAAAATGGCGAAACCAGGGCCGCGCACACCAGGCAGGCCGTTGACGAAGGGCGGCCCGCGTTTAGGAGTGCAAATCTACGTCCCCATGGACGTCCTTGTGATCACCGATGAAGCAGTGGCGGCGGAAAAGGAAAAAGACCCGGACGCCAGCAGGAGTAAGTGGATAGCGGAAGCGGTGATACAACGGCACAAAAAGGAGGGCCGGATGTAGGCCCTTAAATAAAAACCACTCAACAAGAGCCCTCGGGCATGATCCGGGGGTTCTTTTATTTCACCCCAACAGAAAGGAGGTGCAGGCGGTGCCACGGGGCCTTTTGGTGAAATGGACCGTCCGCAGCGGCGAGTTTGAGGACATCGGCCGCGCGTTATTGCGGTTTCCCTACAAACGCAAGCCGGAGGACGTAATCGACAAATACTTTTCTGACTTCTACGGCGAAGGCACGGTTTGCGAAGAATACGCCAGGTGCTACGCCCGTCCGAACGGCGAGCAAGCCCTGGAAGTCGACGACTACCAGGTGGTGCCCCCCAGGGACTACGAAGTTCTCAAGCGTTACGGGTTAGAGGAATAACTACTAAAAGGAGGAGTTACCCGTGTTTGCAGTAGAAACCAAGAGTTTCGAGAAGGCCCTCCGGGCCGTCCAGTTGGCGACCTCCATTACCAGCCCGCTTTTAACACTCCACCAGGCCATGCTGGAGTACGACAACACAGGCGTACAGCTAACGGCCACCGACCTTGACGTCACGGTGCAAGTGCGGCTGCGATGCTTAAGAGTCGTCGGTTGCGGCGAGTTTCTACTTGACCCCCGCGATGTGCTTGCTTTCATTAAGGACACCAGCGCCGTTACTTACGAAGGCGGCAAGTTTATCTGCGGCAACAAGACCATGGAATGGTACCAGACGCCGGTCGAAGAATACCCCGGCATAGGCAAGGGAGCAGTGTTCTGCTGGACCACGCGCCAGCAGCTCGGCCCGGACTTTATCACCGGCCTGGCCAAGTGCCTACCGTTTGCCTCAAAGGGCCTGTTGCGGCCGGTTTTCACCTGCCTGAAATGCGGGAGAAGGGAGATAGCCGCCACAGACACTCACCGGCTCATGGTCTACTACCCGGACATACAAGAAGACCTGCATGAGTGTTTGATTCCCGGCAAAGCGGCCAAGGCCGTGATTTACCTGGCCAAAATGTACGGCGTTAACGGCCTGGAAATGCGGCACAACGAGTCTTCTGTGAGGTTCTGCACCGACACCTTTACCGTTTATTCCCGCAAGGAGGAAGGGCGCTACCCCCAGTACCAGGTGGTTCTCGGGGACACGCCCAAGAAGCATGCGGTAATAGACGTCGGCGACCTCCTGGGGCTGGTAAAGAACGTGCCCAGGGAGACTGCGGTGGCGCTCAACGTCAACGGCGACCACATCCAGGCGAACTACAAGACAGAGCGGTGTACCATCGGCGCCCGCATACCGGCGAAGTTGGATCCGCCGAAGTCAGACAGCCTGGAGATTCATGTCCAGGGAGTTTACCTCAAAGACCTGCTTGAATCGCTCCGCGATCGCGGTACTATCAACTTGGGGTTCATCGGCCCGAATAACCCGATCATCGTCCGCGGCCGCAAGGAGGCTTCGATCCTCCTGCCGCTTCGGGTGTCGTAGCGGTTCGGGTTTGTCCATCAAAACCAGGACCCCCAGGAGCGATGTTCTGGGGGTCCTGCCCTTTTTTTAGCCTCAGTGCCAGCTTCAGTAGTGTGGCCGCAATATCCCCCCGGCCCTCCCGGCCGGAGGAGTAAACCCGGAAAATCTCCATTTCGTCGACCTCCCAGGCGGCATAAATGGTATAATTGGCCTATATATATGCTCTGGGGTGGTGGACTATGAAAAACGCCTTCTACGCCCGCGTCAGCAGCGATGAACAGGCCGAGCAGGGCAATATCGAAAACCAATTGCAGTTCGCCAAGGGATATTTCGAGTTGTACGGCATCGAAGCCGCTGTTTACCTGGACGAAGGGGTCTCCGGCACGATTCCCATTGAGTCCCGGCCGGCGGGCGCAAGGCTGATCGCCGACGTTAAGGCCGGGAAGTACAAAGACCGGACCCTTTACGTCTACAGGCTGGACAGGCTGGCCCGGAGCGTCAAGGTGGTCCTGGACAGCTACGAACTCCTCGAAGCCCACGGCGTCGCCCTCAAGAGCATGACCGAGGCATTCGACACCAGCACCCCGACGGGCAAGTTTTTTATGACCCTGCTCGCCAGCATCGCCGCGCTGGAACGGGACACCATCATGGACCGGACCCTGCTGGGCAAGGAGCGATGGGCGCGCGAGGGCAAATGGGTTTCCGGTCCCCCACCGTTCGGCTACCGGATCAGCGAGGGCCGCCTGGAAATCCACGAAAACGAGGCCGAAGTGGTCAGGCTGATCTATCGGCTGTATCTTCAGGAGCCCGGCCTAAGCACCATAGAATTAGCCGCCTACCTGAACGCAAGAAACATCCCCACGCCGGCGGTCTCAAAGCGTACCAAGAACAACTCGACCGGCAAGTGGCACGCCGGGCATATCTCGATCATCCTGCGGGCGACCGCCTACGCCGGGACTTATCACTATTTGAAGCGGTCGAAGCGGAAGAAGGAGACCATCGCAGTCCCGGTCCCCGCGATCGTCACCCGCGAGGAGTTTACCGACGCCCAGGCCCGGCTGACGGCGAACGCCGACGCGGCCAGGGGCTCCAGGGGCCGGTCGTACCTGCTGCGCGGGCTGATCTTCTGCGGGAACTGCGGCCGCGCCATGGTCGGCAGCTCCGGGCACAGCAAGCAGGGCCGGACGTACTACCGCTGCACGGGCGCCATGGATACCGGGGCCGGCAAGCGGTGCAACGCGAAAATGATCAGGGCCAAGGACATCGAGGAGGCCGTCTGGCAGGACATAGAATACTTTGTCCGCAACCCGGACCAGGTCCTGGAACTGATGCAAGAGCAGTTGGAGGCCAACAGGCGGAACGCCGAGCCCGCCCGCGAGGAGCTGGCCCAGGTCGAGACCGCTGTCGCCGAGAAACACGCGGCCAGGGCCAGGGTGCTTTCCCTTTGCGCCAAGGGCGTCGTAACGGAGGCCGAAGCGGAAACAGAGCTTTCGTCGATCGCCAAGGAAATCGAGTCCCTGGCCGAGCGGCGCGAGTTTCTTTTCGCGCAACAGGAAGCGGCGGCCACCATTGAAGCCGGGGCGCTGAACGCCAAGGCGCTGATGGAGGGCCTGGCAACCCGGCTGCCCACGCTGGGAGAGGAAGAAAGGCTCGAACTGGCCAAGGGCCTGGTAAGCCGGGTGGAGGTGTTCACCGAAGAGAAGGACGCCAAGCGGCACTCGCGGGCGGTCATATACTACCGCTTTGAAGACCCAGGAACGTTGTGTGACTCTAAGAATCTGAGGAGATGCTTAAATGCGACGAGCGGTTTCTCTGGAACCTCCTGTCCCTTTCCCAGGAGGGAAATTTCAAAGCGGGGCGCTTCGCCCTCATCTCTGCAG
>JAGUZX010000099.1 GCA_020060545.1 Desulfovibrio sp. | reverse complement strand
TGGCGGCCGGCGTCCTGGCGACGCTGGCAAACCCGTACTGGTTTATCTGGTGGGCTACGATCGGGGCGGGGTATGTGGCCATTTCCAGGGAGTTCGGCTGGCAGGGCGTGCTTCTTTTTTTCAGCGGCCATATCCTTGCCGACCTGGCCTCGCTTTCAGTGCTGGCGGCGGTGCTGGTCACCGGAAAAAGGTTCATTACCGACCGCCTCTACAACGGGATCGTGGCCGTGCTCGGGGTTTTTCTGATCGTCCTGGCCGTATTCTTTTGCCGGGCCGGTGTCGTATTCCTCTTTCGCTTGAACTGACGGAGGGAGGAGAGACTGCCCGATTGTCCCTGCTGTGTATATGGCGCGTACTCATGCCGGTGCGGCGCGCCCGGCCGGCGCCAAGGACAAGATCAGGCCGTGCTTATGATAGAGATTTTTTCGCGGGGGAAGAATATGGCCTAGCGAGAGGAGCAGCCGTTAATGGGTGTCATTACCATCTCACAGGAGTTCGGGAGCGGCGGTGAAACCGTGGCCCGGCTTGTCTCTGAAAAATCAGGTTTTCTGCTGGTTAATAAAAAGACGATTGAGGAAGGCTTGGCTTCGTTCGGGTACACCGGACCGGAACCCGGCGCCGGTGAAAGAGAAAACCCGGCCTGGGAAGAGCATCAGCGCGGCGAGTATTTCGCCGCCCTGCACGATTATATCTATGACCTGGCCATCCGCAACGACCTGGTGATCCTGGGGCGGGGGGGGCAAATACTTTTCCAGGACTACCCGCCTTCCCTGCACGTGCGCATCATCTCTTCCTTTACCAGGCGCGTGGAGCGGGTGATGAAGCTGTACCGGCTCAGTGCGGACACGGCCAGCAAGCTGGTCAAGGAGCAGGATTTAAAGAAGAAGGAGTATTACCGCCGGCTGTTCAACGTCAACTGGGCCAACCTGCGCCGCTATCACCTGATGCTCAGCACCGCTGAAATGGACCTGGAGGACGCGGCCGATATCATCACCGCCGCTTACCGTACCCACGCCCTGCCGAGACATCTCGAAGGCGGAAAGGTGGAGGCCGGTCCGGAAGAGGGTGAAGCGGCGCTCCAGGCGGTCAAGGAAAAAGAGAAATTTATGCATTCCAGTGAAGAAGAGTTTGCCCGGATGCTTGATTTCTACCGGATCCGGTGGGATTATGAACCCAAAACATTTCTTTTGGAGTGGGACAGTGAGGGCAATGTCGTCGAGGCGTTTACCCCGGATTTCTACCTGCCGGATCAGGATCTCTTTATTGAGCTAACCACCCAGAAGCCGAAACAGGCCTGGAAAAAGAACCGTAAGATCCGGCGGCTGAAGGAGCTCTATCCCGGAGTAAAAATCAAGATTATTAACCGGCAGGGTTTCAAGAGCTTGTTGAGCAAGCACGGCACCGCCGAAACTTGAGCGTTTAATCACGCCTTGCGGAAAGGAGAGCGTTTTGGCAAACCGGTTGGAGATCGTTTTAACACGCGAACAGATTGCGGCAAAAGTAAAACAGTTGGGGGAGACGATATCACGCGATTACCGGGGGAAAGAGCTGGTTTTAATTGCGGTCCTGCGGGGCGGTGTTTATTTTGCGGTCGACCTGAGCAGGTGCCTGACGATACCCTTCGCGCTCGATTTTATCAGCATCTCCCGCTACGGCGATGCGGCTGAAACCGCCGGGGTGGTCAAAATCACCAAAGATCTGGATTTGAGCATTACCCAAAAGCACGCCCTGGTGATTGAGGATGTCGTTGATACCGGGCTGAGCCTGAGTTATCTTTTACGGAACCTGGGCACCCGCCGGCCGGCCGGCCTGAAGGTATGCACCCTGCTCAATGTCGCCTCCCGCCGGATCGTCGACGTCCCCGTGGACTACAAGGGTTTTGACCTGCCCAATATTTTTGTTGTCGGCTACGGCCTGGACTATCATGAGGAATACCGCAACCTGGAATATATCGCGGCGTTTACCCGTACATAAAGCGGCCAGGTCCCAACAGGCCTGCCGGCTTTCCATCGGAACCCCTCCTTCCGGCTATCGACAGTCGGGTTTCCACCATCTCCTCTGGATGGCTTTCCTCCGACCTCCAGCCGGTTCAAAGATTCCGTGCCCCAGTTTCAGCCGCTTCCAGCCTGGCGGTTTTTACCCGGCCCTGCCTTCCGCCGCCGTTCCCCGCAGCGGCCCGGTTTTTCCGGATTGCTGGTTCCGGATCCAGCTTTTACGCCTTCACCCTTCCCCCTGCTCTCCTCGCACCGGACCCGGTTCGCCTTTCAGTCTCTCGGAACCTGGCAAGAAGATTGTAACACGGCCCGCCAGCCTTGTCAACATTATTTTTTATTTTTTAAATTATTTTTAGATCTGTTTTATTGAAAAAATTCGCCTGGCAAGCAGGCCGGCGGGTAAAAAGTCCCGGCAAGCGGACAGAAAAAGACAACCTGGGCCTAATTTAATCAAGGCCGGCGGCAGGAATATCCACCCGCGGCGTAGAATAGCCATTAACATACCAGTCAGTATGAAACTTACGGGTGATTATACTAAAAAGTTTGAAAGGAGCAGCCATGTCCGGGGGGATCTTTAAAAAATACAGCACCGGCGACATTTCTACTGAAATTAAACGCCGGCAGCAGATCCTGGACGCCGCTTCCGAAGTTTTTTCCCGCTCCGGCTATTCCGCCACGATCGACCAGATTGCCGAAGCGATGGGTGTGACCAAAGGGCACATCTACTATTATTACGGAAGCAAACAGGAAATTCTATTTCATATTTTTCAACAGGCCATGGACTTCTTTTTAAAAGAGATCGCCGCCTTCAACGATCCGGGCCTGCCGCCCGATCGGCGCCTGAAGTCTGTGCTGAAGGCGCATATCATCGCCATCTGCGAAAACAGGGCCATTATGACCGTGTTCATGGGCTTGGGGCGGGATCTGCTGCCGGAACACTGGCGCGAGATCGCCGGCAAGCGGAATCATTACGAGCGGTTGATTCAGGACTTGATCCGGGAGGGGATCGCCAAGGGTTATTTTGTCAGCGAAAATGAAAAAATTTTGTCTTACACCATCCTGGGCAGTATCAACTGGGTTTATGTCTGGTTCCAGGAAAATGGGGACCTGAGCAAGGAGCAGATCGCGGAGTTGATGTCCGCTTATCTTCTACAAGGGTTAAGGAGATGGCCTGAGATGCATGAACTGAAACTGGGTAAAACGATCAAGGAAATTGCCGTGGGGGACAGCGCTTCGTTCAGCAAGACCGTCAGCGAAACCGATGTCTACCTTTTCGCCGGCATCACGGGCGATTTCAACCCGATGCACGTCAACGAAGAGTTCGCCCGTAAAACCGTGTTTGGCAGGCGCATCGCCCACGGCGGCATTACCGCCTCGCTGATTGCCCCCGTGCTGGGCACAATTCTGCCGGGGCTCGGGACGGTGGCGCTGGAGACTTCCTGCCGCTACAAGGCCCCGGTTTACCCGGGGGACACGGTGACCGCTTCCGCCACGGTGGTGGAGAAAGACGAGGTCAAAAACCGCGTCAGGATGGAGCTGAAATGGGTCAACCAGGCGGGGGTCGTGGTGGCCAAGGGCGAAGCGACCGTGATGCCACCCCGGGAAGAGTACCGGGAGCTTTTTTCATTGCCTGATTGATCAAGCCGCCTCCACACAGGCTGCACAGCGGTGAGAGAGGTGAGCGGTTGGCAGCGGGTTATGGAGCGGCGGAAAATCGAACCGGCGGCATGTTCTCCCGTTCCGTGCTCTCGCCTCTCGTAATCTCAAGGCGCGGCATGCCGCGCCCGCGCGAAAAAATCCGTTGAAAGGAGCAATGGCTGATGGACGATCACCCGATTTTTAACGACGAGCACCGGGCGATCCGGAAGACGATCCGCGAGTTTGTATTGAAAGAGCTGGCGCCTCACGCCGATGAGTGGGAGGAGGCGCGGGAGTTCCCGTCCCGGGTCTTCAAGCGGATGGGCGAGCTTGGTTTCCTGGGGCTCCATTACCCCGAGCAGTACGGCGGCGAGGGAGGCGATTACCTGTGCGGGGTCGTCCTGGCCGAAGAGATGACCCGCTGCAATTCCGCCGGCCTGGCGATGGCGGTCGGGGTGCAGACGGACATGGTTTGCGCCCTGCTGCTGAAGACCGGTTCGGAGAGCATTAAAGAGCGCTTCTTGAAACCGGCCCTGCGCGGCGATAAGATCGGCTGCCTCTGCATCACCGAGCCCGATGCCGGATCCGACGTGGCGGGGATTCGCACCAACGTGGAGCGGGACGGCGCCGGTTATATCCTGAACGGCCAGAAGATTTTTATCACCAACGGCGTGCGCGCTGACTTCGCCCTGGTGGTGGCCCGGGCGAAAGGCACCGAGGGCACCAAGGGGATCAGCATTTTTGTCGTGGAAAAAGGAACCCCCGGTTTCAGCGTGGCCCGCAAACTGGACAAGGTGGGGATGCACTCCTCCGACACCGCCGAACTGGTCTTCGAAGACTGCCGCGTGCCGGCCGAAAACCTGCTCGGCGAAGAGGGGCAGGGTTTCTACCACATCATGTGGGAGCTGCAGCCGGAGCGGCTGTTCGCGGCGGTTTCGTCGGTGGCCGGGGCGCAGTTGACCCTGGAGGCGACGTTGAAATATGTGCGGGAAAGAGTGCAGTTCGGCCGTTCCATCGGCAAGTTCCAGGCGATCCGCCACCGCCTCGCCGGGTTGGCGACCGAGATTGAGGCGGCCCGCCAGCTTACTTACTACGTGGCCGGTTTGATCAGCGCCGGGGAGTTCCCGGCCAAAGAGATCTCCATGGCCAAACTCTACGCCACACAGGTGGCCTACAAGGTTGCCGATGAGGCCGTGCAATTTCACGGCGGCTACGGCTACATGATGGAATTCCCGATCCAGCGCATCTGGCGCGACAGCCGGTTGGCCCGCATCGGCGGGGGGACCGACGAGATCATGCTGGAGATTATTTCAAAACAGATGGGGTTGTAATACAGAGGTTAGAGTTCATCGGTCAGGAGTCAGGAGTCAGGATTTAGAAGTTGGGAGTTAGAAGTCAGGAGCGAAAAGGTTAGTAAATTACGGGCGGATTGTAAATTCGCCGGGGTAGTGATTGTGGTGCAGGGGCGCGGCGTGCCGGCACCCGCGAGGCACTGAATGTTAAAGAAGGGCGAAAGCCGTGCCGCACCGGGCGCCGGAGTAATGTGACAAAATTGCCCCGTCCCCAATTGTCACAAAAGGAGGGGAGAAGGGTTGATTCGTTCCATCCTTGTCGCCAACCGGGGTGAAATCGCCGCCCGGGTGATCCGCACGGCCAGGAAGATGGGGCTTAAAACGGTGGCCGTGCACTCGGAACCCGACGCCGGGGCGCTTTTTGTCCGGGCGGCCGACGAGAGCGTGAACCTGGGCGGGAAAACGCCGCTGGAGAGCTATCTCGACGCGGCGAAAATCATTGCCGCGGCCCGGGCCAAACGGTGCGACGCCGTCCACCCCGGCTACGGCTTTTTGGCCGAGAACCCGGACTTTGGGCGGCGCTGCCGGGAAGCGGGCCTGCTCTTTATCGGACCTGAAGAGGAAGCGATCCGGGTGATGGGGGACAAGGCGGAAGCCCGCAAGACGGCCCGCCGCCTGGGCCTGCCCACCGTTCCGGGGAGCGACGTGGTGCAGGGGTTGGCCGAGGCGCAGGCGGCCTGCGAGCGGATCTCTTTTCCGGTGCTGCTGAAAGCGTCCGCGGGAGGGGGCGGCATTGGCATGCGCCGGGTCGACACCCCGGAGGAGCTGCCCCGCGCTTTCACCGAAACCGCCGACCGGGCCGGGGCTGCCTTCGGAGACGGCAGGGTCTACATCGAAAAATATCTGGACGAGCCGCACCACATCGAGATCCAGGTTCTGCGCGACCGCCGCGGCAGCGTGCTCACTTTTTACGAGCGCGAATGCTCCGTGCAGCGCCGCTACCAGAAGGTAATCGAAGAATCCCCGTCAACTTTTGTCACCCCGGAGCTGCGGCGCGCCCTGCGGGAAGCGGCCGGGAAGCTCATGGACGGGATCGGCTACCTTAACGCGGGGACCGTTGAATTCGTGGTGGACCGGTTACGCAATTATTACTTCCTGGAGGCGAACACCAGGCTCCAGGTCGAGCATCCGCTCACCGAGGAGATCACCGGGCTGGACCTGGTGGAGCTGCAGATCCGTGTCGCCGCGGGGGAGGAGCTTCCCCTGGCCGAAAGCGAGCTGAAAACGGAAGGGTGGGCGATCGAAGCGCGGGTTTACGCCGAGGACCCGGAACGGTTTTATCCTTCGCCGGGGACGATCACGGCATACGCGGAACCGGCGGGAGAGGGGATCCGGGTCGACAGCGGTTACGGCCTGCAAGGGGTGGTTACGCCTTACTACGACCCGCTTATCGCCAAGCTGATCACCCGGGGGGCGGACAGGGAAGAATCGCGCGAGCGGATGCTGCGCGCCCTGGACGGCTATCTTATCGCCGGGATCAAAACCAACATCCCATTTTTGCAGAAAGCGTTCCGCTCGTCCCTCTTCCGGGGCGGCGGCTACGACACCCATTTTATCGACAAGCTGAAGAAAGAATTGTAGGGGCGACACATGGGGAACACCGGTGTCAGGCACTGACTTTAGACATAGCAGATTCACCCCAGCTTAATCCGCCGATTTTAGCGGTTGTGTCTTAAGTCAGTGCCTGACACCGAAAGGAGGTTGCCGTTTAAAAATGATTGAAGAAGAAAAAACGGGTTATGCCGATATTGACAGGCTGCACGAGAAGCGCGAAATAGCCCGCCAGGGGGGCGGTCCCGAAAAGATCAAGCGGCAGCACGACCGCGGGAAGCTGACGGCGCGGGAGCGGCTGAACCTGCTCTTTGACGAGGGCACCTTCTGTGAAATCGGCATCCTCGGCGGCGAGAGCGTGGAAAGCCCGGACGCCGACGGGGTGGTGGCCGGCTACGGCAAGATCGAGGGGCGCTACGCCGGCGTGGTCGCCTACGACTACACGGTCAAGGGCGGCTCCATGGGGCAAGTCGGCGAGGAGAAAGCGACGCGCATCCGGGAGATCGCTTTAAAATCAAAATTCCCGATGATCTGGCTTCTCGACTCCGGGGGGGCGCGCATCGACCCGAAGAGCGGCTTCGGAGCCGGCGGCGGAGACACCGCGCGGGTGGCCATCTTCGCCAACACCGGCTACCTGTTCAAGGAAGAGTCGCTCATGTCCGGGGTGATCCCGCTGGTCGGGGCCATGCTTGGGCCGGGCTTTGCCGGGACCGCTTATATCCCGGGCCTTTCCGACTTCGTGCCGATGGTCAAGGGGAAGAGTTTCATGGGCCTGGCCGGACCGCCCCTGGTGAAGATGGTGGTCGGCGAGGAGATCAGCGAGAACGACCTGGGCGGCTCGCAGGTGCACTGCACGGTCAGCGGTGTGGGGGACCTGGAGGTGGAAGACGACGCCGCCTGCATCCGGGCCATCCGGGAGTATCTTTCCTTTTTTCCGCCCAACTGCGACGAGAAGCCGCCGCGCCGGGAATACGCCGGCGATCCGGAGGCGCTGATCGACGACCGTGTCCTCTCCATCGTCCCGGAGAACCCGCGCGGGGCTTACAATATGCACCGCCTGATCAAAATGATTGTCGACGACGGCTGCTTTTTCGAGATGAAGCCGCAGTGGGGCCGGAATATCATCACCGGGTTCGGCCGCATCGGCGGCTACCCGATCGGGATCGTCGCCAACAACCCGATGGTTTACGGCGGCGTGCTCGACATCAACGCCTCGGATAAGGCGGCCCGCCAGATCTGGCTCTGCGACGCCTTCAATATTCCGCTGCTCTTCCTTTCGGATGTGCCCGGTTTCATGGTCGGCTCGAAGGCCGAAAAGGATGGGATTATCCGCCACGGGGCCAAGTTGATCCACGCCGTGGCCGAGGCGACGGTGCCCAAGTTTACAATCATCGTCCGCAAGTCCTACGGCGCGGGCTACTACGCCATGTGCGGCAAGGCCTTCGATCCCGACCTGATTGTGGCCTGGCCCACGGGGGAGATCTCGGTCATGGGGGCGGAGGGGATGGTCAGCATCTTCGCCAAAAAGATGCTTGACGCGGCGCCGGAAGAGGAGCGGGCGGCCATGGTGGCCGGGATGGCCGACCTGATCAAACCCCATTTGAACGTGAAGATGGCGGCGGCCCAAGGGTACATCGACGATATCATCGACCCCCGGGAGACCAGGCGGGTGCTGTTCCGGGCGCTGGAGTTCACCAAAAATAAAAAAATTTACCGCCACCCGCGCAAGCACGGCGTCTACCCCGTTTGAGAGGTGAGCGGTGAGAGGTGAGAAGTGAGATGTATGAAACGATAAAAACCGAGATCCGCGGTCAAACCGGCTGGATCTTCCTCAACCGGGAGGAGCGGCGCAACGCGCTCAACCCGCAGATGCTGCAGGAACTCACCGCCGCGCTGAATGAATGCGATGCGGATCGGGCGGTAATCAGCCTGGTCCTTACCGGAGCCGGCGATAAAGCGTTCTGCTCCGGCATGGACCTGGGCGGCGGCGAGGCGCTGCAGCTCGCCCCGCTTGAACGCCATGAACTGCAGCGCCGCTTCGTCGACCTGCTGAAAAGAATCAAGGCGTTGCAAAAGCCGATTATCGCCAGGGTGCAGGGGGCGGCCCTGGGCGGCGGCTTCGGCCTGGTAAGCGCCTGCGACCTGGCCGTCGCCGCCGATGACGCCGCCTTCGGCACCCCGGAGATAAACCTGGGGCTCTTTCCCTATATCATCATGGCCGCGCTGATCCGGGCCGCCACCAGCCCCAAAGCGCTGCTGGAGCTGATGCTCACCGGGGAAAGGATCTCCGCCGCGCGGGCCCTCGAGCTCGGCTTTGTCAACGCGGTGGCCGGGCGGCATGAGCTTGACCGCAAGGTGGAGGAACTCTCCGCCCTGCTGAACCGGAAAAGCCCGGCTGTCTTGCGCCTGGGACGGCGCGCCTTTTACACCATGCGCGACATGGAATACGAGCAGGCCATGGAATACCTCTCCGGCATGCTGGCGTTGAACATGCAGGCCGAAGATATGCTCGAAGGCGTCATGGCGTTCATGGAAAAACGGGAGCCGCGCTGGAAAGGGCGGTAATTGCAAAACCGAAAGGAGTGGTGCGCAAGATGGGTTTAAGCGATAAAGTGGTGATTACCTGCGCCCTGACCGGCGCCGTCGCCAACCGGGCGCAGTGCCCCCACATCCCTTACACCCCGGACGAGATCGGGGAGGAAGCAAGGCGGGCTTACGAGGCGGGGGCTTCGGTCGTGCATATCCATGCCCGCGAGGACGACGGGACCCCCTCGATCAGTGTGGACGTTTTCCGCCGCATCCATGAGGCGGTGCGCAGCCGTTCTCCCGTCCTGATCAACTTCTCCACCGGCGCGGTGGGTGTTTCCCGCGAGCAGCGCATCGCCCACATCCCGGCTTGCCGGCCGGAGATCGCCGCGCTGAACATGGGCACGATGAACTATGCCAAGTACAGCCCGCGGCGCAAAGACCTGGTTTTTTCCCTGGAGTTTATCAACCCGATCCCGGATATCATCTACTACCTCAAGACGATGCAGGAAAACGGCGTCCAGCCCGAGTGCGAGTGCTTCGACGTGGGCCACCTGGAGACGACCTACCCGCTGATCGATATGGGCCTGCTCAAGCGCTTCCAGGTCAGCTGCATCCTCGGCGTGGTGGGCGGGATCCGGGCTACGGCCCGCAATCTGGCGCACCTCTCTGCGCTGGTCCCGCCGGGGATCCCCTGGCAGGTGATCGGCATCAGCACCGACCAGTGGATGCTCTGCGCCGCGGCCCTGGCCCTGGGCGGGAACATCCGCGTGGGGCTGGAAGACAACTTCTACCTCGCCGGGGGCGTGATGGCGGCGGGGAACGCTCCCCTGGTGGAGAAGGCGGCGCGGATGGCGCGGGACGTCGGGCGCGAACCGGCCACGCTGGAGGAAGCGAAAACAATCCTGGGACTCGAAAAGGCGAAAGAGGAGTGAGACAACCCTTGGCTGTGGAAGTGAGATCCCCGATTACCGGCAATGTATGGAAAATACTGAAAGCCGTCGGCGACATGGTCGAAGAATACGACCTGATTATGATCCTGGAATCGATGAAAATGGAGATCCCCGTGGAAGCGCCCCAAAGCGGCAAAATCGTGGCGATCAAGGTCAAGGAAGGAGAATCGGTGATCGAAGAGGACGTGGTCGCGCTGATCGAGTAGCCCTCAAGCATTTGAGACCGGTCGGCGCAGCAACTGAATAAACACAGCAACCAATACGCCCGTGCGGAAGAAGATGACACCAAGATATGCCCAACCCTATGCCATCTATCTTGTCGCGGGCTTTTTGCGTCAATTGAATAAACAGAAGGAGGTACAAAATATGACTGAGGCCAAAATTGGCGAACCGGGGGCGATCAAGCGGGAGACTCTCAATGAGCTGTTTTGGACGATCGTGGAGCGCTACCCGGACATTGATGCCGTCCGCTTCCGCAGTGGAAGCGGTTTTAACGGCTTGAACTACCGGGCACTCGGTGAGCAGGTGAGGAATCTGGCCCTGGGCCTGCTGGCCCTGGGCCTGCGCCATGGGGACAAGGTCAGCCTGCTTTCAGAAACCCGTTACGAGTGGGTTGTGGCCGATTTCGCCATCCTCACCGCCGCCGGGGTTACCGTCACCGTTTATCCAACCCTTTCCGCCCGCACGGTGCAGTTTATCGTCCACAACTCCGACAGCCGGATCATCATCGTTGAGGACGCGGTGCAGCTCGAAAAAGTGCTTTCAATCCGGGACAAATTGCCCGCCCTGGAGAGGATCCTGGTCATCGAAGATTTTGCCGCGGCGGCGGGAGGCCGGGATATCCTCACCCTGGCGGAGGCGATGGAGTTGGGGCGCCGTTACGGCGCGTCCAATCCCGGCGTTTACGAGGCCGCCTGGCGCGGCGTTAAGCCCGAAGACCTGAGCAGCATCGTTTATACCAGCGGCACCACCGGCCTGCCCAAGGGGACCATGCTCTCTCATTGGAACTGGCGCTTCAACGTTCATGCCGTGGTCGGTTTGGTTACTTTTGAACCGGGGGCCACGCTGCTGGCTTTCCTGCCCCTGGCCCATGTTTATATGCGCCTGGTCTATTTCGCCGCCGTCGCCGCCGCGGCCACCACCTATTTCAGCCGGCCCGAGACCTTGGCCGCCGATTTGCCGGCGATCAGGCCGCACGCGTTTGTCTCCGTGCCCCGCCTCTTCGAGCGGGTCTACGGGCGGCTGATGGAGCAGGTGACAGCCGGCCCGGCTCTGCGCCGGCGCATTTTTCAATGGGCTGCCGCCGTGGCCCGGGAGATGGGCGAAGCTAACAGCCGCTGGGAAAAACCGCGGATCGGCCTGAGGCTGAAACACCGCCTGGCCGACAGACTGGTTTACGGCAAGATCCGGGCGAAAATGGGAGTGGATCGTCTGCGCTGGACCTGCTCTTCCGGCAGCGCCCTGCGCCGGGACCTCGCCTTCTTCTTCAACGGTATGGGCATCACTATTATTGAGGGCTACGGGATGACCGAAGTGGCCGCTCCCTCCAACCTGAACCCGGTGGGCCGCTTCAAACCGGGCACGGTAGGACCGCCGATCCCCGGCGTGATGCAGAAGATCGATGCGGACGGTGAAATTTTAATCAAGGGCGACAACGTGATGCTGGGATATTACAAGCTGCCCGAAGAAACGAAATCTTGCTTTACCGCGGACGGCTGGCTGAAAACCGGCGATGTGGGCGAATTCGACGCCGACGGCTATCTTGTCTTCAAGGAGCGCAAGAAGCATATCCTGGTTCTTTCCACCGGCAAAAACGTGGCGCCGCTGCCGATCGAGGAGGAGCTGAAGAAGAGCCGCTGGGTGGACGAGGCGGTGGTGGTCGGCGACAACGAGAAGTTTACCGCGGCTTTAATTCAGCCCAATTACCTGCTCCTGCTGGAGTTCGCCCGGGAGCGCGGCCTCCGGTTCGACGAAACGCGAACGGAGCTGTCGGAAACGCCGGCCGGGGAGGCGTTACCGGTCCGGGTGGACAAAGCGCTGTTGCGAAACGAGGCGGTCCAGGAGATCTTCCGGCAGGTGGTGGAGAAGGCCAACCAAGTGTTTGATCCTCACGAGCAGGTGAAGCAGTTCCGCCTGCTTGACGAGGCGCTGACCCTGGAGAAAGACGAACTGACACCCACCCTCAAGGTGAAAAAAGAAGTCATCCAACAAAAATACGCCCACCTGCTCCGCGAGATCTACGCCTCGTAGAGAGTTTGGGTTGCAGAGCAAAGGGACACTGGCGCCGCACTGCAGTTAGAACCAAAAATTCAGCCAGTACTTCTCAAACGCCGCCTTAAACCAGTACGCCAACCGCGTCGGGCGGAGCAGGTTGATCCGGGGTCCGGGCGTGGCATAATAAATGACTGAACCGAGCCGCCCTTGCCCCAGCCTGGTCAGCATAACCGCTCCCGCGGCCTTGCCGGTATAGCGAAAGCGCGGTATCTTCCCGGTGATGAGGCAGGCGGGAAAAATTCCGGGGTAACCATGGTTAGATCCACCTGTTCCCGCAAGCCGCGCCGGCAGTGCCTGACACCGGAACTAGAACCACGACCGCAGCCAGTACTTTTCAAAGGCCAGCTTGGCCCAATAGGCGGCCCTGGTGGGCCGGAGCAGGGTGATAAAAGGCTTCGGTTTGCTGTAGTAGCGCACCGTGGAGTAGCGGGCTCGACCGAACCCGGTGTTCATAATTCAGAGCCCCTTGCCGGTGTAGCGATAGTGCGGCTTCTCCCCGGCGATCAGGCAGGCGATATTGCGGCTCACCACCTCCGCCTGGTAGTGGGCGAAGATCCCCGCCTTGGGCGCCCAGACTTTCATTACCGGCAGCTTCAGGGCGGCGGCGTCTCCGATGCCGAAGACATGTTCGTCCACGGTCTCGAGGGTCTCGGGGTCGACCGTGATCCAGCCGCCTTCTTCGACCAGCCCCGAGTCGCGCAGCACGGAAGGCCCCCAGTGGGACGGGACGCCGAGGAAAAGGTCGCCCGGGACGGTAATGCCTTGATCGAGCAGCAGGCTCCCGCGCCCGTTATTAAAGTTAAGGGAGAGCACCCTGGCATGGGTGATCAATTTGATGACCCGCTGCTCCATCATCCGGCGCACGCTGTCCCCGACCCTGGGCCCGGCCAGCGGCTCCGGCGTCGGCTCGGGGGTGACCAGGGTCAGATCGACCTGACCCCGCAGGCCCCGCCGGCGGAAATACTCATCCAGCAGTAACATAATTTCATAAGGGGCCGGGGGACAGGTAAAAGGAAGGCTGGAGAGAAACAGGACGATCTGGCCCCGTTTAAACGCGGCCAGTTTTTGGCGCAACTGGACGGCTCCTTCGAAACTCCAGGGATTGTACGAACCTTCTCTCATTCCCGGTACTGTTTCGGGGTGGTATTCCGCCCCCAGGGCGACGACCAGGTAGTCGTAATCGAGCGGCCCCCGGCTTGTTTCCACCGTGCGCCGTCCCGGATCGAGATGTTTAATCTCGGCCTGGATGAATTCAATTCCTTTGCGGCTTAAACGCTCCAGTTTCCTGGTGATCTGTTCGGGCTTGCGCTTGTTCACCAGGAGCAGCGGGTTGGAACTGCGGAAATGATGGCTGTCGTTGCGGTCCACCAGGACGACGCGGTGCTTCTTCGGCAGGGTCTTGCGCAGTACATTGGAGGCGACAACACCGCCCACCCCGCCGCCGAGGACTAAAACGGTTTTAGTCAAGCAATCCAACCTCCCCGGTATTGATACTGGCTGCCAGGGACCCGCACTAGTATTTGCGTCCACGGGGGACAGTATACTTAATTATGATATAAATATACATACACGTTATAATCACGCTAGTTGAATCAAATGCTGTTAAAGGGAGAGCGGTTGATAATTAAGTTTACTGTCCCCCGAATTCATTTAGATTTGTATTTCCAGGCCGAGGGAGCGGTAGAGCGCCTGCAGCAGCAGGCGCAGCACTTCGATCGGCCTGGGAACGGGCGCACGGGCGGCGACGAGAAGGGCGTAGGCGGCGGCTATAGTCCATACCAGGGCGTAGCCCGCCAGTTCGCCCCATTGTTTCCGGTTTACCAGGGAAGGGACCTGCAGCAGCGCCAGCAGCGCCATGATCAACGCCACCCAGAACATCGGCTCGGCTCCTCTTTTAACGGTTTTTCCCCACCGGATCTGTTGCCAGGCCCGGGTTGGTGAGGTTGTATTCAACCAGGATTTCGACCGCCAGCCCGGGGAAGATCTCGTCCCAGCGCTCCCCGATCTCCCGCCACAGTTTGGGTTGCTTGCGGTAGACGAGGTTGCCGAACCCGAGGACATCCGATTTGAGCTCCTGGCTCCGGCTGATCATGGCCTCGATGCGGTTGCGCACCGCTTGGGCGCAGGTGCGCTCGATCTGCTTGATGAACTCGTTTTCCACGGTTAATTCGTGCTCCAGGCGGCAGCCGACATCCTGGATCCGCCCCTCCACCCTCACTTCCAGGATGATGCGCAGATCGCCGCCGTCGGGCACGGGGCGCATCGCGCTGCTCACGGCGACATTTTCAATGGAAAAGTGGCTCCCGCTGTGGGCGGGGCACTCGATGACGAAGCTGAACCGGTTTCCCCTGCCGGTGGCGTAATTCCAACCCTGCGCCTGATGAAGATCGGCCCAGCCGACCATGCGGTCGCCGCGGAAGAGGGCGGCCCCGCCGATCCGCGCCGGCGGGGTCTTGCCGGTTTCGCCGCCGCTTTCTCCTCCCTGGCCCTGCGCCGCACCGCCGCCGCCTTGCTCCCGGGTCCCTTCCTCTATGACGGTGATCTTGCCGATGAACAGCTCGATGCCCGGCTGCTCGAGGGTGCTGTAGATCTCGTTGAGCAGCTTCAGCGGAAAGACGGAGTGTTCGAATTGGGTTGTTTTGATCATCCGGTCGATCCCCCTGATCCCGGTCTCCTCCAGGGGGAATTCCGCCTCCATCAGGCGGCGCAGATCCCCCTCCACGATCACCGGTTTGATAATCGGCCGGAACTGGCGCTCCCGTTCCATCAGATCCAGTATCTCGCCGATCCCCCGCCGCCGGACCAGCTTTTCGGACAGCAGCAGCACCCGGTTGTGGGCCCAGAAAAATTCCCGGCTGGTGCCGGTGGTCAGGTTTTGCATCGCCTCGAAGGGGGTGTGCCCGAAGTTAGATACGGTCCAGAATGCCGGCCCGCCCCCGCTCCCTCCTCCTTCTCCTGAGGCCTGGCCTCCGCCCATGGCGATCGGGTTGGCCACCTGGGCGATCACCTGGTAGAGCCCCCGCGCCTCGTTGTAGTCGAAGGCGACCCCCAGGACGATGGCCAGGAGCTCCGGATCCCGCCGGTTCCAGCAGCCGGGGGCGGCCAGCAGGAAAAGGGCCAGCAGATAAGCCAGCACGGCTTTAGGAGCCACCGGGTTTAAACCTCTCCACCAGGGCGCGGATCCCGTAGCCCAGCCAGAGGATGCTCATAGGCAGCAGGATGAACCCGAGGGCGGCCAGGGGGAAGGCGATCCCCGGCTGGAAGAGAGTGCGCAGCTGGAATTCGTTGCGGTAGCCCTGCACCCCCAGCGTCACCCAGATTACTGCCATCGGCCCGATCAGGATCCGGTAACTTTTCAAACCGAGCACCTGGGAAAGCCCCCGGGCGCCGCAATAGAGGAAGACGGCCAGGCCGACAAAGTGGGCGAAGCCCCAGGCGAACATGGCCAGCGCCTCGATCCGTTCCAGGAATTCGCCGGCCTGCAGGGAGCGCACCAGGGATAAAAAAGGGTAGCTGCTCCTGGCCCCTTTGTGCGGTCCGAGGACGGTAACCGTGAACACTGTAATCAGCAAGAGGAGGGCGGAGGAGAGGACCAGGGCGCCCAGGGCGGTGCGCAGGGCCCGCTTCGGCTCCGTTACCGCCGGGATGAGCATAGTCAGCACCATGTACTGTGAGATTACGGCGATGGGGGTGGCGGCGCCGCGCAGCACCGGCCCGGCCCCCCGGGCCAGCACCGGCTCCAGGTTGTGCAGCAGCAGCCATGCCTGGGGAACGGCCATGGCCAGGCTGGCGAAGACCATCAGGATAAACAGCGGGAAAAAGAGATCCGCCGCGCGGCCGATGGTTTCGATGCCGGCGTAGGCGGCCAGGGCGGCGGCGAAAACCATCGTCCCGATGATAAACCCCAGGGGGGTTTCGGTGAGGAAGAGCGTGGTCAGCGCTTCGGTATAGATGCGCACGTCCGTGGCGGCCATAAAGAGGAAAGCCCCCAGGGGGAGCAGGCTCACGGCTTTGCCCGCCCATCTCCCCAGCAGCTTCTGGCTGTACTGCACCACCGTCTGCTCCGGGAAGCGGACCCCCAGCCCCCCGATTACCGCCACCAGCAGCGCCGCCCCGAAAAAGGAGATTACGGCTGAAGCCCAGGCGTCCTGCAAGGCGTCCGCGGTGGTCAGCACCGGCAGGAACGCGATGGCAAAGATGGTGCGCATCATGAAGAGGATGAATAGGAGCTGGCGGTTGGCGATCTTTTCGGCGGCCATCTACGCTTTGCCCCCCTCTTCGCCCGGGTCCTTCCCCGCAAACGGGGCCTGCCCCGGCGGCGTCCGCTGCGGCTCCCGCGCCCCCAGCAGTTTCGGCCGGTCGCGCATACCCCACCACCAGACCCGGAGCAGGTTGTCTTTCATATCCCGCCAGATCATGGGGGCGAAGGGCGTCAGGTAGGGCACGCCAAATGAGCGCAGGCTGCAGAGGTGCACCACCGTCAGCAGGAGCAGGAACTGGACGCCGAACAAGCCGAAGACGGCCCCGATCACGGTGAAGGCAAACCGGAGAATGCGGAAGGAGATCCCCAGGCTGAATGCGGGGGCGGTGAAGCTGGCGATGGCGGTAAGCGCGATCACGATCACTACCGCCGGGGAGACCAGCCCGGCCCGGATGGCGGCGTCGCCCAGAATCAGGGCGCCGACGATACTGATGGCGGGGCCGATCGCCGCCGGCAGGCGTACCCCGGCCTCTCTCAATACTTCGAACAGCCCGTCCAGCAGGAGCACCTCGAAGATGACCGGGAAAGGGACCCCCTCCCGGGTGGCGGTGATCCGGAGCAGCAGCGCCGTGGGCAGCAGCTCCTGGTGAAAATTGATTACGGCCACGTAGAACCCCGGCAAGAGCAGCGAGATCAGCAGGGCGGTGTAACGCAGGAGCCGGATGATCGAACCGATCGGGGGCGGCTCGTAGTAGTCGTCGGATGCCTGCAGCAGCATCGGCAGCTCCGCCGGGACGAGCAGCACGTGGGGGGTGCCGTCGACAAAGATCGCCACCCTCCCTTCGAGGAGGCCCGCCGCCACCTTGTCCGCACGCTCGGTGCGGAAGGTCAGGGGGAATAAAGAATAAGAAGTGTCTTTAATAAAGTCTTCCACGTAACCGCTTTCCAGGACGCCGTCTATTTTGATCCGCCGCAGCCTCTCCCGCACCTCCCGCACCAGCTTTTCCCGGGCCAGCCCCTTGATGTAGGCGAAAGCTACCTCGGTTTGGGTCAGCTCGCCGACGGTCAGGCTTTCGATCCAGAGGTGGGGGATGCGGATGCGCCGCCTGATCAAGGAGGTGTTGGCGCGCAGGTTCTCAATGAAGCCTTCCCGGGGGCCGCGCAAAGCCCGCTCGGCGTCGGGCTCGATGATCGTGCGGGTCTTGAATCCTTTGGCGTCGCACATCAGCGCCAGCGGGGTGCCGTCGAAGATAAGCGCCGCTTCCCCTCGGGTCAGGCCCGCGAACAGATCGGCCAGGTTGTCCGACTCCCGCACCGCCGGGGCCGTGAGAAGCTGTTCCATGGCGGCGGCGGCGATCTGTCCGGCCTGGTCCGGCGCCTTAATCAGCCTGCTGTCCACCATCAGCGTGCGCAGGATCTCTTCGATGGTCTTGCTTTCGGTGAGGCCGTCCAGGCGCACCAGGGCGGCGGGTACCTTGCCGCCCGCCTTGAAGCGGCGCACGGAGAAGTCGTAGCTGGGGCCGGCATAACGCTGCAGCAGGCGCAGGTTCTCCTCCAACCCCTTCTCCAGCTTCGCCTCTTTGGCCTGCGCCTCCCGCATGCTGATATCCGGGTTTTTCCGCCAGTCGTCGTCTGTATGAGCCTTCCTGCGCTGTAAAAGCTTCTGGAGCAGTTTAAACAAAGCGAACCACCTTTGGCGGTTGATGGATTATGCATCTATTATTCTTTGACCGGGGCTTGAAAATATGCGGAAGGGGACACCAAACTAATTTCTTGGGAAATGCGGGGGACACCATCCTTAACTCTTGTGACTGTTGCGGGTTAAAGGTATAACCTTTCCCATTAAAGATGGTGTCCCCGCATTCGTTCCGAATTCTTAAAGGTATCGGACAGAGGATTGGCGAAATAAACCTTCCTAACGGTTTAAACTGCAGGCAGAAGGGGGAGGCGGCAATGAGTTACCGCTGCGGCCAGTCTGAAACAGGGGTCATTGAAAGTATCTTGTTGAAAAGCCCCCGGTCGGCCTGGATCAGCCAGGAAAATGTAAACGGCCAGTGGGAGAAGCTTTACTACCCTTCCCGCCCCGACTATCGAAAAGCGCTGGAGGAGTACGCTCGATTTGTTGCTTTGATTGAAACGCAGGTGCCGCATATTTATTACCTGCCGGAGCACGGCGGGACCGGCCTGGATTCGATCTACACGCACGACCCCGTGGTCATCACCCGGGAGGGCGCCGTACTCTGCCGGATGGGGAAGGAACTGCGCCGTGGGGAGCCCAAGGCCGCCGGCGCTTATCTGGCGGCACTGGGCGTCCCTATTCTTGGGGAGATTACGGCGCCGGGCACCCTGGAAGGGGGCGACCTGGTCTGGCTGGATGAAAAAACCGCCGCCGTGGGGCTGGGCTACCGGACCAACGCCGCGGGGGTGCGCCAGTTCAGGGAGCTGGCCGGGCAGTGCATGGAGGCGATAGTCGAAGTGCCCCTGCCCCACTGGAACGGGGACTGCGAATGCCTGCACCTGATGTCGCTGATCAGCCCGGTCGACCGGGATCTGGCGGTGGTCTATTCCCGGCTGATGCCCGTGCCCTTCCGCCATTTCCTGCTGAGGAGAGGGATCAAGCTGGTCGAAGTGCCGGACGAAGAATTCAACAGTTTCGGCTGCAACGTCCTGGCTGTCGCCCCCCGCCGGTGCATCATGGTTGCCGGCAACCCGCGCACCAGGGAGGCGCTGGAGAAGGAAGGGGCGGTGGTGTTCGAGTACCCGGGCGAGGAGATAGCCTTTAAAGGCGGCGGCGGCCCCACCTGCCTCACCCGCCCCCTGTTGAGAAGCGAAATGTAGGGCGCCGCGTGCCGCGCCCGCAAATGAAAGGGCGGCAGGAGAACGGGACCCTGGAGGGTGATAAACTATTTCCCGGGCAGAGGTGAACAGAAGTGATGAAGTTTGATTTTGTAAAAGGGCACATGGGCGGCAATACAATCGCGCTGCTCTGCGGGGATCAAATCCCGGCCGGACGGGAGCTCGAGGTGGCGGTTAAAGCCCTGGGGCCGCATTACCTCTGGGCGCACGAAGCGGGGATCCTCTATCCCGGCGCCAATGGCGCCGGTTTGAAGGTCAAGATCGCCGAACCGACCTCTAACTGTTTTATCAGCGCCTGCGGCGGGCTGACCCAGGTCCTGGGCAAGGCGCTGGTTGAAACCGGCCTGGGCCCCCGTTTTAACATCGATGTACGGGAGCCGGCCACAACGGTGATGCTCGAAACTGAAGCCGGTTTGGCGGAAATCGAGATCGCGGTATCTGCGGGCAAAGCGGTGCGCATCGTCACCGGGATGCGCTCTTTTGTCCGGGAATGTTACGGCAAGGGGGTCCGGGAAATGGAGCTGCTGGGTGTCCGGCTCATGCAGGTGGGAAAATTCATGGTCTTGAACGCGGACTTGCTTAAGCGGGTCCATCCGGGCGCCGACTTTGTGCATTGGGACGGCGAGACAAGGCACATTTTAACCGAGATGCAGCAGCAGTTCATCGCCATAACGGGTGAGCCCGAGTACAACATCGCCCTCTACGACTGGCATCCGGCCGGCGGGGGCGACTTGCGGGTGGTGTATCCCCACTGCATGGCCCAAAATTACATCGAACCATCGTGCGGTACCGGAAGCGTGGCCGTAGGTCTCGGCGTGCTTGCATGCGGGGAACTGGAGCGGCGCGGCTTTGCCTCCGGGGGGCCGGTTAATTTAAAGATTGAAGCGGGAGGCTCTATCGAGCTCGGCGGCCCCGATATTACCGCGCTTTTACTGGATATCCGGGAGAGTAAGGTTGAGAGCGCCTCGTTTTCCCACAGTTTTGTCGAGATTACTGCCACAGGACAGATATGGTTTGAGCAGTGAAAATGCAGGAACTCTGGTGAAGGAAGCAGCAAAGAGCTGTCCCCATGCTTCCGTGATGAAGGGAGCAGAAGAGCTTTCCCCGTGCTTCCTTCCGGTATGCCAAACGACCTGATGCAACCCGTTATAGCGAGCGGGTTCTTCTTTTTATAAGCCGCATTCATTAACCGATAAAACAGCCCCGCATATAATGTACCGGGTGAGTAAGGTAAGACCCGTTTGTCTTCACCTTTTTATTACCTCTCTCATTCAATCCAGTATCGAAAGGAGGTCATGCTTGATGAGAAAGAGTAAAAAGCCGGCTAACCCCAGGTGCTCGGGCAGCTGCAGGGGTAGGTGCCCGGAGATGCCTACCTATAAAGCCGGCGTTATGTCGATGTGCCGCAAACCGGTTACTTGCCCGCCGGGGTTCGAGGGTCGCTACACTGTTGTCTCCGGCGACACCATGTGGTCGATTGCACAGCGTTTCGGGGTCAGCTTGAGCGCGTTGATCGCCGCCAACCCGCAAATCCCCAACCCGAACCTGATCTTCCCCTGCGACGTGCTCTGCGTGCCGGGAGTAACGCCGGTACCGGGCTGCCGGGTGCCGGCGACCTGCCCGCCGGGGTTCGAGGGTCGCTACACTGTAGTCTCCGGCGACACCATGTGGTCGATTGCGCAGCGTTTCGGAGTCAGCCTGAGCGCGTTGATCGCCGCCAACCCGCAAATCCCCAACCCGAACCTGATCTTCCCCTGCGACGTGCTCTGCGTGCCGGGCCCGCCTCCGCCCACGCCAGGCCGTGTTCCTGTCAGCTGTCCCGCGGGGTTCCGGGGCCGGTATACGGTCCAGTCGGGGGACACCATGTTCGCCATCGCGCAGCAATGCGGGGTAAGCCTGGCCGCGCTGATCGCCGCCAACCCGCACATCACCAACCCGAACCTGATCTTCCCG
>JAGUZX010000125.1 GCA_020060545.1 Desulfovibrio sp. | reverse complement strand
TTCGTGGGAAACGACCTGGTTCGGGTATTTTGCCAGCTCCGCCAGGAGGCGGTATTCGGTGGAAGTGAGTTCGGCCCTCCGGCCGGACATGATCACGCAAGCCTGGGTAAAGTCTATCTCGAGGTCGTCACATTTTAAAATGGAAGAACCCTTTTCTTCCGGGCTCTCGCTTGTCCGGCGGAGCACAGCTTTTACGCGGGCTAAAAGCTCCTGCGCCCCGAAGGGCTTGGTAAGGTAATCGTCAGCGCCGGCTTCAAAGCCGCGCACCTTGTCCGCCTCAAGGGTTTTGGCGGTAAGCATGATGATCGGCACCCTGGAAAAAGCACGAATGCGCCGGCACACGTCATACCCGTCAAGCTCGCCGGAAAGAAGAATGTCAAGGATGATCAAATCCGGGCTCTCCACTGCAGCCTTCCGTACAGCCTCGTTGCCCTCGTAAGCGCAGGATACGGAGTAACCCTGTGCCTCCAGGTTTGCCTGGACCAGTCTTACTATACGCAGCTCGTCGTCAACTACAAGCACAGCTGGCTTCTTCAACAACCACCTTCCTCCTTTTCCTGTTAACAGCGGGTACTGTCAGATTTTACGGATAAGCCGGCAGAACTATCCCGGGAAAAATAATCATCGCAGCCGGAAGAACCGCCCCTGCAGCCACACCTGTTATCTGTGTTACGGCCCCGCTCGGCCGCATAAACCGTCCCCACGGCCCGCTTTTGTTCATGCCGGGTGTGGAACACCGCTTTGGTCTTCGTCAATGTCGGGATAGCTCGCCCCGGCAAGCGGCAGTGTAAAATAAAAGGTGCTGCCCTTGCCGGGAGCGCTCCTTGCCCATATGCGGCCGCCCTGTTTTTCAACTATCTCACGGGCAACGGGCAGCCCGAGCCCTGTCCCGGCCAGTTCCGATTTTACGCGGTAAAACTTCTCAAAAAGGCGGTTCAAATGTTCCGGAGCTATCCCCATGCCTTCGTCCGCCACGCTCAAGGTCACTTCCTTTTCACCAACATTGCACTGAATAACGATGAGCCCTCCATCCGGGGAGTACTTGATCGCATTGTCCAGCAGGTTGTCCAAAACCTGCCGGGTACGCCCGGGATCGGCCTCCATGACGGGAATATCTGCAGGCATGCTCACCACGATATTATGCTTTGCGGTACGCAGCCTCGCATCGTCAACGGCCTTCCCGACAATCCGCTGTAGGAGCACCGGTTCTTTCCTGATGCTCAACAAACCCGATTCGATCATGGAAGATTCCAAAAGGTCATCGATAAGCTCTTTCATCGTGTTGGTTTCGGAATCAATAATCTTAAGAAACTCGCGCTGCTCATCCGGGCTCCAATGTTCGCCGCCGTTGAGCAGCGTCGTGGCATAGCCCTTGATACAGGTAAGCGGGGTGCGCAGTTCGTGCGACAAGGTGCACACCAGGTTGGAATGCTTTTTTTCCTGGCTCTGCGCCAGTGTTTTGGCCTTATAGGCAAAAAGTCCAATCATTCTCGCCGCCCTCTTAAAAAAAGCAAGATCCTTCAGGAAAATAGAGTTCGGGTGAGCCCATAAAAAAAGGAGACACCCGATACGGGTGCCGTCATTTAAAACCATGGGGATACAGAGCAGGCTCTCAGGCCGGCAGTCTTCCGGATAGCCCGGATAAAAGAACTGGGCAACCACTTTTGCAACCTGCTTCTTTGCCCGCAAAAATGTCCTTCCTGTTTCAAAAAACTTCCCCACTACGGACAACCCGCCATGATCAAGGTTGATCTCGCGAAGACCCTCCTTGCTGCACCCGCTCACTGAAACCGGTACGAGCTGCTTCTTGGAATCGTCGTACAGGAAGACGACAATTGAATCAACTCCCGGCACGTTGTCGAGCAGCAGGGAAGCCAGTCCCGGCAGAAAACCATCCAGGTCAAACGCCTCAACAAGCTTGCGGAAGAAAATTGATCTAGAACGTCTTTGAACCTGGCCGTGCCGGTGATTTGGCCGCAACTTCCGAGCGCAACCTCTCTTAAACACGACAGCTCACCCCGGCAAAAACTTGTTTCGGATTATCTTATTATCCTCGCGGTAGAAAATAGTCTCATTTCTTACAAAACATAAAAGTAGATAACCCATACTTCAAATTATAACATAAAAACTACTCCAAGCACTATTTTAACATCATTGGTGATTGAGCATATCAAAACCGGGTTTGTTCGCGCCAAACTACCCTCTTGTTTTAGCAGCACTTAGTTTTTATGGCAATTTTGGAGGTTTATTATTCCCGGCTCCATACCCGCGTGGCAGGGTTGTGCAGAGAACCGACGGCGACGGCAAGACCCCTGCGGCGTAAAAAATCCTCCTCTTCCACGAAACAGGAATTAACATAAACTAACAGGTGATCGCACGTTGGAGAAAGGATCTTCCTGTATTCTTCAAGAATGGTTGCCTCAAGGGCCTCCACGACAGATGCCAGGGCGGCCGTATATTTTTCAACCCTGACAATCAGCGTAAGCGGTAATGTGATTGTTAACTCCTCATCCTGGGTATCCATGATCAGAAATACTTCCTTAACCAGCTCGCTGGCTTCACCCAGGTAAACCCCGACCTTCTCCGCCAGCCTGTATCGAAAATAACCGATGGCCTCGGAGTCGTTTTTCTTGAGCAGGTCCACGATGTCTGCCCTGCCAAGCTTCTCGCGGCAGTACTTCAGAGACACTTCAAGCATATCATTGGGGATATTTGATAATATTTTCGAACACACTTTGCACACCTCCATTGATAGTCGCTCCCTGAATCACGTCCTATGTTCCTAGAATCATTTCGATTTCTTCACAATCCATATCCATGACGTAGGAAATGCCGCTCACCCCGGCAGCATGACTGGTCAAAGCCGCGATGTCGTCCCTGGCAATGTACTCCAAGCCGAATTTGCGGTTTCCGCACATGATCTGCCTGAGCCCCTGGGAGAGCCTGTCACAGAAAGTGAAAACCCCGAGCGCGCCCGTGGGCACCCTTTGAAAACGTTCGCCGCCGAGCATATGCTTCAGCTCCGGGGCGGTAACAAAGATTTGCTCCCTGTCCTTTCCAAAGCGTTCAATGTAAACGGGCAGCACTCTTCGATCGATGTGCACGCCGATTGTCTTCGCCACCATGGCCGCCGCCAGCGGGGCCCGCGCCATGCCGATGCATTTGGTGAACGGCGCGCCGAGGGCAAGGCCCTTGAAAAGCTGGTCTTCCATCGTAAAACCGCCGGAAAAAACAAGGTCGGGCACGTGCTCGCCCTTTGCGGCAAGCTTCTCGCAGAACCGGTAGGCCAGGGAATGGAGTTCTACGGGGGGGATGCCCCATTCATTCATCATTCTCCACGGGCTCATTCCCGTTCCCCCGCCCGCCCCGTCTACCGTAAGCACATCGACATCGTTCGCCGAGCAGTACTTCACGGCCCGGGCCAGGTCGGCGGGGCGGTAGGCCCCCGTCTTCAGAAAAATGTACTTCGCTCCCGCCTCGCGCAGGCTCTCAACGCGCCGGGCGAATGAGTCGGGATCGACCATGCCGACCCGCGAGTGCCGTTCAAACTCCTTGAAGGCGCCGCGCCTAAATTCTTCAGCAACGACCGGGTTTTCCGGGTCAGGGAGTACAATATATCCTCTTTGCTTAAGGGCAACCGCCCTTTCCAGGTCGTTTATCTTTACCTCGCCGCCGATGTCCTTGGCGCCCTGCCCCCACTTTATCTCAACAGATCGCACTCCAAGTTCCCGCAGCGCGTATTCCTGCACTCCCAAACCGGTGTCTTCCACGTTTGCCTGCAGGACGATTTCCCCGTAGCCGTCAATTTGCCATTCCTGAAAAAGCTTCACTCGCCTTGCCAACTCCGGGCTCTTTACAATCTTCCCGTCCCTAATCTCCGACGCGGGGTCCATGCCGCAGACGTTTTCGCCAATTGTGATCACGATCCCGGAAAGCGCCGCCCCCACGGCAAGGCCTTCCCAGTTCACGGCGGCCACGTGGGTTGAGCCCATGGCCGGTATTACCACCGGGAGCCTTAGCTTGATTCCCTTATCGCGGCCCAACTTGGCCTCGATATTGACGCTCGAAAAAATGGCCTTGTTGCTGTCCGGCTCGATTCCCACCGCACCCACGGTCGTTCCCATGATCGAAAAGTGGGAATAATCAAGGGGATAATCCTTTTCCGAGGCTGTGCTGATCAGGCCGAAAGGCTGCGGGTAGATCACCTCGTGCCCGCGGTAGGCGGATTTGCCTATCTCGCACATTCCGATGCAGCCGTCAATGCACGTTGCGCACATCCCGCTAAGGGTCGTGATTGAGCCCTCGGTACGGTTTTTGGAGAGAGTAGCGGCGCTGGAGTTTAATCTTGAATAACTCATGCTCAATCCTCCTTTATCTTTAAGCGCCCCGGTTGGTCATTTTTTTGGGCGCCCCGCCTGGGGGTTCCATGGCTTCACACACGGCATTGTCAAAGAATAAATAATTCCGGTCGGTCTGCGGCAGGTTCAGACAGGCGTTGCAGACGGCTTGCTCCGCCTGAGGGCCCTGGCACCGGGAGCGGCATGCGGGGCAGACATACATGCACCCGCCGCACAGCCGGCATGCGTCGGATTTCTTGTCGAACGGGGTGGTAACTTTGCGCTCGCTGCCGCGCCAGGCAAAGCCGATGGCCTTCCCCTGCATCTGCTCGGCGCACATCCGCACGCAAAGGCCACAGAGGATGCAATCTTCATGCCTCTGTTTGAAGCGCACCCTTGTCACATGGTGGTTGGAGGCCATGTCCTGGATGATCTTTGACGAGGGGCAGCTCGCCAGGTAAAGTTCGATTAGCATCCGCCTTGCCTTCATCACCCGCGCCGAATGCGTCCTCACGACCAGGCCGTCTTCCACCCTGTGGGTGCAGGAAGTCGCGACCTTCGCACTGCCGGGTTCGCCGATCTCGACTACGCAGAGCCGGCAGGCCCCGTAAGGGCTGAGTCCCTCAAGATAACAGAGGGTTGGGATATTGACGCCGTAAAAGGCTGCCGCCTCCAGGATCGTCGTCCCCTCTTCCACTTTTACCATGAGCCCGTTCAGTGTCATTTCAACCACAGTTGCCGCCTCTATTCTTTCGTAATCGCATCGGAGGCACAGGCTTCCACGCAGACCCCGCACCTGTTGCACACGGCGGGGTCAATAAGGTACAGCCCGTCCGGCCCTTCACCGATCGCTCCCGCGGAGCACTCCCGGGCGCAGAAGCCGCAGCCGCTGCAGAGATCTTCATCAACGCGGTAGCGGAAGAGGGCGCGGCATACCTTGGCTGGGCACCGCTTCTCCCTCACGTGTGCAAGGTACTCGCTGCGGAAATAGCGCAGGGTGGAGAGGACCGGGTTGGCCGCAGTCTGCCCCAGCCCGCACATGGAGGTATCCTTGACCACAAGCGCCAGCTCCTCGAGGAGGGCAAGATCCTCCTCGGAACCGGCGCCCTCCGTGATGCCGCCGACAATCTCCAGCATGCGGTCAACCCCGACGCGGCAGGAGAAACATTTTCCACAGGATTCGTCTTTAAGAAAATTAAGAAAATAGCGGGTCACATCGACAACACACGTATCTTCATCCATGACGATCATCCCGCCTGAACCCATGATCGAGCCCGCCCCGGCCAGGTCCTCGAAATCGACCCGGAGGTCAAGCTTTTCTTCGGGAAGGCAGCCGCCCGAGGGGCCGCCGGTCTGGACGGCCTTGAAACGCTTGCCGCCCTTGATACCCCCGCCGATGTCAAAAACAATCTTTCTGAGCGGGGTCCCGAACGGGACCTCCACAAGCCCCGAGTTGTTCACCTTCCCCACCAGGCAGAAGATCTTCGTCCCACCCGAATTTTCCGTGCCGGCGGCGCGATAGGCCACGGCGCCCCGGTTGACAATCAGGGGCACATTGGCAAAGGTCTCCACGTTGTTGATTACCGTGGGCCTGCCCCTGTAGCCCGATTCGGCGGGGAAGGGCGGCTTCTGGCGGGGCTCTCCCACCTTGCCCTCGGCGGCGCGGATCAGGGCGGTCTCCTCGCCGCAGACAAATGCGCCCGCGCCCCTGACGATTGAAATATCAAAAGCAAACCCCGAACCGAGGATATCTTCTCCTAGAAAGCCCAGTTCCCGCGCCTGCCGGACGGCCTGGTCAAGCTTGGCCACGGCAGTGGGGTACTCGGTACGTAGATACACAATTCCTTCCACGGCCCCTATGGCGTAACCGGCAATAAGCATCCCCTCGAGGACGGCATGGGGGTTCCCTTCCAGCAGGCTCCTGTCCATGAATGCCCCCGGATCCCCTTCGTCGGCATTGCAGATCACGTATTTTTTGCTGCCGGCCCGGGTGCGGCAGAGCTCCCATTTCAACCACGTGTAAAAACCGGCGCCGCCCCTGCCCCGCAGCCTGGCTTCCTTCATCTCGCCGAGAACCTCGCCGGGCGACATTCCGCCGAGCACTTTTAAAAGGGCGGCGTAACCTCCCCGGGCAAGATAATCGTAAATGTCCAGGGGATTGACATGCCAGTTTGCATCCAGCAGAACGCGTTCCTGGTGCCTGTAAAAGGGGATCTCGCCGGCACAGGCGATCTTCTTCCCGCTCGACGGGTCCGTGTATAGCAGCCTGGCAACGGGCCCTTCCTGCAGCAGCGCTTTCTCCACGATCTCTTCCGCATCGGCGGCCTTTACCTTCCGGTAAAAATACGCCCCCGGGAAAACAAGCACCACCGGCGCCTGCTCGCAGAAACCGAGGCATCCGGTAACCTTCAGCTCCAGCCTGCCTGCCGGATCCTTCCGCTCCATTACTTCTTTCACGGCCGCCGCCAGCCCGTCTGCACCGCAGACTGTGCAGCCCGTATCGCCGCAGATCGCCAGGCGCGGCCTGTTTCCGTCAAGCCTGCCCTCCAGGCTTTGCCGCACCTTCATCACCTCTTCCGGTGCGGCAAACCTCTTCAGCGCCGGCGCCATCAACAGACCCCCTCCCGCGATCCTCCAGACTCACCCTCGTCCGCCTCAGGCGCTCCTTCCGCAGCCTCTTCCCTGATCCGCCCTACGATCTCCCGGGCTTTCCCGGCAGTAAGGTTGCCGTAGTACTTGCCGTCAAGCACCATCACCGGCGCAAAGGCACAGCAGCCGAGGCAATTCACCGTTTCCAGCGAAAACTCGCGGTCGGGCGTAACCTCGCCCGGCTGTATCTCCAGCAGGCGGGAAACCGCTTCGATCAGCATCCCGGCCCCGCGGATATGGCAGGTGGTTCCGACACAGACGGTAATTTGGTGCCTCCCTCTGGGCTCCAGGGAAAAAGCGTTGTAAAAGGTTGCCGTATTGAAAATATCGACCATCGGAATTCCCGTTTTCCGGGAAAAAGCACGCAGCACTTCTTCCGGCAGGTAACCGTAATTGTTCTGGATTTCCTGCAGGGCAGTCACCACTGACGCGCCGTTGGCAACAATTACCCGCGTAAGAACATCTTCAACTTCAAGGGGCCGCTTGCACAATCGTCGTTTCACTCCTTGGAATTTACTTCATTTCGGTTTTTATTCCGGCAGTTGTGCAGTTGTTACAAATGACAACCATTCACGCACGACAAATTATACAGAAAAAGGTATAAAAAAGTCATTAAAACGGGGCCGGCGGTATAAAAAAGGTATAAAAAAAGAAAAACCGCCCTTGCTCGAGGCGGTTGGTTGGCAGCCCATGAAGGGCGCTTCGGGACCGGTCACCGCTTTCGGGTCGCGGTGACCGGAATAAAGCATCGTCATGCCTTACAAAATAAAAAAACGAGAGGCGGGAGTTTGAACCCCGCCTCTCAGGGAGAACTGTACCGCTTTTTTAAGCCTGCGTGCCGGCTTTCTTCCGGTGCAGGGCCAGGGCGGCGATCAGCAGCACCGGCGCCGCGGCAACACCGCCGTAAAGCCGGGCGGAGCGTTTGCCGCCGTCCTCCACACCGGTGGCGACATAAAGAAGACAGCCCGGCATGAAAAAGGTTCCCCGTGCGGGCCACTTTTTTTTTTGCGCCAAAAGCAAAAGCCCCCTCTTCACGGAAGGCTCCAGGCTCCAAAGCAAATGCCGCCCGCCCGCGGGGCGCCCTTAACCTGTTCCTGAAACGCCTTCAGGCGCTGCCTCCTGCGGATAGCTCCGGCCCCGGCAGGGCAGGACCTTGCGGATGCCGCCCCGGGGGTCGGCGACGTCGCCGCGACGGCGCGGGATGACGTGTATATGCAGATGCATGACGGTCTGGCCCGCGGCGGCCCCTTCGTTGATGCCAATATTGAAACCGTCGGCCCGGCAGCGCCGGCGGATCAGCTCCTTCGCCTCCCTGACCAGGGCGAAAAGGGCCGCAATTTCCTGCTCCGACGCTTCGTCCAGGGTCAGGATATGGCGCCGGGGAATCACCAGGCTGTGGCCGGGGGAGAGGGGGAACTTGTCTTCCAGGACAAAGGCCAGATCGTTCGCCGCAATGCCCGCTTCCTGCAGCGTGCAAAAAATACAGGACGGCGATAAACCCGGCGGAAAGGCACCCTCTGCACGCATCCCAGCAGATAAGAAACCGGATCAAAACCCCGGCGGAAGGGCCTGCCCGCGACAACCTTGGCGGCAAAACGGCGCAGCCGGGTGCCGGCCCTTGCCAACACTGTCTCCAGCTTGCTGCGGTCGTTAGTGTACGGGAGGCGAATGACGCTGACGGTAACGTTGTTGGGCATGAGGAAATGCTCGCCCCAGAAGGTCTTGAACCCTTTCGGCCTCAGAAAAGAGGCGCCGGTGCGGGCCCCGTCCCCCGACCACAACCACTGGGTGCAGTAAACAAAAGCGGGCTTGCTCTGTATGGGCGACAGGTCTTCAATGAAATCCTTCATCGGCTGCGGTAAATCAGAACCGTAAACAGGGTAGCCGAAACCAACCAGGTCGGATTGATTGATCAATAGATCCGATTTTGCGGAATCAACCGCTTCGATGGAATATACCGCTGTCTCGATGCCCCTTTCCCGCAGTAGCCGGGCCAACTCCACGGTCACCCACCAGGTATTCCCTGTCCCGGAAAAGTAAAACAGTACAGCCTTTTTAATGGGAGCGTTCCTCCTCGGATTTCTTGACCTTGCGACAAAGGGAAGATGCCGGCATCAAGCCACTTCTTCTTCGAACTGCTTTGCGTTTACTGTCCGATGTACAATAAATTTCATGTTTGCTCCCTGTCCGGAACCTCTTGCGTGGTACTAGATCAAAGGAAATACAATCCTGGTCAAGAGTTCGCTTTCGGGAACCTCTTCCGGCGAATTGTAGTAAAACTCGTAGGCCGTGCCGGTAGGGGTATGGCCGTTCTCTTGCATCCATTGCATCATCGCGTTGTAAACCGGCACCATCTGTTTGTATGGCCCCTTGAAAAGATAAGAAACCTGCTTTCCGGCCGGGATTTCCCCCACCTTGATGTCTCCTTTTCCGGGTAAAGGCCCGGCCACGACAAACCCCATCTCCACATCGAGATTCTGCATATCCATGTTAAAGTACCCCGCAAAAGCGGCATCCGCTGGCTTCTCGCCGATTTCGTTCAGATGTCCGATTATGGCCATGTAGGCCCGTCCCAATTCATCCGGCAGCTTATCGACCGAAGTAACGGTGCGTATGGAAAGGGTATGCCTGGCCGGCTGTTCACTGACCTCAAATTGGTAATCCATGCGGATCTCTCCCGAAACGTTTATTCAAATTATAACATTTCCCTGACGGGCGCGGGAGCTGGCGTGGTCGATGTCTATCACCCACGCGGTTCACTGTATCGAAATTCCGACATAATGACAGCATTTTATTATTATTTAGTGCGAACATTATCAATCTGCAGGTGGATGGGACAAAAAGGTACGTCCCTCCTGTCCCTCCTGTCCCCTCCTGTCCCGGTTGTTAATTTTAGTTGACAGCTGTTATTCAGGGCTGTAAACTAAAGACAAGCGGAGGTGTTATTAATGAAAACGGGAGATGAACTTATTACGGCCCAAGAGTTAGCCGATTCTCTAAGCCTTTCCGTAGATACAATCTGGAGGTATACGCGGGAAAAGAGAATACCGTATGTGGAAATTGGCACTAGGCAATACCGGTATAACAAGCAAAATGTTTTACAAGCGTTGTCCGGGGAAACGTCTACTGCCCTGGTTAAGGAAGACCCCTCTCCCTATCAGGGCAAAAAGAAGCTGACCTATGAAGACTACGCCAAACTTCCGGAAGAGCCCGGTTTTCGATATGAAGTTATAGACGGAGTGCTGATACGGGATCCCTCTCCTTCCTTTCACCACCAACGAGTTTCCAGGCGGCTGCAGCGAATACTTGAAGATTACTTTAACGCAGTAGATCCGAAAGGAGAGGTTTTTAATGCCCCTCTTGATTTAAATTTGACCATGTATACCGTAGTACAGCCTGATTTGTTATACCTGCCCGGCAGCCGGCCCGCCCAACATGACCCGATCGATACCGTTCCGGAGTTGGTAGTGGAAGTCCTGTCCCATACTACCAGCAGAAAGGATCGAGTCCTTAAGCTAAACCACTATAAATCATCGGGAGTCCCGCACTATTGGATTTTAGACCCCGAAGATGGCTTTATCGAGGCCTACGAATTGCGAGATGAGTATTATGTGTCTCTAGTACGATCCCACACCGGTATGTTTTCCCATCCGAGTTTCCCGGGACTTTCATTTGACATTGAAACTCTGTTTAGCAAACCAAGCTGAATAAGTGTCAAGGGGGACGCGTGTCAAGGGGGACGGGGCAAAATTGTTACATTGCGCGTGTCAAGGGGGACGGCGTGTCATGGATAGGAATTTGCTTTTGCTCGCACCCTGGAGCAAGTATAGCCTATTCTGTCATGGATGCCAACCCCATAAATTACCTATAAGTTGCCTTGTATTACACAATATGGAACTGCTTTAGGGTCGATCGCCCGGCTTGGAATAAACGAAGATAAGCTATACTACCCAGTCTCCTAATGATGTGAAATTAAACCCTGATTTTGGACATAGTAATCCGGTTAGATGGCTCATGGCTTTTTTGTGCGGGTGTGCGAAAGGTGTTGGCAGGTGAAACTC
>JAGUZX010000055.1 GCA_020060545.1 Desulfovibrio sp. | reverse complement strand
CCGGCCCGGCCCGGGAGACCGCCTGGCCCTGGCAGCCGGCGTGCTGCTTGCCGCGGCCCTTGTCTTGACCCAGGCGCTACTTTTATCCTGATTTAGTACACCGGCGGCAGCCGTGCAACTACGGGCCCAAGTTGTGTTATAATCAAAGCTGAAGCGGAAAATCTGCCCTTGAGTACGAAATTTTTGCGAGGAGAAGCTATCTTGACCGCAATCCTAACCGTGCAGGGGTTGACCTTCGGTTACCCCGGGCAGCCCCCGATCCTGGAAGAGATCCACTTCAGCGTAGCCGCCGGCGAAAGGGTGGGGATTATCGGACCCAACGGAGCCGGTAAGACCACCTTTTTTCTATTAATCTCGGGTATTCTCAAGCCTTCCGCGGGAAGCATGGCCATTTTCGGCCGGCCGGTCAAACACGGGGGGTTCATGCCCGAGGTAGGCATGGTCTTTCAGCATACCGGCGATCAACTGATCTGCCCCTCGGTGCGGGAGGACATCGCCTTCGGCCCGCAAAACATGGGCCTGCCCGAGGAAGAAATCCGGCAGCGTGTCACGGAAGCAGCTGCCGGAGCAGGCATCACCGGCCTGCTGGACCGGCCGCCCCATCAACTGTCCAGCGGCGAGCAGCGCCTGGTGGCCCTTACCGGTATCTTGGCCATGCGGCCTCGCTTGCTGATCCTGGATGAGCCCACCTCCGACCTGGACCTGCGCTACCGGCGCCGCCTGATCCGCCTGCTGGAGGAGATGGCCGACAAGACGATGCTCATCGCCTCGCACGACCTGGAGTTCATCCTGGAAACCTGCACCCGGGTGGTGCTCATGGACGGCGGCGGCCTGCGGGCCGACGGGCGGCCCGCGGCGGTGATGTCCGATCATGGGCTCATGCTCAACCACGGGCTGGAGGTGCCCCATTCCCTGCTGGCCGAGTGGCACCGCCACCGGGGACCGGAACAGGCGGCGGGCGGAAACGGCAGCGCCGCCGGGCCACCGTCTTATAAGAAGTAAAAATGCGCAGTGCCAGGCATCATTTATGTAAACTACATTAACTTATTTTCTTCCAACACAAACAGCTGGCTTTAATATAGCTGTTGGACAACGGAATTATTGTTTATAAGCCCCAGTTTAAGCCTTATTCTCTGCATCAGGGGATAGTTACTTGTTTGGCGATATGACATGCGGTTCAAAAGCACCGCAAGATCTATTCGCTCCTCGTAACCGTAAACATTAACGATAACGACCTGTCGATTTTCAGTGAAATATTTTACATCATCTTGACACAATTCAAATCGATTTATATAATTAAACTAAGCTAAACTAATTTCAATGGAGGCCAAAATGATATCCGTAAACACACACGAAGCCAAGACCAGGCTCTCCGAATTACTCGCTAAAATTGAAACCGAGCAAGAGACAGTGATCATCTGTAGAAACGGAAAGCCGGTTGCTGAACTTATTCCCTGGAAAAAGAAAAGTGACCCTTTGCAGCAGGATCCTGAACTGTCTGCAGTAGTTTTTCATGAAGACCCTTCACTTCCCCTCGATGAATCCGAATGGCCCAGCGTTTTGAGGCAGCCGTGATGATGCTTCTGTTGGATACTTGTACCTTGTTGTGGTTGGCAGCCGATCAAAGCAGGCTTTCTGAAAATGCTAAAAATGCCATTCGGGAAAATATAGGAAGTCTGTTTGTTTCATCGATTTCCGCTTTTGAAATCGCGGTGAAAGCACGCAGCAGAAAACTGGAATTGCCTATGAATCCCGGAAACTGGTTTGAAAAGGTCTTGAATCATCATGGCCTTCAGGAACTGACCATCAACAGTTCAATTGCCGTCCGTTCTGTCGCTTTACCTCCGCTACATAACGATCCCTGCGATCGATTCATTATTGCCACAGCACTGCAAAACTCTATGGACCTTGTTACCAGCGACGCCCTCATTGCCCAATATAAAGAAGTCAAGGTAATCTGGTGAACCCATTAAAATTAAAATAGTGGGAATTGAAAAAATCCACCGCTTGCTTGCTTCGCCGCCGCCCAACTCCCAGTCGAACACTGGTACGACAGAATCACCGACCCCACCGTGGCCGATGCCATCTTGGACCGCCTGGTTCACAACGCCCACAAACTAACCCTGAAAGGAGAATCAACGCGCAAATTAAGGCCGTAAGGATCGGAGTAAAAAATGGACTTGTCTTTAAAAATAGCCATTCCATGGGGCAAACTATCGCCCATAATAACAGGCGTAATTAACCCCCTAAGGATTAACTGTTTCTTCTCCTAATGAGGAATATATTTTTTCGGATGCAAACTCGGCTTGGGGCGAAAAAAGAGATACGTTTTCCCTGATGTCTTGGAGGTGCTGGTGTACATTTTCTTTTGCGATTCCATCAGGGGCGTACACCACAAAGAGCACCTCACGGGTTTGAAGTGTTATCTTGGTCCGCTGATCAGGGCCGTAAAGCACGCTGGAGATTACTCCTTTCCTATCGGCCATGATCATATCGTTTGGTTTGAGAACTTGGGGTTCTCGGTTAAGCTTGACAAAGCGCTCGCCTCCCAAGGAAGTGTCGATGATAACCGGCGCTGCTACTTTTTCCAGGTCGTGTCCTGCCGTAAGCAGAAGGTTCTTCATCTCCGCCAGGAACATGGCATCGACTAACCCCGATACCGTGGGCAAAGGGCTTTGCTTACCGGCCAGTGTTTTTAGCTGCTGCAGCAACGGGTAGGTCTTCTTGAAGCGCTTGTAATAAGCGGTGTATACCTGGATCGGCGGCAAGGATTTAAGCGCACTCGTCTCTTTGTCCCCAAATTTCAGGCACAGCTCTTTCTCCAGAGAGCGCTTGCGCTTTTCAAGCCCGGGGTGAGAGTTGATATTATGCACGTTCCGCATAATTAGGGTGGCCACCCGGGCGCCAGGGTAGACTTGCTTCCAGCGTTCAGTAACGGTAACCACAGCTACCACTCCTCGTAGCTTAGCTTTATTTCAATACAAGGCGCCTGTTTTCCTGCACATTTCATCGCAATAATCAAACAGCTCTTCCCAAAGCACTTCTGTGTTCATAAGCGTTAAGGCTTAAAAAACTCTCCATCCTCCCGGGCCGGATCAGTCGAGTTTTCCCGCCATCGTCTGCGACCCGGGAACGGCTTTTTTCTTCTAACGCTTGCTGCAGAAAAGCATTGACCTCTTCCGGTGAATCAAATTCCCGCCCTTCAAGCAGGCGGTCCAGGTCGGCCATCGTTTTCTCTACCCATCTCCCAGGAACCTTTTCTATTTGGTTCTGGAATCGGCCGGAGGATCGGAAACGTCGAGCTTTAGCCGCAACGCTGTCTGCAGCGACCGCGAAAAGTTTATGCCGGCCTCCTCCGCAAGTTCGTTCAACCATTTTGGCAACGTGACAGTTTTTCTGACAAACTGCTGGGCCGCTTCAGCACGAACAATTGGCATATAAACCGAGACCAGGGTCACAAATGCGCCGGGGCGATCCAGTACGATATTCGACGGGTTTGTTGCGGCCGGAATTTTTTCTCCGTCCTCCTCCAGGCCGAAAAGAGTCAGCTCTAAAAGCTCTTTCGCCATATCCAGCGCCTGCTGCAGGGTCTCGCCTTGAGTAGCCACGTCAAGGTCGGGAAAAACAACGCAATAATCAAGGCCCTCCTGCTCAGGTGGATAGAATACCGCCGGGAAAATATAGCGGTCTGCCATTTTGGCGCACTCCTTTTTAGTTTGGCTTAGCTTGAATTTCTACCACTCCCAGCCTGCCTGGTGATAAATACTTCTGAGAGTAGGACCATATATCGATTTTTTGGGATGCTGAACGGTTACAGTACCAGGCTTTTCATTATGCTTAAATTGATGATGCGATTCTTTTGTGCGGACGAGATACCAGCCTTCGCTTTCCAATCGTTTGATGATGTCCTTTGAGTCCTCGCTCCGCATATGTAACTGGCACCATCCTTTTGTGTTTAATAATAGCAAAGCCAACGCGTATTGTCAATACGCATTGTTCTGTTACAATAGCTATTGACCTGGCAGATCCGGGCCGCGTACTTGTAAATGATAAGCCAGAGACACATGAGCGGGGCATTCGCTTCGCGGCCTGACCTATATGTTCCGCGGACAGGCAAGCAGACGCTCACCACAGCTAAAGAGCCGCGTCTTCTGCTTTGCGAGCAGTTCCGGCGACTTTACTGCACAGCAATAATATATGAGGCAGGTTGTATGGGCGCGGCATGCCGTGCCCTGATTTGTTCCCCGCTGTTTGCCCTGCCGGTCCGGTCTGTGGACACGCAGAATACAGGGTAGTATAATAATGAAAGACTACTCAAGCAAGCTCGTCCTTTTTGCGAGCGGTTGAATTTGCCGTAACCAAGGAGGTTTTACAGATGGTGAAAAGTGTGTTGGATACCTTGGAAGAGCGGGGGCTGGTGAAACAGGTTACCCATCCTGAACCCCTGGCCAAACAGCTGGAAGAGCCAACCACCTTTTATGTTGGCTTTGACGCCACCGCCGAAAGCCTTCATATCGGGCACCTTTTGCCGGTAATGGTCATGACCCATCTCAGCCGGCACGGCCATAAACCCATTGCCCTGGTAGGCGGCGGCACCACCATGGTTGGCGATCCCAGCGGCAAGACTGAAATGCGCAAAATGCTGAATGCCAGTACGATTGAGGCCAATGCCAGGGCTATCGGCGCCCAGCTCAACCGTATCTTGGGTGGCAGCAACGTGAAGATGGCCAACAATGCGGACTGGCTGCTCAAGTTACATTACATCGAGTTCTTGCGTGATATCGGGGTTCATTTTTCAGTAAACCGGATGCTGACCTACGATTGTTTCAAGTCCAGGCTGGAACGGGGTCTCTCTTTCATTGAGTTTAACTACATGCTGCTCCAGTCCTATGATTACCTGACCCTCTTCCGGAAATGGAACTGCCGCCTCCAGGTGGGAGGCGACGACCAGTGGTCAAACATTATTTCCGGCGCCGACCTTATCCGGCGCATGGAGCAGCAGGAGGTATATGGGTTGACCGTGCCCCTGCTCGAAACCGCAGACGGCAAAAAAATGGGCAAGACGGAGTCCGGCGCAGTTTGGCTCAGTCCCAAACTGACCACTCCCTATGACTTCTTCCAGTACTGGCGCAACACCCACGACCGGGATGTGGCCCGCTTCCTGAAACTGTACACTTTTTTACCGTTGGAGCAAATCGATCAAATTACGGCGGCCACGGGACAAGAAATCAATACGGCAAAAGAGGTTCTGGCCTTTGAAGTTACCAGGCTGGTCCATGGCGAAGAAGAGGCCGTCAAAGCGCGGCAGGCAGCCAGGGCCTTATTTGGGGGGGAAACCCTGCAGGGGGCGGTACCCAGCACCGAGATTGGGAAGGAGCGCCTGGCTGCAGGAATCAGCGTCCTCGATCTGCTGCTGGAGTGCGGCCTGGTGGAAACAAAAAGTGAAGGGCGCCGTTTAATCGAACAGGGCGGTCTCTATATTAACGACAAACGGGTCCATAATTTCGAAATTTTACTTGACGGCAGTTGGCTGGAGGAGGGTAAAATAGCTTTGCGCAAGGGCAAAAAAGTCCATCACCGGGTTATCGTCCACTGAGCGCACGTATCTGCAGGGAAATTTCCTCTTTACTTTCTTTCACCAGGCTTTGATATTTCGTCAAGAAACGGATGGACCTGTTCCCCGGAGGAGGAGGGGGCGGGCGGCCTGCAGGGAGGGACAATCGGGGAGGTCGAGAAAGGATCTGCCGGCGGCGTCGAACTCGCTGACGGTTTCATCTTCGGGGAGCCAACCCAGACCTTTCCCATCACCCGCCGGTTGACCTGCTCCACCCCGGCTTCGGCATCGATGACGGTGAGGTCGAATTGCCCAGCCAGCAGCTCCACCGCCTCCCGCAGGAAGCTGTTCACCTGGCAGAAGCAACCCTCTTCTTCAGGCCGGCCCACGGCGAGAAAAGCGAGGTTGCGGTATTCGGTTCATCTCTTCGTAGATCCTGATCAGCGTTTCGACGATCTTGCCGGCTTTCGCCGCCGCCGGGGCCAACGGCTGCAGCGCCCCTTTCTCCCCCGCCAGTCTCCCTTAAAACT
Source organism: Desulfovibrio sp. (assembly GCA_020060545.1). Taxonomy (GTDB): domain Bacteria; phylum Bacillota; class Dethiobacteria; order DTU022; family DTU022; genus JAGUZX01. The sequence goes on along the minus strand of JAGUZX010000055.1, from coordinate 30,612 downwards.
AAATACTTGCAGAAGGTCAGGACTGACGGTTAAAGGCCGCAAAGGTAAGGAAAATGAGGACCGGCCTAGCCTTGAGGATGTTGACTGAATCGTACCTGGTTTCGTTTTTAATGAATCCATCTTTTTCATTATAATTTCTAACTAATTGCTTTCTCCTGTCGATATAGAAGTTCCTGCTAATGAAGGAGTAAGATTATTTTTAGGCGGGGCCGAAGGATCGCCGATGAGGTTTTGGAAGCAAAGGGGCGGGCTGGTAATGGTTTTTTTTGCACAGGAGGCTCGTCCGGCGGAAAAAAGTTTTCTTCCATAACGCGGTGCAGTTAATGTAAAATTAAATTGCGTTAATGCTGGATTAGAAGACAAGCGGAGCGGAGGGCGCAGAAATTTGTTTAGCGCATCTTTTGTAAAAAGTTTAAAAAGTTTCGGGTTGTTTCTCTTGCTCTACACGCTTCTTTTCGTGTTTATTTTTACCACCGCTTCGTACACTTTCCCGTTTGTCGCCGCGTTTGCTATCGCTTTCTTGATCCAGCCGGCGACAAAGTTTTTCCAGCAAAAGTTGAAGCTGGCAAAGGGTATGCCGTCGCTGCTGTCATCTTCCCTGGTTTACCTCCTTTTTTTCTCGCTTTTATCTTTATTTTTCTACGCGATTGTGCGCGAAGCCCAGCAGCTTCTCTCCCATCTCCCCGCTGTAAACCTCGACCTGATCATGCAGCCGTTGAGAAGGCTGATCGAGCAGATCGGGGGCTATTTCAATGAGATCGACCCGGCGTTTATCGAAAAAAACAGCGCCCAGATCTCCCGTTTTTTCTCCGAGGCTTTCGGTATACTGGAAGAAGGCCTTACCGCTTTTCTCCGGATGGCGGTATCCATCCCCGCCTGGATCACAGGCATGATTGTCATTATGCTTTCGACCTATTTCTTCTCCAGGGATATGGGTGCGATTAAAGAAAAAATTCTCTCAATTTTTTCTGACCGGGGGCGGGAAAAGTTTGTTAAAGTCTGTTACGAAGGGATTAAAATGCTCACCCGCTTTATCAAGGCCTACTCGATCGTCTATTTTTTGACGTTTATCCAGACCTTGATCGGGTTTTCCGCGCTCGGAATCAAGTATGCGGTGATGCTAAGCCTTGTCTGCGCTGTGGCCGATATTTTCCCCATCCTCGGTATTGGGCTGGTTTATATACCGCTATCCGTTTCTTATTTTATCGCGGGACACTACTTTACCGCAGCGGCGGTGATAGTGTTATATATCATTATCAGCGTGGTAAGGCAAATAGTGGAGCCCAAAATCGTCTCCACTTCGGTGGGCATTCACCCCGTTTTGGTCCTGGCCATACTCTTTATCGGCTTAAAGGCCTACGGTTTTATCGGGATGCTCTACCTTACTTTTTTGGTTGTTTTTTATAAGGTTTTAAAATCGGCAAATGTATTATGAGAGGAAGCAAGGGGAGGGAAAAAATGCCTGGCCATACTGACTGGTGGAAAAAGGGAGTTTTTTACCAGATTTATCCCCGCAGTTTTCTGGATACAACGGGAAATGGAATCGGCGATCTGCAGGGTATTATCGAAAAATTGGACTACCTTAATGACGGCACCCCAAACTCTCTTGGCATTGACGCAATCTGGTTCAGCCCCTTTTTTGTCAGCCCCGACCTGGATTTCGGCTATGATGTGGCCGACTATTGCGCTATCGATTCCCGTTACGGCAGCCTGCAGGACTTTGACCGCCTCCTTGCAGAAGCGCACCGGCGCAATATCCGGATCATGCTTGACCTGGTGGTAAATCACACCTCGAACGAGCATTCATGGTTCAAGGAATCGCGATCCACGCGCGACAATCCGAAACGAAACTGGTATATCTGGCGCGATGGGCGCGGGCCGCGCCATAAGCCTCCGAACAACTGGAAAAATAACTTCTTCGGGCCGGCCTGGACATGGGACGAGGCCACAGGCCAGTATTACCTGCACTCTTTTCTGAAAGAGCAGCCCGACCTGAACTGGTTTAACCCGGCGGTGCGTGAAGCTGTCCATAAAGTGATCCGCTTCTGGTTGGAGCGGGGGGTTGACGGTTTCCGCCTTGACGTGGCCCATTTATATTGCAAAGATGAGCAGTTCCGGGACAATCCCCCCTTCATTCACCGGTTAAAGCAGATCCACCGGATGCCTTTCTGGGATCGCCCCCTGGCGGTTAATATTTTTCAATTGCTGGAGCTTCCCGAATTGCAGGATAAAATATATAACAAGCACCACCCGGAAACGCACCGTATTCTGAAGGAGTTTCGCCGCATCTTTAACGAGTATCCCGGCACAACCAGCATCGGCGAAGTAATCAGCGAAAATCCGGCCGTCGTCGCCTCCTACTATGGAGCCAGCGACGACGAACTGCACATGAATTTCTATTTCGCCCTCACGCAGTGCCGCTGGAAAGCCGGCGCATTCCGGCGCAGTGTGGCAAGGCGTGAAAGCGGCTTTCCGGCATCAGCCTGGCCGGCTTATACCTTAAGCAATCACGATATCACACGCGCCATCAGCCGTTACGGCCGTAAAGGCCAGGAAGACGCGCGGGCCCGCCTGCTGGCGTTGCTGCTGCTGACCCTGCGCGGTACACCTTTCATCTATTACGGGGAAGAAATCGGGATGAAAGAGGCGAAACTGCCCCGGAGCGCGCTTAAGGATCCGGTCGGGATCAAGTGGTTCCCCTTCCACCGCGGCCGCGACGGGGCGAGGACCCCGATGCAGTGGAACGGCGGAAAGCATGCCGGTTTTACCACAGGCGAACCCTGGCTTCCAATTGGCCCTGAGGCTGAAAAGCGCAACGTGGCCGTCCAGGAAAAAGATCCCGCTTCGCTGCTTAGCTTCTACAAGCGCGCCATCCACCTGCGCCGGTCGCTGCCGGCCTTGCAAGAGGGCTCTTACACCGTAGTCACCGCCGGAGTGCCAAGGGATTGCTACGTCTACGCGCGGGAGCTTCACGGCGTCAGGCTGGCCGTTGCGCTAAACTTTTCCAAGGGCAGGCGCAAGTGCGATTTAGGCCCGGCGCCCGCTTGTTACCGTGTTCTGCTGTCCACTGATCCGCGGCGCAAGGCGGAAACGGTAACCGGGCCGCTTTCCCTTGAACCGCTTGAGGGCTGCCTGCTGCAGCTTGAAGCCGGCAAAAGGAGCAATTGACGTGAAAGCCAGAAAAATTATACTGTGCCTGCTTATCCCGGTATTAATGTTTTCGTGCTGCCGGTTGGTTGCGGGATGCGCGGGGGATCAGGGAGACGGCGGCAGCATTCTCCTGGTGACGACGACAAGCACTTACGATTCGGGGCTGCTGGGCGCCCTGATCCCTGTTTTTACCAACGAGACAGGAATCGAAGTGCGTGTTCTTTCCCGGGGTACGGGACAGGCGTTGGAACTGGGGCGGAGCGGGGACGCCGACGTGCTCCTGGTGCACGACCGGGCTGCTGAGCTCAAGCTGGTTGCTGAAGGCTTTTTCACCGACCGTTACGACGTCATGTATAACGATTTTGTCGTGGTCGGTCCCGCCGCAGACCCGGCGGGCTTGTCCGGCATCAAGGGCATCGAAGAAGCCCTGCAGGCGATCGCCGCCGGCGGTTTCAGTTTTATCTCCCGGGGCGACGATTCGGGGACCAACCGCTTGGAACGGCGGCTCTGGGAACAGGCGGGGATTTCCCCTGCCGGAGGCTGGTACATTGCCGTGGGGCAAGGCATGGGCGATACCCTGCGGGTAGCCGACGAGAAGGAAGCCTACACCATTACCGACCGGGGCACTTTCGTTTCGCTGAAAAAGAACCTGGATCTGGTCGTCCTCCTGGAAGGAGAGAAGGTTCTTGTCAACCAGTACGGGATCATGGCGGTAAGTCCGGAGAAGCATCCCCATGTGCAGTATGAGCTCGCTCTGCAATTCATCGAGTTTCTGATCTCCGAAAAAGGGCGGGAGCTCATCGCCGGATTCAAAATTGAAGGGGAGACTCTCTTTTTCCCCGGCATGGGCCTGGACAAATAAGCGTCCTCCAAGTCTGTTGCCTCCAAACGGTGCGGCGGCAGGCCGCGCCAAGAAACTGCCCAAATACATGCCTGATGTTAAAGCCGCTGTTTACGAAAGGTACGGCCGGGACCACCTGCTTTCCACTTATTATTAGGGACGTGGTTTGATGTGCTTGACACAGACGCGCCGCCGTGTCAACGCACACAAAAACCTTACCCAAGGCCGCTTGCGGTTTTTATTCAAATATGGTATTGTTTTACTTGGTGTGAAAAAGAGGAAAGTAGCGCAAACTATTTTTACGGTTAGAAAAAGGGTTTGGCGTCAAATCCCGCTTTTTGATTCAATTTAACTGAAGGAGAATGTTTACATGCAAGGAAAAGTGAAATGGTTTAATCCGGATAAGGGTTACGGGTTTATCGAGACGGAGGAAGGTGAAGACGTTTTTGTGCATTTCTCGGCGATCCAGGGTGAAGGGTTTAAAACTTTGGCAGAAGGGCAAGCCGTCGAATTCGAGATTGTCAAAGGAAACCGGGGTGCACAAGCAGCCAACGTTGTGAGCTTATAAATGAGGATGGAAGGTTAAAAAGTAAGGGCATTTCTGGTCGTTATGGAAATGCCCTTATTGCTGAGGTTGGAACAACATTCAGGTTGGCAGTGAGAAAAATATTTTATTTAAAGTTGAAAGGAAAAAAATAATCGATGTCTACTTTTTACCAGTTTAATCTTAGTGACGCGGTCATCAAAGCGATCGCCGGCATGGGCTTTGAGGAGGCTACCCCGATTCAGGAACTGGCGATCCCACTTGCCATGGCGGGTAAGGATATTATCGGCCAGGCCCAGACAGGCACCGGTAAAACGGCCGCTTTTGCGATCCCGATGATCGAAAAATGCAGCCCGGATCACGGTGAGATTCAAGGTCTTGTCATTACCCCGACCAGGGAACTTGCGGTCCAGGTCGCTGAAGAAATTAACTCTATCGGGCAATATAAAAGAGTCCGGGCCCTGCCGATCTACGGGGGACAGGATATAGAACGGCAAATCAGGGCGCTGAAGAACAAACCGCAGATTATTGTAGCCACCCCCGGCCGTTTGATGGATCACATGCGCCGGAAGCTAATCCGGCTCCAAAACATCCTGGTGGCAGTGCTTGATGAAGCGGATGAAATGTTGAATATGGGTTTCCGGGAGGATATTGAAAACATTCTTTCCGGTGTTCCCGATGAACGCCAGACTATGCTTTTCTCGGCCACGATACCGCAGCCGATTCTAGATCTGGCCCGGCGGTTCATGAAGGCGCCGGAATTAATCAGGATCAAGACCAAAGAGGTAACCGTTCCCAATACCGAACAATATTATTTCCAAGTCCACGAAAAGCAAAAATTCGACGCGCTGTGCCGGCTGCTGGATCTCCAATCACCGGGCGCGGCGATCGTATTTGCCAGAACGAAACGGCGGGCGGACGAGCTTTTTGACGCATTAACCAAGCGCGGCTATTCGGCGGAGGCGATACACGGCGATCTGACCCAGGCCAGGCGGGACAGTGTCATGCGTAAATTCAAAGCCGGGGTAACCGAAATCCTGGTCGCTACCGATGTCGCCGCGCGGGGCCTGGACATCAGCGCGGTAACGCACGTCTATAACTTCGATATACCCCAAGATCCGGACAGTTATGTCCACCGCATCGGCCGTACCGGCCGGTTGGGCAAACCCGGCATTGCGGCCACTTTTGTCACCCACCGGGAACTCGGCCAACTTGAGCTGATTGAACGGGCCATTAAAAGAAAAGTTGTCCGTAAACCGGTTCCCACAATCAGTGAAGCAATTGAAGGGCAGCAGCGCCTTGCCGTAGAAAAATTGATGCAGGTTGTTGAAGAAGGCGAGAACCTGCCATACCGGGAAATAGCGCGTGAGCTGCTCGAAAGTGCCGATGCGGTATCCCTCCTGGCGGCGGCGTTAAAAATGCTGATCAAAGAACCCGATCTGACTCCGGTGGAAATTACCGCAGCAGAGTCCCGGGTAAAGAAAAACGATAAATACATCGATAAGCGGGGCCGGGTAGACTTCCTTCACAAGCGGGGAAACGGCAAAGGCCGGAGTGGTTTTAAAAAGAAGCAAAAATCATATTAACTGCTACAGCAAGAGAAAGTATTGTTTGTATTCAGGCCCGGGATCTGGTTTAATGAGATCATCAACTAAAAGTGAGGCTTTTAACTTGAAACTATTCGGCAGGGAAAATTTGAAGTATCCGATCATCCAGGGTGGCATGGCGGTACGAGTTTCCACGGCTCCCCTGGCGGCCGCCGTAGCAGGCTGCGGCGGTATCGGCATTATCGGAGCAACAGGTATGGCCATTGGCGAGTTGCGCCGTGAAATCGCCAAAGCAAGGCGCCTGGCCCGCAACGGGATCCTCGGCGTGAATGTGATGTATGCCGTGCGCAATTTCGCCGAGCTGGTTAAAACCGCCCTGCAGGAGAAGGTCGACCTGGTCATCTCCGGCGCCGGTTTCTCCAGGGATATCTTCAGTTGGGGCAGGGAAGCGGGGATCCCCATCTTTACGATCGTCTCTTCCTCTCGCCTGGCGCAGATTGCGGAAAAATACGGTGCCTCCGCGCTTATAGCCGAGGGGGTCGAAGCCGGGGGTCACCTGGGAACAGACCGCCCGACCCGGGAGATCCTGCCTGAAATCAAGGGAGCGGTGCATGTGCCGGTTTTTGCCGCCGGTGGAATCACCGACAGCAAGGATATATCCGAAATGATGGCGCTGGGGGCGGATGGGGTCCAGATTGCCACCAGGTTTGTGCTGAGTGCGGAATGCACCGTGGACGACGCTTTCAAGCGGCATTACCTCAACGCCAGGGAAGAGGATGTCGTGATCGTTAAAAGCCCGGTCGGCCTGCCGGGCCGCGCCATTAGAAATATTTTTTCGGAAAATTTATCCCGCGGCGAGGTCCCCAAAATCACCCACTGCAACGATTGCCTGAAACATTGTTCCAAGGAATACTGCATCCTTGAAGCCCTGGACAACAGCTGCAGGGGGAACCTGGAAAAAGGCCTCGTCTTCTCCGGCAAAAATGTTTATAAAATTAAAGAAATTTTGCCGGTTAAGAAGATTTTCGCAAACCTGGTCCAGGCTTTTAACCGTTAACACCCCTTCCTTTCACCGATCTTAATCCCGCTCCACAGCACTTTTCCAACTTGTGATCACCCCTCATATATTAACCGTATGTTTTTTTTAGGCGCCACTTTCGCAGGCAAACAGGGACAGGTCCACGTCCGGGAGCATCTGTCCCGCCTGCTGCAGGTTGCGGTGCAGTTCAAAGCAGCGGTCCAGATCCTGGCGGATATGGCCGGCCGGAGAGTCCTCGAGGTAACGGCGCAGGTAATCCCGGTAGGCGGGATGGGCGCAGTTGTTGATGATCCTGATCGCCCTCTCTGTTGGACCGATACCCCGCAAGTCCGCCAGGCCTTGTTCGGTGACCAGTACCTGCACGGAGTGCTCATTGTGGTCGGCATGCGATACCATCGGCACGACAGTCGAGACCCGCCCCCCCCGGGCGAAAGAGGGGCACATGAAAATGGAAAGGTAGGCGTTCCGGGTGAAATCGCCGCTCCCGCCGATCCCGTTAACGAGGTTCCGGCCGCAAATATGCGTGGAATTGGCCTGGCCGGAAAGGTCCACCTCGAGGGCGGTATTCAAGGCGATCACGCCAAGCCGGCGGATAACGCCCGGGTTGTTCGAAATCTCCTGCGGCCGGAGCACAATCCGGGGAGCAAAAAAATCCATGTTGTCGTAGATCTGCACCAGTTTTTCATTCGACACGGTCAGGCTGCAGGCGCTGGCGCCGGTAAGCTTGCCGCGTTCCATTAACTCTACCAGCGAATCCTGTAAAACCTCGCTGTACATGGTGAACGGGGGGATGTCGGGATCCTCGCCCAGGCAGAACATCACGGCGTTGGCGATATTCCCCACCCCGGCCTGCAGGGGCAAGAAATCTTTCGGGATGCGCCCGGCAGCCCTTTCATCGTGCAGAAACTGGACCACCTGGCGGGCGATTTTGCGGTTGATCTCGCCCGCGGGCTCGAAACCGCCGCAATGGTCCGGTTCGTTGCTTTCGACCACGGCGATGATTTTTTTCGGGTCGACGGCCATGTACGGCCGGCCGATTTTGTCCAGCGGGTGATAAATCGGGATCGGGCTCCGGTGGGGGGGCGGAGGCACAAGATAGATGTCGGCCATCTCGTTTAGCCGGGGTGAATGAAAATGGTTGATTTCGATCAAAACCCGGTCCGCGTACTGGAGAAATGTCGGTGAGGCCCCGATGGAGGTGGAAAGGTAAACCCTCCCGTCAGGAAGGACGTCAGTGGCCTCGATTACCGCGTAATCGATGTGGCCAAAAAAACCGAATTGCACCATCTGAGGTAGGTGTGACAGGTGCAGGTCGATGAATTGCACTTCCTGGGCGTTGATTTGCTCGCGTAAAATACGGGAGGACTGGTAGGGCGCCCGCCAGGAGATTGCCCCGGCTTCGGCCAGTGCGTCATCAAGCTTGCCGGAAGAAGCACCGGTGATGACGCGAATCTGAAACGTTTCACCCCGGGCGTGGAGCTCACGGGCCCGCCTGGCCAAGGCGGCGGGGATCGCCTTGGCTGTGCCTGCCGGAGTAAAACCGCTGAAAGCCACCATCTGACCATTTTCAATCCAGGCGGCCGCTTCCTCAGGCGTAAGCTTGGGATAACGGTATTGTCTCAACCTGAAAAACTCCTTCCATGAAAATTAGCGCAAACATCTGCTCCTCCATTATTTCATATTGATTGGCAGCGTGGAATAGTCATTTGTTTAACATGCAGACCCGCTTGCGCCGGCCCGCTTTCTTATCCGCAAGTGGAGCAAGGCTGTAAAAAAATCTATACCCCGATACTGGCAAAACTAGCCACGCCTCATATAATACTATATATGCAAAAAAGGGGGTGGAGAGGTGAGCTACGATAGAGCGAGGAAATACCTGAAAGGCCTGTCGAAAAGTAAAAAAGCCAGGCTCCTGGCGCTGAAAAACAAATTAACCGATGAGCAGAAAGCCAAATACAAAAGCATGATTGAGAGCTGGCTGGAAAAAAAACGCGGTTAATTTCTCGTTGCGTTTAACCGGCGGATGAAATGTCCAAGCAGCGGAAGTTAGATATACTGACAATTAAATGATACAAAGTCCCCTGCAATGAAAAGGATGCAAGGGGACTTTTTCATCAACCAGGATTGCGCCAACCCGTAAAAACTACAGTTGAAGATAGCGATCCAGTTCGTCAACCAGCCGGCCGAAAACCGCAATGGTATCCTCGAGCGGGGCGGGGGTTTCCAGGTCGACGCCGGTTTCTTTTAAAATAACCAGTGAATAATCGGAGCTCCCTTTTTTTAAAAAATGCATATACCTTTCGCGGGCTTTTTCCCCTGCTTCGAGGATGGCCTTACTCAGGGAAGTTCCCGCCGCCAACCCCGTAACGTATTTGTAAACATAAAAATTATAATAAAAATGCGGGATACGGGCCCATTCTATGCCCAACAGCGGGTCGGCCGCAAAATGGCGGCCGTAATAGCGTTTATTCAGTTCCAGCCACAGGGAGCTGAGTTTATCGGCAGTTAGCGCTTCGCCCTTCTCGACGAGGTTGTGAATTTCCAGCTCAAACTCCGCAAACAGGGTCTGGCGGTAAAGGGTAGCCCTGATTCCTTCGAGATACTGGTTGATGATGTAGGCTTTTTTGTCCGGGGGAACAGTCTTGAGAAGGTGCTGCACCAGCAAAGCTTCGCTGGTGGTGGAGGCAACCTCCGCGGAAAATAAAGAATAGTGCGAGTAGACAAAAGGCTGCTCTCGCCAAGAGTAGTAGCTGTGCATCGAATGTCCCATCTCATGGGCCAGTGTAAACAAGTCGTCAATTGTTCCGGTGTAGTTCATCAGGATATACGGCGGCGTGGTGTAAGTACCAAAAGAGTAGCCTCCGGGAGTTTTTCCTTTATTCTCATAGACATCGATCCACCCGCTGCTAAAAGCATCGCCGACTTTCGCCACGTACTCTTCGCCCATCGGTTGAAAGGCCTCAAGGACTATCCCTTTGGCTTCCTCAAAAGTATATTTCTTTTCCGCTCCTTTCTGGACCAGAGGGACATAAAGGTCGTAAAAATGAATCTGCTCAAGGCCAAGGGCTTTTTTCTTTACGGACAGGTAGCGATGCAGCGGCGCGAGATTCCGGTTGACGGTTTCCACCATGTTGTGGTAAACACGGGGCGGAATGTTGTCCTGGTCCAGGTAATATTCCAGGGCGGAAGGATAGCGGCGCACCCGGGACATGAAGATATTCTTCTTCACCTCGGCGCTTAGAGAGGCGTTAAAGGTGTTTCTCAAATTGTGGAAACTGGTAAACATCCCGGTAAACGCATCCCGGCGTATGCGCTGAACGGGAGACTGCAGAAACTGTAAAAAACGCCCGTAGGTGAGCGCTACCTCGTTCCCTTTTTCATCCTTGATGGCCGGGAAAGTTAAATCGGCGTTGCTGAGCATGGTGATGATGTTTTGAGGCGCCTGCATGATCTCCCCGGCCTGGGACAGGATCTCTTCTTCCTTCTCCGACAGGACATGTTTTCGCAGGCGGGTGATATTGTCGATATGGTGGCGGTAAACAGACAGCTCCTCGTGGCAGAGAAATTGACTAAGCTTTTCTTCTTCGATCGCCAGTATTTCCGGGGTGATAAATGAGAGCGCCGCGTCTACCTCCGCCACCAGGGCCTGCGACCTGTCGGCCAGTTCCTGGTAGTTGTCCCTGGTGTTGTCTTCATCCTTCCTCATCTTGGCGTAAACATAGAGTTTTTCGGTTAATAACCTGATCCGGTCCCTGGAGTTCAAGGTCTGGTACAGGGCGTCGGGGGAACTGCTGAGGGTTCCCTTTAAATCGGCCAGGCGGGGTAAAAGGCGGCGTACTTCCTCAAAATCAGCTTCCCAAAGGTTATCGTTTTCGTACATCAGTTCCAGCCTCCACTTGTATGCGGCGGCGATTTCTTCACGCAGGGGCAAACTTCCTTTATCGTTCATTTGATCGGCAGCCTCCTTGTTTATCAGCTAACCGGCAGGACGGGCAGTTTGCACCTTCAGCCGGGCCGGTTTGGGCCGGGCCGTCGGATCCTACCGCAAGAACCGGGCCTGCCGGCGAGTTCTTTAATTATTTAATGGAGATATTTTAACCAAACTTTAATCAAGACTGATTGTATTTTCGATTTTGCATCCCCGATCTCCTGCCCGCGTTTTGATTTAACTGGCGCTTTCCAGCCGGCATAAACATCTATTGCTGCCCCGAAACCGCCGGCCTTGCTCTTTTCGAGCAAACCTTCCCGCCGGCGCAAAAGCCCGGCCCCCGCTGCAGGAAATTTGCACCAAACAGTTGAATTTTTTAAACAAACAACCCGGCCTGTCCCGGTTTAAAAAGGAGGTTTTTGCTGTGGAGGCGGGAATTGACGAACTGGTGAGCCGGATGACCCTGGAGGAGAAGATCGCCCTGACTACGGGCCAAGATTTTTGGAGTACGGCGTCGGTGGAAAGGCTGGGAATCCCGTCAATCTGGCTGAACGACGGCCCCCATGGTGTCAGGAGGCCGCGCTCGGGAGGCGACATCGGGATCGGGGATGCCAAAAAAGCAACCTGCTTTCCAACCGCCGCCGCTCTGGCTTCCTCCTGGGATACGGGGTTAATCGGGGAGGTCGCGAAAGCGCTCGCCCGGGAGTGTCATGCCCTGGATGTCCAAATTCTGCTCGGGCCGGGGATAAATATTAAAAGAACCCCCTTGTGCGGGAGAAATTTTGAATACTTCTCCGAAGATCCGGTACTGTCGGGAAAAATGGCGGTTGCCTTCGTCAAAGCGCTGCAGGCTGAGGGGATCGGAGCCTGCGTCAAGCACTACGCCTGCAACAACCAGGAATTCGAGCGGATGACGATCAGCGCCGAAGTAGACGAGAGGACCCTGCGCGAACTTTACCTGTCCGGCTTTGAGCGGGTGGTGCAAGAGGCTGGCCCCTGGGCAATAATGGCCTCTTACAACAGGGTCAACGGCGTAGCCGCCACCGAGAACAGCCGCCTGCTCACCGCTATTTTAAAGAGAGAATGGGGTTTCGAGGGTATTGTCGTTTCCGACTGGACCGCGGTCAACTGCAAGCACAAGTCGCTGCGGGCGGGCCTGGACCTGGAGATGCCGGGGAAAGGAGGTGAGGGTGACGAAATTATCGCGCAGATGGTCAGAAGCGGCCGGCTGGACGAAGAAACCCTGGACGAAGCGGTCCGCCGGATCCTGAAAATAGTCCGGAAAGCCGCGAAGCACAGGCGCGAAGGCGCGTCCTTTGACCCGGAGGCGCACCATGCCCTGGCCCGGAGGGCCGCCGGAGAGAGCATCGTCCTGTTGAAAAATGAGGGCGACCTGCTGCCCTTGGACCGGAACACGATCGGGTCGCTGGCGGTAATCGGCCGCTTTGCGCGGGATCCCCGCTACCAGGGAGCCGGAAGCTCCCAGGTCAACCCGATTAGGCTGGACAACGCCTACGACGAAATCGCCAGATTGCTCGGCGGCAACAACCGGCTTGTTTACGCCGACGGTTATCCCGACGATGCCGGCGCTGTGGACCAGGCCCAGCTTGAAGCAGCCGTTAAAGCGGCCCGGGCGGCGGAGGCGGCGGTTATCTTCGCCGGGCTCCCACCCCGTTATGAATCGGAAGGCTTCGACCGGGAACACCTGGATCTTCCTCCAGCCCACAACAGGCTGATCGAAGCGGTGTGCCGGGTGCAGCAAAACTGCGTGGTGGTGCTGCACAACGGCTCGGCTGTAACCATGCCCTGGGTGGAACGGCCGAGGGCGATCCTGGAAGGGTGGCTCGGCGGCCAGGCTTCAGGCGGGGCGATCGCGGACGTGCTGTTCGGAGCGGTAAACCCCTCCGGCAAGCTGTCCGAAACCTTCCCGTTGCGCCTGGAAGATACGCCGGCCTACCTTAATTACCCCGGCGAAGCGGATCAAGTCAGGTATGGTGAAGGCCTCTTTGTCGGCTACAAATACTATGAAAAGAAAAAAATCGCCCCTCTCTTTCCATTCGGTTTCGGGCTCTCCTACACCACTTTTACCTACAGCGATCTGGCGTTCAACCGTGAAACGTTCACCGACCGGGAGCCGCTGAAAGTTGCCTTGAAGGTGCTGAACAGCGGCCGGATGGCGGGGCGGGAGATCGTCCAGCTCTACCTGCGCGATGAAGAGTCCAGGCTGGTCCGGCCGGAAAAAGAGCTCAAGGCTTTCACCAAGGTTCAACTTGAACCCGGCGAGGTTAAAACAGTCGAGTTCACGCTCGAGGCAAAAGATTTTGCCTACTACGACAGCGGCACGGGCGCCTGGTTCGCCGAAACAGGGTGGTTTGAGGTATTAATCGGCAGTTCCAGCGCCGACATTAAATTGACGGGAAAAGTTTATCTGAATTCAACCCAGCGCCAGCGAAAGCGCTATCACAAGCTGGTGCCATTCAAATACTTCCTGGAAGATCCCGCGGCAAGAGCGGTAATCGAGCAGGAGCTTGGGGATACCCCTCTGTTTGCCGTCCTGCTGTCAGGCACCCTGGACGGCACGCTGACGGCTCTGCTGAGCAACATGCCCGTCATCAAACTGCTGGGTTACACCGCCGGATCGGTGACGGCAGAAACCTTGGAGCAAGTCATCACCCGGATCAACAGCGCCGGGTAGCCTTCCCCGGGGGGACGGGGCAATGTGACAGTGGGGACGGGGCAATTTTGTCACATTTTATACAACGGGGACGGAGCAAGATTGCGGCCAATCTTTCCCGGGTAGCACCGATCATCCCAGCCTGGGCCAAGTCAGCCGGCAATAACTCCGCCCCCCCCTATCACGCGCCCAACCTATTGCGAATAACCCTGTCCCCCCTCCCCCCGGGCAGCGCTAGCGAAGCGTCAAAAAGGCGTAATATGCGCTTCCGTCGTCAAGCTCGATCCGCAGCCGCCAGGTTCCTGCAGTTAAGTGCTGCGTGTTAAGGTTAAAAATATACTGGCTGCCGGCGGCATCGTAGCGGAAGAGGTTGCCGGCGGCCGCACTGCCGGCGGCATCCGCCTCCATTTCGGCGCCGGGAACGCCGTTCCCGTTAAGCGGGGCCAGGTAGAGCCTTGCTTGCGCCCGGGCGACCGCAGACCCTGCGGCGTCCTGCAGCTGGAACTTCACCGGCACGGCGCTCCGCAACCGGAAGACACCGGCCCCGTCGCTCCTTAACGGCGGGAGGAGGCCGCCGAAGCGGTAGCAGACCCGGTAGCTGACGACAGCGGTTGCCGTATTGCCGGCATTATCCTTGACGGTAACGGCGAAGTTGTTTACCCCTGCTGTCGCCGTATCAATGTATGGGGCATGCGCGGCGGCAACAGCATCGAGGGCGATGCCGGATACCCCCCCGTCTGCAACCCAGGACGCCCGGACCGCCTCGTTGAGCAGGTAAATTGCTCCCTGCCCGGGCACGATGATCGAGATTTTGGGAGCGGTTCGATCAATCTTGATCGTTTCTCTCCTTGTCTCCTCGATGTTGCCGGCACCGTCAACGCTGCGATAGTAAAGCGTGTAAACCCCGTCTTCTTCCAGCCTCAAAGCGCCGCCGAAGCAGGCCCAGGTCTCTGCGTCAAAGCTGTACTCCGTCCGCACCACTCCCGATAAACCGTCTTCAGCGCTCAAGGTTACGGTTACCGCCGATGTAAACCAGCCGGCTTCACCCTCCGTGCCGGTAATTATTGCCGCGGTCGAGGGAGCGGTATTGTCGACCAGGATAGCAGCGCCAGCGCTGCTCGCTTGCCTGGCGGGTTTATATTTTTGAATGCGATGGTTGTTCGGATCGGCTATAAAGATACAGCCCTCCCTGTCCACCGCCAGGCCAAACGGACTGCGGAAATCCCCTTCCCCGCCGCCAAAATCACCCCAGCGGGTTAAAAAAAGGCCGTTTGCATCGAACTTTTGAATACGGTAAGAATCTGACACGTATACATGGCCGGCTAAATCCACCGCGATACCGCGCGGGATGCTAAATTGTCCGTTTTCAACGCCCTGCTGCCCCCATTTGCCCTGGAAGGTGCCGTTCGGGCCGAATTTTTGGATCCGGAAATTTTTGCTATCAACCACGTAGATGGAGCCGGAAGAAGCGGCCGCAATGTGAAGCGGAAATTCGAATTGCCCGTCCCCGGCGCCCCGGCTCCCCCATTTGGTGATGAATGTCCCGTCGGGTTTGAACTTCTGGATGCGGTGATTATCGTAGTCGGTCACATACACGTTTCCCGCGCTGTCCACCGCAATCCCGCGCGGGCTATTGAAACTCCCGTCCTTGGTGCCGGGACCGCCCCATTTAAGCAAAAAGACGCCCTCGGAGTTAAACTTCTGGATGCGGTGATTGACGCTGTCGGCCACGTAAACATTACCGGCGCCGTCCGCGGCGATGGCGCGGGGATAACTGAACTGCCCATCCTGCGACCCGTAACTGCCCCATTTCAGAATAAGGGCGCCGTCGGGGCCGAACTTCTGAATACAGCAGTTGTCGTGGTCGGCTACAAAGATATTTCCGCCGGCATCGAGCGCGACATCGAACGGCAAGCTTAGCTGGCCGTGCCCTTTTCGATTATAATGGCTGCCCCACTGGCCCAGATAGCTTCCGCCGGGGGTAAATACTTGAATGCGGTGGTTGTCGGAATCTGACACGTAAATATGGCCCGAGGCGCCCACCGCAACACCGCTGGGATAATTGAACTCGCCGTTGCCGCTGCCCAAACCGCCCCATTTGCCCTTGTAGATACCGCTGGTGCTGTAATACACAATGCGGTGATTAACCCGGTCAGCGATATAAATATGGCCCAGGCCGTCCAAGGCGACGGCAAACGGGTATTTGAACCGTAAGTCACCGGTGCCCTCACTACCCCACCTGGTTATATATCTCCCGCTGGAATCGAACTTCTGGATGCGGTGGTTATCCCGGTCCGCCACGTAAAGGTAGCCGTCTATATCCACCACGATGCCGGACGGGCTTCTAAACTGCCCGCTGCCGGTACCGTGGCCGCCGATGACGCCCAGGAAGTTTCCGTCAGGGCTGAACTTTTGGATCCGGTGATTGAGAGTGTCGGCAACGAAAACGCTCCCGCAAGGGCCCACCGCGATGCCGGCTGGAAATTTCAACTGCCCTGCTTCGCTTCCGTAACCGCCCCACCAGGTGATAAAAGTCCCGTCAGGAGCAAACTTCTGGATGCGGTGGGTATCATGTTCAGTGACGTAGGTGTTGCCCGCGGCGTCCACCGCGACAGCATACGGTTCAATGAACCTCCCCTCCCTGCCGCCGTAACCGCCCCATTTCGCCAGGAAGTTCCCGCCCGGATCGAATTTCTGGATCCGGTGGTTATTGCGATCAACCACGTAGATGTTGAGCGCGGCGTCCACCGCGATGCCTACTGGACAATCAAACTGGCCGTCGAAGGGGCCTCCCCATACCAGTTCAAGTTGATATCCGTTTTCTCCGGCGGGAACGGCCGTTAGCACCGCCTCGTAAAGCCCTTCCGGGAGCGGCGCCCCGCCGTCATCCCGGCCGTCCCAACAGACGGTGTGGGTTCCGCTTTCCTGCAATCCGGCAGCGATGGTCCGGACGACCGTGCCGTCCGGATCGAGGATCTCCAGGGTGATCCTCCCTTCACCCGCCCTGGAAAGGGTATAGCTGAAGGTTGTGTTTCCATTTTCAGAATTAAAAGCGTACGGGTGTGCCGCAAAATCGTAAATGGCCGGCTCACCGGTCTCCGCCGTGATGCCGTAGACCAAGGCAAGGAGAGTCAGAAGCGCTCCCGCCAAAACCGCTCTTTTCATCTCTGCACCTCCGCATACCGGTTTCTTGATCGACCGGGGATCGCCAGTGAACAAACGCACCTTATTCCCGCATCACAACTTAGCCCTCCTTCCTCTAAAGAAAAAACCCTACCTCCAGCAACCGGCAAGATAGAGTTATTTAAAACTGAATACATTTGTTGTTACAAACTAAAAAACTGGGCGGCGCATCTAAATGAAAAGTTTATATTTATGTTTGATCCGGCGAACAGGCGGACCCCGGCCGCAAGATTAATTAAATCTGCAGTTTTACGGCCCGGCACAGCCGGCGATAAGTACTTGCCTGTTTCGCCATTCGCTTACAAATTCCTTCTTTTTCCCCCGGGTTTTGCCAATTTTTTGCGAAATATTTCCTTGCAACGGGTCCGGTTCCCCTTGCCTAGTTTTTCCTTATCCCAAAAGAGGTTAAAACCGTTCCAGGCCCGGCATGGCGCCGGGATTTTGCAAACCGCCGTTATTTATCAGAAAGGGCCGTACCCGATCAAAACCGCCGCGGCGAGAAAGAGGCCGGTGACGGCCAGAACGATCAGCTGCAGGGCGAAGATCCACTTGACCCACTTCACATAGCTGACAGTGGTAAGGCCCAGGGAGATCAACAAAATCGCGTTGGTGGGATATAACACGTTGGAGAAACCGTCTCCGAAACAGTAAGCCAGGACCATAGTCTGCCTGGTCAGCCCGACGAGGTCGGCCAGAGGGGTGATGATCGGGATCAGCAGCGCCGCCTTGGCCGAAGCGGAGCCGATGAAGAAATTCATCATCAGTACGAGCCCGTAAATAACGTACGCGGACAGGTAAGGAGTCTCCCCGGAAATCATGCCGGAAGCCCGGTAAACCACGGTGTCCATGACCCCGCCCTGGCTGATGATAAACGAAACGCTCATCGCCATGAGGATGAGGGCGATCCCGGGGGCGATCCCGGCCACACCCCGGGCAAAAGTAGAGCCGATCTCCTGGCGCGAAAGGCCGCCCCGGAAGCCGGCGCCGATACCGGCCGCCAGGTAAATCAGGGCGATGGCGGGCATGGAGAAGTCGGAAAACGGCCGGTAGAGGGAGGCGGTGATGATCACGGCCAGGATGGCGCCGACACAGGCGAGGAACCAGGCGGTAGCCTTCTCTACCGCTTTCCCCCCTTTTCCTGAGCCCGGCGCCGTTTTACCGGGGCTGCCGGCGGGTGAAACCGTTCGACTATACTTGGACTGCATCGCCCTGTCTTCTTCGTAAACGGGCGATCGGCGGGGATTGCGCTCAATGCGCCTGGCATACGCCACCAGGAATAGACAGAGCACCGCGTAAAGGAAGATAAAAACGGCGGCCCGGAACGGCAGCCCGGAAAACACGGGCAGCCCGGCCAGGCCCTGGGCCACGCCGACCGAATAAGGGTTGGATACGGCGACGGAAAAGCCGAAACAGATCGCCAGAAGGCTCATTCCGAGGCCCAGCAGCGCATCCCAGCCCATGGTGTAGGAAAGGATCACGACAAGCGGGACCAGGGGCACAATCTCCTCGAACATGCCGAGAAAAGACCCGAAAAACATGAAAACCAGGGATACCGCGCCGACCAGGAGGTACCTCTTGCCGCCGAAGCGGCCCACGATTTTGGCAATGATATTTTCAAAGACGCCGACCCGGTTCAGGATGGCATAGCCGCCCCCGATGAAGATAATTAAAAGGGTCAGGACGATGACGATCGGGCCGCTCGCGGAGAAAAGAACTTCGATCGGAGCGGTAAACCATTTGTAGACCGGCAGGAACACTTTCTCGGTATAAGTGAATGAACCGGGCACGATTGCGGTGCCGGCGCCTGTCGTCAGCCGCTCATAACTGCCGGAAGGGATAATCCGGGTCAGGATGCCGGACAAAACCATCAGACTGAAGGTAATGCCCGCGGTGGTGATAAACGCCCGTTTACCGATTTTTAATTCGGGGGAGTCCTGCATTTACCGTAGCCCTCCTTGTCAGAAAAAGTTCATTTGGTGCCTGGCACCGAAATGAACTTTTAAACAGTTTGATGAAAAAAGCGATGCTGCGCCCGATATTTTCAAACGAAATCCGTTCATTGGTGCCGTGGATCCGCTCCAGGTCCGCGGCGGCGATCTGGAACGGGGAGAACCGGTAGATGTTGCCGCAAACCGGCTCATACTTGACCGCGTCGGTGGCGGCGATCACGACGTAGGGCGCGACAACCGCCGCCGGAAAAACGCTGTAAATAACATTTTCGATCAGCTTAAAGGCCGCGCTGTCCACGGGGGAGATCCGGGAGGGTTCGCTTAGCTGCATCATCTCGATTTTAATCTTGTCATTGCGGATCACCTTTTTTACGTGCGCCAGCAGCACCGCGCCTGTTTCACCCGGCGCGATGCGGAAATTGACCACGGCGGAAGCTTTCTGCGGCAGGACGTTGGGGGCGGTCCCTCCCTCGAGCATGGTTACGGCGGTGGTGGTGCGCAGGATCGCGTTACCCGCCGGAAAAGAGGTAAAAACCGCTTTAAAAAGAGGGGCAAAAAGCCACAGGTTGGCCAGGATCAGGCGGAAGGCGAAGCTCATTTCCGGCCCGATAAACGAAAGCATCAGGCGCACGTGGCCGCTGAGCCGGGCCGGACGCGGGTGCTTCTCCAGGGCGGCCACGGCCCGGCCGATCATCCCTGCCGCGGTATGCCGCGGCGGCATCGAAGAATGTCCCCCCTCGCTTTCGGCAGTCAGGCGGATGCTGGCGAAACCTTTCTCGCCGATGCCCACAACCGCCACGGGGGAAGAAACCCCGGCCACAACCCCCTCGGTAACGCTGCCTCCTTCATCCAGGACATAAGCCGGCTTGACACCCCTGGACCGGAGCAGTTCGGCGATGCGCCGGGCCCCCTCCCCGCCGCCGATCTCTTCATCATGGCCGAAGGCCAGGTAGATATCCCGTGCGGGGCGGTAGCCTTCACGCAAGAGATGCTCCGCGGCCTCCAGGAGGGCGATCACCTGGAACTTCATGTCCATGGCGCCCCGTCCCCAAACGTAACCGTCAGCCAGGTCGCCGCCGAAAGGCGGGTGAAGCCAGTCCCGCTCCGTCCCCTCCTCCACCGCAACCACGTCCAGGTGGGCGGAAAAGAGCACGGGCTGCGCCTCTTCATTGCTCCCTTTCCAGCGGTATAAAACGCTGTACTCGCCGACGCTCTCTTTTTCCAGGTTCGCGTGCACCAGGGGATAGGACGTTTCCAGATAAGCGGCAAGGCGGAGAAACTCGCCTGAGCTGAAGGCCGGGTGTTCCGGATCGCTGATCGTTTTAAACTTGATCGCCCCTGCCAGGCGCCCGGCGGCCCCGGTAAAATCGATACCATCCAAAGCCGCCCGTTCGGCGGGATATCTTTTGGACTTGAATGTGAGCGCCCGGAAAAGGACTACCAGCACAATCAGCGCCGCCGCCGCGGCTGCTCCCGCTTTAAAGATAGCCACCCTCCAAACCTCCTTCTTCCTGCCTTATTTGACCCTCGTTGGATCCCAAACCCCCGGAAGCGCAAAACAACCGCCCAATAGTACAGAATACTTCTTGGCTGGTCGTATAAATCCTTTTTAAAAAAGCTTGTGAAAGGCAAAACGGTTTACGAAGCCGGCGCGGAGAACCTTTCTATTCACGCCGGGAGCTATTCTTAACCATTTTAAGGGCGCAGTTTACCGCCGGGAATATAAAGTTTGCTTTTGGATCGCCTCCCTGTTAAAATCAAGAAAACCGCGGGAGGTGAGGCTGATGCGGGTGATTGCCGGCCGGGCCGGGGGTGTTCCATTAAAAGCTCCCCGGGGCCGCGGCGTGAGGCCGACGGCGGATCGGGTCAGGGAAGCTCTCTTCAGCGTGCTTGGCGGCCGCGTAACCGGGGCGGCGGTGCTGGATCTGTTTGCGGGAAGCGGGGCGGTCGGCATCGAGGCCTTGAGCCGGGGAGCGGAAAGCTGCATCTTCGTGGAAAACAACGGCGCGCACCTGGCGGTCATTAAAGCAAACCTGGTCAAGACGGGGCTGGCGGATAAAGCGCGCTTGCTCAGGCTGGAGGTGCGGCAGGCCCTGTCTCTCCTGTGCCGGGAGCGGTTTCAGGCGGATTTTGTGTTCCTGGATCCCCCTTACAGCAGCGACGACATCCCGGCTGTCCTGGAAACGGTCGGCCGCGGCGCCCTGCTGAAGGCCGGCGGCCTGGTGGTGGTGGAGCATTCGTCCCGGAACCGCTTCTGGGCCGAAGCTTACCCGGACGCGAAACAAAAAAAATATGGCGACACCTTCCTGACGTTCATTGCGCACGGGAGCCTGGCGTCTCCGGTATGATTACCGGAGTTCTTTTCCGCTTGGATGGATTATTTAAGATATTGCGGCCGGCTGTAGAAAAAGGCGAACCGGACCAGGCGCGCCAGGTAGATTACCGCCGCCGCCGCCAGGAGCGTCCCCGTAAAAATCAAGAGCTGGTTGAGCATGAACACCGTCCGGGCCCACCAGAAAGAAAACTGCCCTGACGGGACCGTGTAGAGGAAAACGGGCGCCGCCAGGCGGCTGAACAGCGGGGCGCCCGGGCCCAGCAGCAGGGCCGTGCAAGCGCCCGCCAGAACAGCGTGAAGCAGCCGGGCGAAGAGGTACGGGGTAATCCGGATATCCGACCTGGAGATGATGCTGGCCACCTGGGCATGCACGGAAAGGCCGCTCCAGGCGATAATCATCCCCACCGCGATTATTTTTTCAGCGTAGGTGACACCGCCGAGGGAGGCCGCCGCCTGGCAGCCCAGGTCGATCTCGAAAATGCCGCTGACCAGGGCCGGGGAGAGCGCCGGATCCAGGCCGGCGGCAGTCAAAACGGGCGCCAGCCCCCGCCCCAGGAAACCGACCAGGCCAACCAGGTCCAAGATGCGGATGATCACCGAAAAAAGAATAATAAAGCCGCCGATCAGAAAAAGCGTATCGACGGATTTCCGGATCGCGTCCCCCATGATCTGCCCCAGGGGCCGGCCGTCTTTAGCACGCGCTTCGACCAGGGCGCCTAGGGCCCGCGCGATAATCCTGCCCCGCCGTCCCGCCGGTTCCCCGGAAGCCGGCTCTTTCCGGCGGTAAAACCGGAGCACCAGCCCCAGGGAGAGGCTGGAAAGGTAGTGGGCTACGGCGATGGCGAGGCCGGCCTGCTGGTAGCCGAGCATCCCGACGGCGACCGCTCCGAACATAAATAACGGGTCCGCCGTATTGGTAAAGCTGAGCAGCCTTTCGGCCTCCACCCGGTTGCATAAGCCCCGGGTCCGCAGTTCGGCGGTCAGGACCGCGCCGATGGGGAAGCCCGAGGCCAGCCCCATCGCCATGACGAAAGAACCGGTCCCGGGAACATTGAACACCGGACGCATCACCGGTTCCAGGAAAACGCCCATCATGTGCACCACCCCGAGGCCGATCAGGATCTGGGCGAAGACGAAAAAGGGGAGCAAGGCCGGGAAGACGATCCGCCACCAGACCTCCAGGCCGGCGACCGCGGCGTCAAACGCTTCCTTGGGGTAGCGGACCATGGAAAGCGTGAGGAAAATCGCGCCGAAAGCGATCAGGTACGTGACCAAGTGCTTCTTCTGTCCGGGCAAAGCCCGGCGCTGCCGGTAAAGAAGGTAGAAAAAAAACACGATGACCGCCGAAGAGAAAAGATACGGCAAAAGTTTCTTCCCCCGTTTTTTTAACGCTTGTGCTCCTGGCATTACTAATTATAATAAGAGGAAAAGGGTGGTAGACCATCTTTTTGCTCGGGCGCCGCACTTTGTTGCCCGCGCCGTGCTTGCCCTTCACGGGAGTAGGAACGCAAAAGCGGGGCAAGCTAAAGTCCGGCAAGATTAATCGAGGAGGAGATTCGCCTTGTCCAGAAAATCGGAGACCCTGGTATTCAAGGTTGAAGGAATGAGCTGCAACCACTGCAAGGCCAGTGTTGAAAACGCGGTGCGGGCCCTGGACGGCGTTACCGGCGCCAGGGTCTTCCTGGAGGAAAATAAAGTGGAGATCACGTATAATCCCGGCGGCGCCAGCAAAGAAGAGCTGGCCAAAGCCATTCAAAACGCCGGCTACAGGGTCACCGGCTAGCAAAAAGGGGGCATGCCGACGGGTCAGTGTGATGCACTCTGGCCGGGATTGTCCCCCTAATTTTTGCACCAAGCTTGAGGAAGCAAAAGAACCGTCCCTCCGCTTCCTTGCAGAAGAGAGGCTTATTCGGAGAGGACTTCCTTGAGCGCTTCCAGGAAACGTTCGTTTTGCGCGGCGGTGCCGAAGGTGACCCGGATGTGGGTCGGGTAGCCGAAGATGTCCCCGGTCCGCACGATCACGCCTCGGCGCAACAGCGCCTGGAACACCTGCTTCGAGTCGGTCCTCAAGTCGACAAAACAGAAATTTGTCTGCGAGGGCACCATCCGAAATCCCAGCTCCGCCAGCCCGGCCGCAAGCTGCATCCTGCTCTCTTCGGCCAGTTTGCGGCTCGCGCGAAGGTGCGCCTCGTCCCCCAGGGCGGCGAGCGCCGCCGCCTGGGCCGCGGCGTTGACATTAAACGGCTGCCGGACCCGGTTCAAATCCTCAATCACCCCGGCAGGCGCAATGCCGTAGCCGATGCGCAGCCCGGCCAGCCCGTAAATTTTCGAAAAGGTGCGGAGGGCGATGACCGGGCGCCCCTGCCGGATCCAGTCCAGGCCCGACGGGTGCTCCGGATCGGTGGCGTACTCCAGGTAGGCCTGGTCGAGAACGACCAGGATGCCGGGAGGCAGGCGGTCCAGGAAACGCTCCAGGGCGGCCCGCTTCACGATCGTCCCGGTCGGGTTGTTCGGGCTGCAGATAAAGACCAGGCGGGTCCGTTCATTAACGGCTGCGGCCATGGCCTCCAGGTCGTATGTAAAATCAGCTCCGGCGAGCGGGATGTAACAGGGCGCCCCGCCCATCATGCGCATCGCGAATTCGTATTCGGAGAAAGTCGGGTAGGGGGCGACCGCCTCGTCGCCGGGCCCGGCGTAGGCCGCCGCCAGAAGAATCAGCAGTTCGTCGGAACCGTTCCCGACGATCAGCTGCTCCGACTCGACCGCCAGTTTTGCGGCCAAAGCCCGCTTGAGGTAGAAGCAGTTGCCGTCGGGGTAAAAGTGCAACCGCTCCAGGAAGCCTTTGAGGGCCTGCACGGCCAGGGGGGACGGCCCCAGCGCGTTCTCGTTTGAAGCCAGCTTGATTACATCCGACAGCCCCAACTCCCGCTCCACTTCTTCCACCGGCTTGCCCGGCACATAGGGCTTGATCAAATCCAGGCAGTCCCGTCTCTTCGGTCCAGTCACATCGCTCTCCTCCATCCGGCTATCTTTTTCTCATTATACACAAAGATCGCCGCGCATTGGAAGCTCTATTTTAGCGTGCCGCGTCCCGGGCCGTTACCGGCGGGAGGCAGGGAGGCCGCCCTTGCTACTGCCGCGCCCGCAGTCATAAACTGAGACAAACACGCATAACGTTTAAGGGGGTGAATAACTTGTTTGTGACCATCATGATTAAGAAAAGCCGGCTCAAGCTGATCCTGGGCTTAAGCCTGGTAGCGATCCTGCTTCTCCTGACTCCACTGCTAAACATCCCTGAGCGCCTGGCGGCGGTGGTCAACCCGGGCGAGCGCTTGGTGCCGATCTACTATGTGGACACACCGGAGAAAAAAGTGGCCTTCTCTTTTGACGCCAGCTGGGGAGCGGAGCGAACCAGGCAAATTTTGGATACATTACGCGACAACGGGATCAAGACCACTTTTTTCCTGACCGGGTTCTGGGTGGAGGAGTATCCCGATTACGTAAGGCTGATCGCCGCCGAAGGGCACGAAATCGGCAGCCACACTTTCAGCCACCCCCACCTGGGCAGCCTCACCGCGGACCAGATCCGGGAGGAGCTGACCAAAGTGGGGCGGATGATTGAAGAGCTGACCGGGCAAAAACCGGTCCTCTTCAGGCCGCCTTTCGGTGAATACAATAACCAGGTCATTACTGTGGCCGGGGAACTCGGCTATAAAACCATCCAGTGGAGCATCGATTCGCTTGACTGGCAAAACCTTTCGACGGAAGAGATCGTGCAACGGGTGACCAACCGGGCGCACAAGGGGGCGATTATCCTCTTTCACAACAACGGTCTCTATACCGCCGACGCCCTGCCGGCAATAATCGACTACTACCTGAAGCACGGCTATACGATCGTCCCCATTTCCGGGCTGATTTATGAATCGGACTATCATATCGATCCCCACAGCGGCGCCCAGATCAAAAATAAACCTTGAGTTATTTAGGCCGCCTTTACAAGGCTGCGCATCTGCTCCGCCTTGTTTTCTTTGATCTTCCCCAGTGCCATGGCCAGCATCACGCAAAGAGCCAGACCGACGCGCAACTGCATTTTCTTAAATCCACGGATATAGTGCTTCTTAAAGCCGAAGGGATCATCAATCCTGCTATTGACTCGCTCCACCGCCGAACGCATGTTGTAAAGATTTTCCCACTGGTGCTGGAACGGGCCACGGGAGTGAAAACCCGGCGGTCTTCTTTTAACGGTATCCGTCCCGCTTTGCCCAGCGGACAACTCTCTTTACCGGCACAGTTAATCTCGTAGTGCTCTGCGGGACAACGATATTTTAACGTTTCTCGATCCTGCTCAAAACCGGCATAAGCCATCTCTCTTTTGATTCCTGTCGCCGGGCAATAGCAGTAAACACAGCCGCGGTAGTTGTAAACTACATTATCTTTGCCCTCTACCAGGCGCGTTTCTTCCCCATCTTTCCACATGTTGCGGAGGTCAATGATCGGCTTGATGCTATATTTATCCCACAGCCTGCATACTAATTTGCTGTCATCATAGTATTTTAAAGAAAAAGGCAGGCCCAAGGTAGGGATCTGCGCAAAATCAGCTGTTACTCAGTAAATACGCTAAATTCACCGGGTTAAAGCACCCTGATCGGCGTCCTTGAAAGGCAAACTGCCTTAACTGAGCGGATTGTTAACTTAAAATATCGCTTTTCTTTGTAAAAACGGGTGCAACGCAAATGGCTCCATTTCTTTTCCTCATTTCTTTTCCTCTTGCAAAGGGTTCCCGGATCTGCTATACTGCATATAATTATTTAAACAACCAAACACGAAGATGGGGAAAAAAACTTTAACCCGCCATCCAGAGAGGGACTCCCGAGGCTGCAAGGGTCCCGGCGGAGCAAAGCGATAAGCCGCCCCGGAGTAGCCCGCCTAAAGCCGAAAAGGCCACTAAGCGCGGCCGGCTGAAAATGCCGTTATCCATAACGAGAGGTCCCCTGCAAGGGGGCAACAAGAGTGGTACCGCGGGAAAAGGCCCGTCTCTTCCTAGATCAGGAGAGGCGGGCTTATCATTGCCGGGAGCCGCATCGCTATTCTTACTTCAGCACAGGGAGGAGCAGCCAGAATGACGATCGAATGGCAGGAGTTTTACGCCGGGCGGGTCAAACGGATCACCGGATCGCAGATCAGGAACTTTTTCAGGCTTACGGAACGGCCGGAGGTGATCTCATTTGCCGGTGGTTTTCCCGGCAGCGAGTTTTTTCCGCGGGAGGACATCGCCCGCACCCTGGCCGAGCTGGTCAGGGAAGAAGGCCGCTATGCGCTGCAATACGGCCCCACGGAAGGAAACTACGAGCTGCGCGCTTACCTGGCCGGAAAAATGCGCCGCGAAGGATCGCCCTGCGAGTTGGAAAACATCATCATCACGGACGGCTCCCAGCAGGCCCTGGACCTGTTGTGCCGGATCCTGGTCGACCCGGGCGATCCCGTCCTGGTGGAGGAGCCGGCCTATATCGGTGCCATGGGCGCGATCCAGTCTTACGGCGGCGCGCCCGCGGGCATAACTATGGATCCGGACGGCCCCCTCCCCGACGTTATGGAAAGAACTTTGCAGCAGCTGGCCCTCCAGGGAAAAAACCCGAAGCTGTTCTACACCGTCAGCAATTTTCAAAATCCCACTGGCTACACCACCAGCCTGGCCCGGCGCCGGGCCGTGCTGGAGCTGGCCAACCGGTATAACCTGCTGATAATCGAGGATAACCCCTACGGCGAACTGGTCTATGAAGGAGAGGTCCCTCCCACCTACAAGTCGCTGGACCGGTCGGGGCGGGTAATTTACCTCGGCTCTTACTCCAAAACGTTTATTCCCGGCATCCGCATCGGCTGGATCGCCGGCGCAGCCCCGCTCCTGGAAAAGGTGGTCCTGGCCAAACAAACTACCGACCTCTGCTCCAGTTCACTGGGCCAGCGCCTGGCTTACGCCCTCTCCCAGAAAGGTTACGTCGACGCCCATGTCAAGCGGCTGGTCGGGCAGTACCGCCAGAAGAGAGACGCCATGCTGGGGGCGATGGACCAATATTTCCCGCCGGAAATCGGCTTCAGCCGGCCGAAAGGCGGTTTCTTTGTCTGGGTCTCTTTCCCGGCGCATTACCCGCCGGCCAATGACCTGCTCATGCTGGCGCTGGAGCGCAAGGTTGCTTTTGTCCACGGCGAAGGATTTTTCAGCAACGGCGGCGGGACCCATACCGCCCGCTTCTCCTTCAGCCAGCCGGGACTTGAAGATATCGTCAAAGGAATCGACCGCCTGGGCGAACTTTTTGAGCAGGTCGGTCAAAAGACGCTCCGTAGAGCGGCAGGCTGATTATAGCGGAGGTTGGTCCACGATGCCGAAATCGGTTGCCGTCGTCGACAGCGGCTGCGCCAACTTGAACAGTATTTACAAGGCGCTGGTGAAGGTTTCCCTGCCGGCGGTAATCACCGACGACGCCGCAGTCATTGCCGGCGCCGCCGGGGTGGTTTTCCCCGGGGTCGGCGCATTTGAGCATGCCATGGGGCTGATCAGGCAAAAAGGACTGGCAAGCGTGCTGCTGGAATGCATCGCGAAGGGTAAACCCTTTCTCGGTATCTGCCTGGGGCTGCAGCTTCTTTTTTTATCGAGCGAGGAGCGAAGCAACCCCGGCGGGCCGCTCCCGCAAGGCTTGGGCGCCGTCGCCGGGCAGGTGAGACGTTTTCCGGCTGGCCTGCCGGTTCCCCACGTCGGCTGGAACAGGGTCTCGCCGGCGCGGTCCCATCCCCTCTTCGCCGGTTTAAACGGCGGGACTTATTTTTATTTCACGCATTCATATTATGTGCAGCCGTCAGATCCGGGCCATCGCTTGGCCGTCACGGACTACGGCGCCCCTTTTACCTCCGCCATTGGCGTGCGTAATTTGCTCGGCGTCCAGTTCCACCCGGAAAAAAGCGGGCCGGCAGGCTTGCGCCTTTTAAGCAATTTTGGTAATATTATAGCCGATCCCACTTTATTGCCCGCCTAGTTAAACCCGGGAGCGAGGCCTGTCATGCTGGCGAAAAGAATTATCCCCTGCCTGGACGTCTTGGGCGGCCGGGTCGTTAAAGGGACCCGGTTTGTAAACCTGCAGGATGCCGGGGATCCAGTGGAAAGAGCGGCGTTCTACGACCGGGAGGGCGCGGACGAACTCGTCTTCCTCGATATTACCGCTTCCGCGGAGGGGCGGCGCACCATGATCGAGGTGGTGCGCAAAACCGCGGCGTCAATTTTTATCCCGCTGGCCGTGGGAGGCGGCATCGACTCGGTGGATTTCATGGGTGAGCTGCTGCAGAGCGGGGCGGATAAAATCTCCGTCAATACTGCCGCCCTGGCCAACCCGGCGCTGATCCGGGACGGGGCGGCGCGTTTCGGCAGCCAGTGCATCGTCACGGCGATCGACGCGCGCAGGGTAGAGGAGCGGCCCGGCTCCCCTCCCCGCTGGGAAGTATACAGCCACGGCGGGCGCCGTCCTACCGGCCGCGACGCTATCGCGTGGGCCGTGGAAGTTGAAAAACTTGGCGCCGGTGAAATATTGCTGACCTCGATGGACGCTGATGGGACCCGGGACGGCTACGACATCGCGCTTTTGGCCGCTGTCGCCGGAGCGGTACCGATCCCGGTAATCGCCTCGGGCGGGGCCGGCACGCTGGAACACCTCTCCCAAGCTCTTACCATCGGCAAGGCCCACGCCGTCCTGGTCGCCTCGATCCTGCATTACGGCCTCTACTCCATAGCCGAAATCAAAAATTTTTTAGCGGAAAAAGGGCTGCCGGTTCGGCCGGTGAGCAATTATATTACCTAAACCAGCAGGAGGGAACTGTGAGATGAAAGAACAAGGCACGTTCCGCGTGAAAAAAGGGATGGCCCAGATGCAAAAAGGCGGCGTGATTATGGACGTGACCACGCCGGAGCAGGCCCGCATCGCCGAACAGGCCGGGGCGGTCGCGGTGATGGCCCTGGAAAGGGTCCCGGCGGACATCCGTGCCGCCGGCGGGGTGGCGCGCATGGCGGACCCGGAAATAATCTTGAAAATCATGGACGCGGTGACGATCCCGGTGATGGCCAAGGTGCGGATCGGCCATTTCGCCGAAGCCCAAATCCTTGAGGAGCTGGGCGTGGATTATATCGACGAAAGCGAAGTGCTCACCCCCGCCGACGAGCAGTTCCACATCAACAAGCACCCGTTCAAGGTCCCCTTCGTCTGCGGGGCCAGGGACCTGGGCGAAGCGCTGCGCCGGATTTCCGAAGGGGCGGCGATGATCCGGACCAAAGGGGAGCCCGGCACCGGCAACGTGGTCGAAGCGGTGCGCCACATGCGCCGGGTGATGGAACAGATCCGGCAGGTCGTCCACACTCCCGACGACGAACTGGTAGTCCTGGCCAAGGAGATGGGCGTATCCCTGGAACTGGTGAAAGAGGTCAAGCGGGAAGGGCGCCTGCCGGTGGTCAATTTCGCCGCGGGAGGCATCGCCTCCCCCGCCGACGCCTCCCTGATGATGCAGCTTGGCTCCGACGGCATCTTTGTCGGTTCCGGCATCTTCAAGTCTCAAAACCCGCAGGTGATGGCCGGAGCGATCGTCAAGGCCACCCTGCATTACAACGACCCGGCGGTCCTGGCCGAAGTCTCAAAGGGCCTGGGCGAAGCGATGCGGGGCCTGGAAATATCCAGCCTGACCCAGGCGGACCGCATGCAGGAACGGGGGATTTGATAGATGAAAATCGGCGTCCTCTCCCTGCAGGGAGCGGTATCGGAGCACCTGGACCAGCTGAAGCGCTGCGGGGTTGAGCCGGCGGCGGTAAAGCGTCCCGGAGACCTGGAGGGCATCGCCGGTTTAATCATCCCCGGCGGTGAAAGTACGACCATCGGCAGCTTGATGGAGCATTTCGGCTTGAATGAAGTGATCAGGGAGCGTTGCCGGGCCGGTATGGCCGTCTTCGGCACCTGCGCCGGGATGGTGCTGCTGGCCCGGGAGATCCTGGACGGGGTCAAGGACCAGGCCCGCCTGGGGTTGATGGATATCAAGGTGCGGCGCAACGCTTTCGGCCGCCAGAAGGAAAGCTTCGAGGCGCCCGTGGCGCTGAAAGGATTCGACTCGCCCGTGGAGGGGGTCTTCATCCGCGCCCCGATCATCACCGCAGCGGGCTCCGGGGTAGAGGTGCTGGCCGCCCGGGAGGAAGGCATCGTCGCCGCCCGCCAGGGCAGGCTGCTCACCACCTCCTTCCACCCGGAACTCACCGGCGACCTGCGCCTGCACCTCTACTTCATCCGGATGTGCGAAGCAAAATAGATCAAGGGTCGAGTAGGTTATGCCCTCGCGGGCATAACCCCTCACAGAACCGTGCTTGCGCTATTCACGCACACGGCTCTTCATAACAGCAT
>JAGUZX010000100.1 GCA_020060545.1 Desulfovibrio sp. | reverse complement strand
TGAGGCCGCAGGCGAGTCGATGCCCTTTCCCGCGAGCAGCTGACATTGCGCCGGAAACCGCTAACGCACATACGTGTGTCAAGCAGCCTGAGTAGTAACAACGGTTAATTTTCTCATGGCCTGCCGAGTTCTGAATAGTGGCCGGGCGCTGTTGCCCATTCCAAGAAAACTACTACTCCAAAGTTCAATAAGTGTTTGACCAAGGCAAAGGGTGCGACTTCCATAGCGATTTACGCATCGTGGTCTTGCCCCATGGGTGGAACTTCTTGACATCGCGTTTGCTTTGACCTATAATGGGGTTAGCTATTATGGTGATATTAGCTAATCCAGGGAGGCGTACCCTTGATGATCGTTAATTCGACGGAACTGCAAAATAATTTCGGTAGATACCTGATCCTGGCGGCACAGGAAGATATTATCATTACACGGAACGGTACAGTAATCGCAAAGTTATCGGCGGTGAGAGGCGCCGCAGCAGACAGCGGCGCCGCATCCGGCACGGTCACGGAAAAAGCGGCGGTATACGGGTATGGCGGCCGGAAGGCCTCTTTTGAAGAGTTTCTCGCGCTGACCGAAGGCAACGAGGAAAGATACGAATACATCGACGGTGAAATATACTACCTGGCTTCACCGAAAGCCGCGCACCAGGTCGCCTTGACCGAGCTGTTTGGCATATTTTACAACTGGTTCCGGGGGAAAGAGTGCGCTCCCCTGGTTGCCCCTTTCGACATCACCCTCAAGCGAAGCGAGGAAAATATTAATGTTGTCCAGCCTGATATCATGGTCATCTGCGACCTTGCGCAAAAGCTGAATGAAAAAGGCTTTTACATGGGTGTTCCGGCGCTGGTTGTGGAGATTTTGTCGGAATACACACAGAGCAAGGACTTGATCAAAAAACTTGACCTCTACATGTCCTGCGCGGTGAGGGAGTACTGGGTTGTCAACCCGTTAAACGGGGAAGTTACGGTTTACCTTTTTGAAGATCATAACATCAGCCGCAGCATCACTTACCGCAAGCCCGAAGTTGCCCAATCCTACATTTTTGAAGGCTTATCCGCGGCGCTTGATCAAATCTTCAAAATAAAATAAGATTGTGCCCGCGGCGGATCAAGAAGCGCTTTCAGGTTCCCTCCCGCCCCGCGTATTTTTTTCGCAGCTTCGGTTTTTCGATCTTGCCGGTGGGGCTGCGGGGGATTTCACCGAAAAAGACCTTGCGGGGCCTTTTGTAGCGGGGCAGCGCCGCACAGTACTCCAGGATTTCTGCTTCCGTGCTTTCCGCTCCGGGGATCGGCTCCACTACGACGGCCACGATCTCGCCGAGCCGCTCATCGGGATAGCCGATCGCCGCGACATCTTTCACCGCGGCATGGGTATGGAGGAAGTTTTCCACCTCCACCGGAAACACGTTTTCGCCGCCGGTGATGATCACATCCTTCTTCCGGTCCACGATATAGATAAACCCATCTTCGTCCTGCCGCACCAGGTCGCCGGTATAGAGCCAGCCGTCCTTCAATGTATCTGCCGTGGCCTGCGGGTTCTTGTAGTATTCCTTCATCACCCCGTTCCCGCGCAGGATCAGCTCTCCCGCCTGCCCGGGGGCGACATCGCCGCCGCCTTCGTCGACAATGCGGGCTTCCCAGTTGAAGCCGGGACGGCCGATCGCCCCGACCTTGTGGGTGTTTTCGACACCCAAGTGCACGCAGTTGGGCCCGGTGGACTCGCTGAGGCCGTAGGTGGTGTCATAGGCCATCCGCGGAAAGTAGCGCTTCCAGTGCTCAATCAGGGAAGGGGGAACCGGCTGGGCCCCGATATGCATGAGGCGCCACCGGGAGAGGTCATAATCCGCCAGTTTCAGCTCGCCGCTGTCCAGCTTCACCAAGATGTCCCGGGCCCACGGCACGAGGAGCCAGACGATGGTCCCTTTTTCCTCGCTCACGGCCTCGAGGATATACTCCGGCGTTGCCCCTTTGAGAATTACGGCTGCACCGCCCACGATCAGGCTCCCAAACCAGTGCATCTTTGCGCCGGTATGGTAGAGGGGCGGGATGAGGATGAAGATGTCGTCCCTGGTCTGGAAATGGTGGACGTTTTCCGTGATGCAGGCGGTAACCATGTTCAGGTGGGTCAGCAGGATCGGCTTCGGCTGCCCGGTCGTGCCCGAGGTAAAGTAGAGCCCGCAGGGATCGTCCAGCCCAATGGGCACGTCGAGGGGATCGTCGCCCGCCCCGGCCAGCAGCGCCGCATAGGACTCGGCGTAAGGGGGGATTGCTTCGCCGGTGCAAATAAACTTTTGCACGGTGCCCAGCGCATCCCTGGCCGCTTCCACCCTCTCGCCAAATTCGCCGCCGAAGACAAAAACGCTGGGTTCGGCGGCGGCGGCGCATTTGGCGATGTCTTCACCGGTAAAGCGAAAATTAAGCGGCACCACCCAGGCGCCGGTGCGCACAATCCCGAAATAGACCGCCAGCCAGTCGACGGAGTTGTGCATGAGCTGCATGACCCGGTCCCCTTTTTGAATGCCCATCTCCCGCAGGACGCGGGCGAAGCGGTTGGCGCGCCGGTCAAATTCGCGCCAGGTGATGGCGATCCTTTTCTGCTCGGCGGGCGCTCTCTCCACCAGGGCCAGCCGGTGTGGAAACATCCTCGCATTTCTGGCCAGCATCTCGCCGATGTGAACCTGGACGTAGCCCATTTTCTTTCTCCTTTCAGCGGCCCTGCCGCCAGGACCCTGCCAGCTAGGACTAGAGCGAAAAGTGATGTCATGGCGAGCGATAGCGTGGCCATCTCTTCTTTGGTGGGGTACTAATCCTGCTGAGATTGCCGCGTCGCGCAAGCTCCTCGCCATGACAATTAAGTCTAAGTTACCGTTCTCTCATTCTGACTGCTGAGTTCTGAGTGCCGAGTTACGCGGGTCTTTCTCTTCTCCGCCACAGCCTTCCGGATCTCCGCGGGTTCGCCAAAATAGATGCAGTGGGCGGGGCAGACATTGTCGGCGCACGCCGGAATCAGCCCGTGATCGACCCGGTGCCGGCAGAGATTGCATTTCGCCGCCGTTCCTTTCACCTCGTCGAAGGCAATGGCCCGTTCCGCGCAGGTATCCACGCAGGCCCCGCAGCCGGTGCAGGCCTCGCCATCGAGGAAAACGATCCCGTCGTCCCTTTTGCCGATGGCGCCGGCCGGACAGACCGCCGCGCAGGGGGGGTCTTCGCAGTGCCGGCAAACGTTCACCCGGTAGCAAAAGGCAGGCTTTCCTCCGTTACCACTGGGGCCGTCCTCCATAACAGCAATCAGCTTGACCCCAACCGGCGCCCCGTTTTCCTGTTTGCAGGCCACCTCGCAGGTCTTGCAGCCCCAGCAGGCCTCGTCATCGATCACCAGGACGTATTTTTTCATGACCGTACCCCTTTTCTTTTTCCGGGTAGTCGACCTTGCCGCCCCGCCTGGCGGCGGCCGGAGCCGGCAGAGGGAGGAAAATCCCCAACACCTTGCTGCTGCCGGCAACAAGACGTTGCGGCCGAGCGGGTCTTAGGTCAGGGGACAGACCTGCAAGCATCGGTCTGTCCCCATCTTAAAGGTCCTTCCCCAATGTCTGCCGGCGACGTTTTGTGACAAAATTGCCCCGTCCCCAAATGTCACGTCACGTCCGGTCTCCGGCCTCCGCCTTCTCAGGGTAGATGCGGCAGAGCAGGGTCCGCACGTTTGTCGCCCCCATGGCGGGATCGCAGCCTTCATAGGCGTTGTCGGTGAGAATATTGATATTGGATTCATCCCAGCCGTGGCCCGGGTCTTTGTTTTCCGGGTACCACCAGGCATGCTGGGCCGCCACCACCCGGGGGTCGATCCCGGCGAAAAGCCTGGCCTTCTGCCTCACCTTGCCGCGCGGCGATTCGATGATCACCCATTCCCCTTCCTTAATTCCCTCTTTCGCGGCGGTGGCGGGGTGGATTTCCACCAGGGGGTCCGGGTGCAGTTCCCGCAGCCAGGGAAGCTGCCTGTTCTCGGTGTGGAAGAAACCGGGCTGCCTGGCCCCGGTAATGAGGATATACGGGTATTCCCGGTAAAGGTCAGGGGCGCTGGCGGGGCTTTCGGGCGCCTCCCGGTGCCGGGGCAGCGGGTCATACCCCATTTTTTCAAGGACGGTGGAGTAAAGCTCGAATTTCCGGGTGGGGGTGGAAAAGCCTTTTTCACGGTATTTCCGGTATTTTACTTCCCCCCTGATGTAATCCATCTCCTTGAACTCCCGCCAGGTAATCCCCAGCGGCGAGAGGATATAATCAAGGCCGCCTTCAAAGGTGTCCCACCAGTATTCGCCCTGCCCGATCCGGTGCGCCAGGTCGTTGAGCATCTCGTGATCGGAACGGCATTCACCCACCTGCACCGTCTTGCGGCGCGGCAGGATGTAGCCGTGGCGCTTCCAGTAGTCGCCGATGTAGTCCATCTCCAGCCAGGTCGCCGCCGGCAGGACGATATCGGCCAGCTCCGCCGTGGGGGTGAGGAAGAAATCGGCCACCGCCATGAAGTCCACCTTCTCCAGCGCCCGGTAAACTTCCCGGGCGTTGGCCCGGGTGAGGACGGGGTTGGAACTGATGAAAAAGAGCATTTTCACGGGGTACGGTTTTTCTTCCAGAATGGCGTCCCAGACCGCCTTGGGGTTGATGATCGCGAAGCGGTTCGCCAGCCGGAAACGCTCCCCTCCCAGGCGCTTGGCCGCCTGCTCCGGCGGGAGCAGGTGGTGGGCGCCGAACCGGCCCACGTTCACAATGAGGGGGGTCTTGTAGAGGACCTGTCCGCCGGGCGCGTCGATATTGCCGGTCAGCCCCATCAAAAACATGAGCAGGCGGTCGTTATCGGCGCAGTTGATCTGCTGTTCAATGGCCACGCCCCACTGCACCGCCGCCGGCTTGGTCGCGGCGAACAGGCGCGCCGCCGCCCTGATTTTTTCCCGCGGCACCCAGCTAATCGCTTCGACCCTCTCCGGCGGGTACTCGTTTACCCTTTCGACGAACTCGTCCCAACCATAAGTGTAGCGCTCCACGAACTCCCTGTCGTAGAGCGCCTCGTTGACGATGACATTGAGCATGCCGAGGGCCAGGGCCGCGTCGGTGCCCGGCCGGAGCTGGAGCCAGATATCGGCCCGGGCGGCCGGGCGGGTCAGCCGGGGGTCGACCACGATCAGCCTGGCCCCCGCCTCCAGGGCCACGGAAAAGGGCTCCCCTTTGTACTCGTCCGGATTGGAGATCGTGACATTGTTTCCCCACATCATGATGCATTTGGGGAAATGATCGTAATCGATGATCGGATTGGTGCCGCAGGTAATGATACTGGTGGCGATCCGGGGGCCGTAGCAGAAATGGCCCGCGGTAAGGACATTGGGGGAACCGAGCAGGTTGGCGATGCGGTAGATTACCGCTTCGTTTTCGCGCCCGGTCCCGTAGCCGAAGACGATCGACTCGGCCCCGCAGCTCTCCTTGTAACCGAGGATGCGCGCGGCGATGGTATCGAGGGCCTCGTCCCAGGAGATCCGCTCCCACCGCCCGCTCCCCTTCGGCCCGACCCTTTTAACCGGGTAGGTGAGGCGTTCCGGGTGGTAGGCAAGCTGCGCCGAGGCCAGCCCTTTGCTGCAAAGCGTGCCGTGGTTGATCGGGCAGCGGGGGTCCCCGGCAATCCTCGCCGCCTTCCCGTCCTTGACATAGACAAGGACGCCGCACCCGCCGTGGCACATGCGGCAGTGGCTTTTGACCACGGCATCGTAGCCGTATCGCTCCATTTCACGTTCTATGTTGGCGTACATAAACTCAGGCATAATTTCACTCTTTCGTATTGGTGTCATCGTATTGGTGTCAGGCACTGACTTTGACATAACGGTATCAGGCGCTGCCGCTTTCCGCTAGCACACCGTTAACGCGGCGCAGTTTCAGAAAGAGTGAAGAAACCACCCCGAGGAACGAACCGAAAGAAGCCAGTAAAAATCCAAGGGAAAAAGAAGCGGTTAAATCCGCCCGGTAACCGGAAACACCGGGGGCCAGCGCCTGCCCCATCCCGAAAACGAGCGTAATCATGCCCAGGGCGGCCGGCGCCAGCCTGCCCCCCAGGTGATCGCCGACACTGGCGGCCATCACCCCCGGGATACTCCAGGCCGTGAGGCCAAAAAGGACGGCGGAGATTAAATAACCGCCAAAACCGGTCGCGCGGGAAAAGACCAGCAAGGAGACGCACTGCAGTGCAAAGATGGCGATCAGGCCCGCCTTGCGGCCAAAATAATCGGAGAAGATACCCCAGAGCAGGCCGCTGAAAACACTGAGCACACCGATCAGGGCCCACAGGTTGCCGGCTGTGCTCTGCGGCAGCCCCCTCTCGTTAGTCAGGTAGGCGGCAAAAAAGGTAGTGTAAAACCGGGAACAGGGAGCGTCCGTTTTGCTGGGGCCATTATAGCAATTTTCTGCAATGCTTGTCAACTACAGCTATTGTTATTGTTTAGGATTAAATACACAAATACCTGGGGATCGATATTATTTGATCATAATTCCCGTTCAGGGATCGTCACTAAAAACCAATGAGAGGGCCGTCACGCCCCCTCATTGGTCGCTCCAGTAAGGGGTTACTTTACTCCCAAAGAGCCGGGCCGGTAGAGGTATGCCGGCCGGCCTTCTTGAGATGCTATTATTTGACGGCCTTTGGTGATTTTCCTGGAGTCATTCCGGTATACTTTTGGGGATATCTGTCCCTACGGCCAGGGGGCATGGGATAAAAGCATGGAGGTTTTCCCGGCCCGGCAGGGGCGGCCAGGCGCGCCGGTCCATAGCTACAAATTTGCTTATATCCCAGGCATTAAGCATGGTGAACCCCGAATGCCAAAGTGTTGCCGGTTTGGACACATATTTATCACATTTCCATGTTATGTTATAGTAGATTAAGAGCGGCCTGTGCGAGGAGGGACGTTATGGATACCGGCCGGTATAAAATATTAGTCGCCGACGATGATGAAAATATCCTGGAACTGGTGGAGCTTTACCTGAAGAAAGACGGCTTCCAGGTGGCCACGGCGCGGGATGGCGGGGAAGTTCTGCACAAAGCGGAGCAGGATCCGCCGGACCTGGTTGTGCTGGATATCATGATGCCGGTGAAAGACGGCTGGGAAGTGTGCAAAGAGCTCCAGCAGCGCCGGCATCTCCCGGTGATCATGCTGACGGCCAAAAGCGAAGACTATGACAAAATTCTCGGGTTGGAGCTGGGGGCCGACGATTACGTCACCAAACCGTTCAACCCGCGCGAACTGGTCGCCCGGATTAAGGCGGTCCTGAGGCGGGCCCGGGAAGAAGCCGCCTCGACACAGCTCCTGCAGCATCACGACCTCAAAATTAACCTGGCCGAATATACGGTCACCCGGAAGGAACGGCTCATCCCCCTTACCCGTAAAGAGCTGGAGCTGCTCTGGCTGCTGGCGAGCCGGCCGAACCAGGTTTTTTCACGGGAGCTTCTTCTTTCACAGATCTGGGGTTATGCCTATACCGGCGACACCCGGACCGTGGATACTCATATCAAGCGGCTGCGGCGCAAACTGGGTCAAAGCGAAGCCTGGGACATCAAAACAGTTTGGGCCGTCGGTTATAAATTTGAGGTTCACGAACATTGAAAAAAAGCTTATTCAGCAAACTTTTGATCATGAACATCGGCGTAATCGCGGCGGCGCTGGTTGTAATCGCCCTCCTTTTGCCCCAGCTTATCTCCGGCTACATTTTTAATCAGAAAGAACGCGAGCTGACCGCCAAAGGGACGGAGCTGGCCAGGCTGACCGAAGGCTACCTCGAGGAAACAATCAGTGAAGAGAGCTTCCTGGAGCTCCTGGCCTCGCTGGACCGGTTCCTGGAAGCCAGGATCTGGGTAGTCAACCGGGACGGCCTGGTAATCAAGGCATCTTACGGCGAGCGCCTTTTCCGCCGCGGGCCGTACCTGCGCCTCTCCGAGGAGCAGGTTAAACAGCTTTCCCGCGGTGAGACGCTGACCGCGCGCCGCTATCTCCCTCATTTTGAACAGGTTATGCTTTCGGTGGGCGTGCCGGTTTTGTTTGGCGCCGACCGGGTCCCCGCGGGGGCCATTATCCTGCATGCACCGGTGACCGAGATCAAGGCCACCGTCAGCAGCCTGCTCAAGTTTGTCCTGTTCAGCGGCCTGGCCGCCGTGGTCCTGGCTTCATTGCTGGGTTATTTTTTTTCGCGGCGCCTCTCCCGCCCCCTGCAGGAGATGAGCGCGGCGGCGCGGCGCATGGGCCGGGGGCATTTTTCCAGCCGGATCAAGATCAGCTCCGAAGACGAGCTGGGCCAGCTGGCCTTTTCGCTCAACTACCTGGCGGAGCGGCTCGAGCATACGATCACCGCGCTGCAGCGGGAGAAGAGCAAGTTCAAATCGATGGTCGCCGGCATGCGCGAGGGCGTTGTCGGCGTGAACAGCGCGGGTGAACTGGTATACTTGAATAACACGGCCAGGGAGATGCTCCAACTGGACGACGCCTCCCTGGGCCGGCCCGTAGCCGAGGTTTTCCCCTCACCCCGCCTGGCGGCGCCGTTCCTCCATTCCCTGGCCGGCGGCAAACCGGAGGCGGCCACCGTCGACTTGAAGGATCGCTATTATTCCGTGCGTGTTTCCCCGGCCGAAGACGAAACCGACGCTACCCCGGGAGCGGTGGGGCTGATCCAGGATATCAGCGAAACCGAACGCCTGGAACAGATGCGGCGGGACTTTATCGCCAACGCCTCCCATGAACTGCGCACGCCTCTCACCGTGCTCAAGGGTTACGCGGAAGCCCTTTTGGACGGGACGGCGGATGACACCCGGAAGACCCGCTACCTGCAAATTATCAAGACTGAAATTGAGCGCTTGAACAGGCTGGTTACCGATCTCCTGGACTTAAGCCGGCTGCAGGCGGGCCGGCTCGCGCTGCGGCGGGAAAGGTTAAGCCTCGTCGATCTGGCCGTGGAGCTCGGCGACCGGCTGAAGCCGCAGTTGAAAGAGAAAAGGCTGCGCCTGGAAGCGGCGATCCCGGAAAATGCGCCGGTATGGGCGGATCGGGATCGGATCCAGCAGGTGATGCAAAACCTGGTCGAAAATGCGGTGCGGTTTTCCCCGCACGGCGGCACCATTTTCATTACCGCCGCGGTTGAGCCCGGCGGAAAAGTTAAAATCGCGGTGCGGGACGAAGGCCCCGGCATCCCCGCCGAAGATTTGCCGCATATCTGGGAACGGTTTTACCGGGCGGAGAAATCAAGGGACCGCAAGAAAGGCGGCACCGGGCTGGGGCTGGCCATTGCCAGGGAAATAATCGAAGCGCACGGCGAAACAATCGCGGTGGCGAGCACAGCCGGCCAGGGGACGGTGTTCAGCTTCACCCTGCCGCCGGCAAACGGATAGGTTTTTTCAATTCAGCCCAGGATATGGTGCAAAAGCGCCTCCAGCCATTCCCACTGCGCCCCGTCACCGCCGGCCAGGTTCCAGGCCCCTTCCGCCTCCCGGAAGCCTAATTCCGGGTGCGGCCCGATCAGCAGCACCTTGCCCTCGCCCAGGCTGAAATAGACAATCGCCGGCTCGCCGGTAACGCTATAACATGCGATTACCGTTACCGTGCCGGGATCCGGAAACTGAAAGGAAGGGCCGCCGGCATAGAGCATCTCCGTGGACGGCGCCAGGCCCAGGCCGTTATCACCGGCCGGCTCCAGGGAGGTCATGGTGCCCCAGTCAACCAGCTCAACCAGCGACTCGAATGCTTCAACCGCAAAAACGTTTTGCCCTTGCTGCTGCAGCAGCTCACTGAAATAATAGGCGCCGGCGCAGCTGCCGATAAAAATGCCGCCGCCGCTGACATAGTCGATAATGTTACTGTCGACTGCAATTCCGTTTCGATATTGATCGGCCCATCCGCCCGGGAACCAAATGGCATCGTAAACACCGCTCAACCGGTTGCGGTCAATATCCACGGCGCCCACCGCGGCCCGTTGGGCGCCGTAATAATCCAGGAAGTGATCCACCGCTTCCACACCGGTATCCCAACTGCCGGGGCCTTTGTAGACGCCGATAGTAACCGTTTTTTCTTCGGCTTTTACTTCTTCGTCTCCCGCCAGAACCCGGGCCGGATCGTCTTTATTCTCTTCTTCAATCGCCGCAAGGCCGGGATCAACATGAGCATACCCTCGTGCCAGCGTCGATTCGATCCAGGGTCCAAAATCGATGCGGCCCGCTAAAAGCAACAAGGACAAGATTGTTCCGGCGATTGCAATCAAGAGCGGCGGTTTGAACAGGAGACGGGCCGGATTTCTACGCAAAGCTCTCACCCCGGTTTAATTTTGGTTTAAGATCCAGTACCAAGTATAGTACCAACAGAATATGTCCGATTTGTGAACTAAGGAGAGCTTTTTGGGGAACTTACAGTTAATTTATTTTGAAAAAAAAAGCGAGGCGCGGATCAGGAATACAATAGCGGATGAAAGCGCTTGGGAAGAGCGCCGTCAGGGCGGCGGAAACGCCGGAAAACTCACTAATGGAAAAGGTCCTCTTCCGGCAGTTCGACGAAGCGGGCCGTGTCGATGACATCGAGCTGATTGAGCTTGTTCATTGTTTCGGCCGTGATGAAGTCGTCCACCTGCAGAACCATCATCGCCTCGCCGGCGGCGGCGGTCCGGCCGAGCTGCATGCTGGCGATATTGACATTTTCTTCGCCCAGCAGGGTGCCGACCTTGCCCACGACGCCCGGGCGGTCGTTGTGAGTGGTGACAATCATGTAGCGGGCCGGGACCACCTCGATCCGGTAATTGTCGACCCGGACGATGCGCATGTCGCCCTGGTTGAGCAGGGTCCCGGCGATCGTATGCCCGTTTTCCCCGTCCCTGACCGCAAGGGTGATCAGGTTGCCGTAATTCTTCACCGTGGCGGTGGCGGTTTCTTTAATTTTAATCCCCCGGCTCCGGGCAATATGCGGCGCGTTGACCCAGTTGACCTGGCCGCCGACGACCCCCTGCAGCAGCCCGATCAGGCAGGAGGTGGTAAGGGGGGCCAGGGGGAGCGAAGCAATCTGGCCGCTGTAGGTGAGCTCGAGTTCCCGGATCGACCCGCCGAACAATCGCATATAAAATCCGCCCAGGACCCGCATCAGGGGCAGGAAAGGCCTCAACCCGGCCATCGTTTCCGGCATCAACACCGGCACATTCACCGCCGAAACGTTTGGTTCGCCGCGCAAGGCTTTCAGGACCTGTTCGGCCACCTGGACCGCCACGTTTACCTGGGCCTCCCGGGTGGACGCGCCCAGGTGGGGAGTAATAATCACATTTTCCAGGTCGACCAGCGGGTTGTCTGAAGGCGGCTCTTTTTCCATCACGTCCAGGGCCGCCCCGGCGATTTTCCCTTCCACCAGGGCGCGGTAAAGGGCTGCTTCGTCGACAAGGCCGCCCCGGGCGCAGTTAATCAGCCTGGCGCCGGGCTTCATCAAGGAGATTTCGGCGGCGCCGAGCAGGTGGCGCGTCGCAGGGTTGAGAGGCAAGTGCAAAGAAACAAAATCGGCCTGCTGCAGGAGCGCGGGCAAGGGCAGCATCTCGACCCCGCTCTTTTCGGCATGCTCGGCGGAGATATACGGGTCGTAGCCCAGGACTTTCATCCCCAGTGCCCTGCCCCGGCGGGCCACCTCGCTGCCGATGCGCCCCAGGCCGATGAGCCCCAAGTTTTTACGGTTGAGCTCTACCCCGAGATAGGCTTCGCGTTTCCACTTTTTCTGCTTGACGGACCAGCTGGCCGCGGGGATGTGCCGCGCCAGGGCGGTCAAAAGCGCCAGGGTGTGCTCCGCCGCGGAAATGGTGTTGCCTTCGGGGGCGTTGATCACGACAATCCCTTTTTCCGTGGCTTTCGGCACGTCGATATTGTCGACGCCGACGCCGGCCCGGCCGATCACCTTCAGCTGTTTCCCCGCCTCGATGACGGGGGCGGTAACCCGGGTGCTGCTGCGGACGATCAGCGCGTCGTAATCGCCGATCAGTTCGATTAGCTGCTCTTGCGCCAGGCCGGTCCTGATGTCAACCCGGGCCTGTTGCTGCAGCAGGGCGACCCCTTCCGGCGACAGGGGATCGCTGACCAGGATTTTCAAGTGTAAAACCCCCTTGAGCGCCAAATTTTGATCGGGCAGGATTTGATGTTATTATATGCGGCAGCGCACCCCGGGTCAAGGAAATATTTGCAAAACTAGGCCCTGAGGGCGAGGTGAATCGGGGCCTTGTTCACGGCAAGGGCCGCTTCCCAAACGGCCTCGCTCAGCGTCGGGTGGGGATGGATCAACTCTTCC
Source organism: Desulfovibrio sp. (assembly GCA_020060545.1). Classification (GTDB taxonomy): domain Bacteria; phylum Bacillota; class Dethiobacteria; order DTU022; family DTU022; genus JAGUZX01. The sequence goes on along the minus strand of JAGUZX010000100.1, from coordinate 1,613 downwards.
AGGTCGGTGATTTTCGCCCCGGCGGCGACAGCCAGGGTCCCCTCCTGGATCAGGTCCGAGGCGTGCGGCCCCAGGATGTGCACGCCGAGCACGGTCCCGCTGTCCCCGTCCGCGATAATTTTGACCACCCCGTCGCCCTCCCCCTGCAAGAAGGCCTTGCCGTTGGCGCTGAAAGGGAATTTGCCCACTTTTACCGCGCCGTATTTTTCGCGGGCCTCTTCTTCGGTCAGGCCGACCCGGGCCAGCTCGGGTTGGGTAAAGATGCACAGCGGGACGGCCTTCCCGGAGAATGAAGCGCTGCCGCCGGCCGCGTTTTCCGCGGCTACCAGCCCCTGGTGGGAAGCGACGTGGGCCAGGAAGTAACCGGGAGCGGTGGCGTCTCCGGCGGCGAAAATACCCGGGATGTTCGTTGCCATGGTCTCCCCAACCGCGATCCCGGCGGGACCGTGCCTGATCCCGGCAGCCGCCAGATCCAACCCGCCGAAGGAAGCCTTGCGCCCCACCGCCACGAGGACCGTTGCCGCGCTGACGGTTTCCGCCCCGCGGGGCGTGTTCAACACCAGGGCGAGGCCGTTTTCGTCCTGCTCGATCCGCTGCAGCGGCGCTTCGGTGAGGATTTTAATCCCCTGCCGGCGTAAGAAAGGGGTCAGGCGCCGCACCATCTCCCGATCCTCCCGGCGCAGCAGGATGCTCCGCTGGACGATCGTGACGGAGGCGCCGAAAGCGGCGAACAGCGAGGCCATTTCGAGGGCGATCACGCCGCCCCCGACCACCGCCAGGCTTTGCGGGACCTGTTTTAGCGCCAGGGCTTCCCGGGAGAAGATTACGCCGGGCAGCTCCATTCCCGGGGTCTCCGGGACAATCTCCTCGCTTCCGGTAGCCAGGATCACCTGATCCGTCTCCACGGCGCACCTTTCCCCGCCGGGAAGTTCTAGCTCCACCCGGTTGGGGGCAGCCAGGCGGGCTTGGCCGAAGGAAACCGTAACCCCGGCGTTTTTAAGCAGGCCGCCTAAGCCTTCCACCAGGTGGGCCACGACGGCGGTTTTCCGCTCTTGGATCCTGCCGTAATCAACGCCCACCGGCCCGGTGCTGAAGCCGTACTCGGAGGCGTCCTTGAGTTTTTGAAAGAGGGAAGCGCTGTAATGCAGGGTCTTGGTCGGGATGCAGCCGTGGTTGAGGCAGGTCCCCCCGAGGTGTTCCTTTTCAACCAGCAGTGTTTTCAGCCCGAGGGCGGCGGCCCGCAGGGCGGCGGTGTAACCGCCCGGCCCTCCGCCGATCACGGTAAGCCGGTAGTGTTCCATGACAATCTCCTCCTTATATCATCCCGCCGCTCAAATAACTTAATAAATGGTGCCTGGCACCATTTATTAAGTTATTGTTTGAATGTGACGGATAAGATCTTTGCAAAACCCTGCACCAGGGCCGCGGCCAGATCCGCCCCGGTGACGGGGTAGCCGAGGTCGTTCAGCCCGGCGGCCTCGCGGCCGAGCAGTTCCAGGTATGCCGAACCATCTCCCGCGGCAGGCGGCCGCAGCACCTGCCGGTAGAGCTCCAGGGGCAGTGCGAGCAGGATCGCCCCGTGCTGCAGGAGAGCGCCGCCGCGCCGCAGCTGC
>JAGUZX010000049.1 GCA_020060545.1 Desulfovibrio sp. | reverse complement strand
CGCCGTCGATGCGGCTAAACGTATCGTTGACCTGCTTCCTTGTGAACTGGAAAAGGTCGGCGTATTCGTGGATGCGCCGCGGCGGGAGGTGACTGAAATACAGCGATACCTCGGTCTTGATCTGCTCCAGTTCCATGGTAGAGAAAGCCCGCAGTACTGCAGCCAATTCCCGGTGAAAGTGATCAAGGCCTTGAGGATAGCCTCTCCCCGGGATTTTCAGGCGGTAGAAGCTTACCGGGGAAAGATCTGGGCCTGCCTCCTCGATTCATATCTCCCCGGAGCGGGGGGCGGAACGGGTAAGCCCTGGGACTGGAAGCTGTTTAAATCGGATCAATGCGCCGACTTTTCCGGGATCCGGGTGATCTTGGCGGGAGGGCTTACCCCGCAAAATGTGGTTACGGCGCTGCGGGCGCTCAAGCCGGATGGAGTGGATACCAGTTCAGGCGTTGAAACCGGCGGCCAAAAAGATCTTTTTTTAATCAAGCAGTTTATCGAGACTGTCCGGAGGTGGGAAAAAAGTGCGCTTACCTGACGGGAGAGGATATTTTGGGCGTTTTGGCGGGCGTTTCGTCCCGGAAACGCTAATGGCTGCCCTGATTGAGTTGGAGGAGGGATATCAGGCTTGCAAGTCCGACCCGGAGTTCCGGAAGGAACTCGATTATTACTTAAAATATTACTGCGGTAGGCCGACCCCGCTCTATCTTGCCGGGCGTCTGACGAAAAGGCTGGGGGGTGCCAAGGTATACCTTAAACGGGAAGACCTGAACCATACCGGCGCTCATAAAATCAACAATACCCTCGGCCAGGCGCTGCTGGCGAGGCGGATGGGCAAAAGCCGGGTGATCGCGGAAACCGGCGCCGGCCAGCACGGCGTGGCCACGGCGACCGTGGCGACCATGTTCGGCCTGGAATGCGCTATCTACATGGGCGAAGAGGATATGAGGCGCCAGGAGCTGAATGTCTTCCGCATGAGGCTCCTGGGTGCCCGGGTAATACCGGTTACTGCGGGCAGCAAGACCTTGAAGGACGCCACCAGCGAAGCCCTGCGCGATTGGGTCTCCAATGTGAAGAGCACCCATTATATTCTCGGTTCGGTGGTGGGGCCGCATCCCTACCCGGCCATGGTGCGGGATTTCCAGGCGGTGATCGGCCGGGAGACAAAAGAACAGATTCTGGAAAGCGAAGGGAAGCTCCCCGATTACCTGGTTGCCTGTGTCGGAGGAGGGAGCAACGCCATCGGTTTCTTCCACCCCTTCCTCGAGGATGAGGGTGTGAGGCTGATCGGGGTGGAGGCGGCGGGAAAGGGTCTTTCCAGCGGCAGCCATGCGGCAAGCTTAACCGGCGGCAGCCCCGGGGTGTTGCACGGTAACCTCAGTTATCTTCTGCAGGATGCCGCCGGGCAGGTCAAGGTAGCCCACTCTATTTCGGCGGGTCTTGATTATCCCGGGGTTGGGCCCGAGCATGCCTACTTGAAAGATACGGGACGGGCTACCTACGTAGCCGTTGCCGACGCGGAAGCTTTAAACGCTTTTGTTTTGCTTACAGAGTGTGAAGGGATTATTCCCGCGCTTGAGAGCGCCCATGCGGCAGCTTATCTTGAGCAGCTCCTCCCCGGAACGTCTGCGGCGGAGAGCGTCGTGGTTTGCCTTTCCGGGCGCGGTGATAAGGACGTGGAGGTGGCCTCGAAAGCTCTGGAGGAGGTTGGGATATGAACAGGATCGATCAAAGATTTGCGCAATTAAGGGCTTCCGGGCGCAAGGGGCTCATCGGTTACCTCACTGCCGGCGACCCGGACCTGGAAGTTACAGGGGCTCTTGTCCTGGAAATGGCCCGCTGCGGCGTTGATATGGTAGAGCTTGGAGTCCCCTTTTCAGATCCTGTTGCCGACGGGCCTGTGATTCAGGCTGCTTCGGCGCGGGCTTTAAAGAAAGGGGTAACGCTTGAAGATGTCCTGGCCCTGGCGGGAACGCTGCGGGCCAGGACCGGGATCCCGCTTCTCATGATGACTTACTACAACCCTATTTTTGCTTACGGCATACCTAAGTTTGTAAAAACCGCCTTGAAAAGCGGCATCGATGGGGTTGTTGTCCCGGACCTGCCGCTGGAGGAAAGCGAAGAACTTTGCCAGGCCATGGAAACGGCCGGCATCCACTTCATCTATTTTCTTTCTCCGACCAGTTCAGCCGAGCGGATAGTGGAAACAGTTAAACGGGCACGCGGGTTTATCTATTGCGTCTCCGTTACCGGAGTTACCGGCGCAAGGGAGGCTATTTCTGAATTGGGCCGGAAATTATTGAATCGGGTTGGCGGATTTACACAACTGCCACTTGCCCTGGGTTTTGGCATCTCCAGTCCGGAGCAGCTGATTGCGTTGGGAGATGACGGCGATGCGGTAATCATCGGGAGCGCGATCGTAAAGTTAGTCGAAGCGGGAGGGACCACAGAAGAGATAATAAACCGGGTGGGTAAATTCCTTAACGATTTTAAGTTTATCGAATCGTTCCGGTCTTGAAACTAGGCATCGAGACAACACCGACAGGTTTCTTATTCGGCTGTTTTCATATTACAGGGTGACAATATCACAGTCCGATCACACTGAAATTAAAAAATAGTTGACAGAGTAAAACCGCTGTGTTAAAATCTCATTTAAATATTAAACCTAAAACAATGAAAGAGGAAAGTAAGCCGGATCTGCTTTCCACAGAGATGAGAGGCCCGGGGCTGAAAGCCTCTCGGTATAACAACCGGACGAAGTTCCCTCTGGAGTTGCAGGCTGAAGAACCGCTAAAAGGCACCAACCCGGTATTGCCGGTAAGGTAGGCGTCGGTTCGGAAAAAATAGGTAAAGCGATGACGGAGAGAAGTAGGCAGCGGATGGACTGCAGAGAGCCGGAGGATGCTGCGACCCGGCGTCCGGAAGTTGTTGAAATACACTCCTGAGCGGCAAACCGAAAGCCGGTTACGCCTTCACGGTCAGTAGGCTTTGACGGAAACTTCCACCGTTAAAAGGAAGGGGGTATAAGGCTGGCGTCTTTCAGCCCGTACCTGAAACCACTGCTGATCAAGCACTTTTTTCAGGCACCGGGCGGGAAATACCAAGCCCGTACCCTGAAAAAAGGGGGGCACTGAAATGCCCAACCAGGGTGGTACCGCGTGAAGCCAAGTCTTCCGTCCCTAGGGACGGAAGACTTTTTGCTTATCGTAAGGAGGGTGCCGCAATGATCATGGTTATGAGCCCGGGTGTTACGGAAAAAGAGATCGAGGAGGTGGAAAAGCAGCTGAAGGGCTTCGGTTGGAGCGTCCATCGCTCCAGGGGGGAAAAGAGCTTTATTTTAAGGGTTTCCGGGGAATACGGAGATGACGTGGGTACTGCCATAAGGTCAATTCCATACATCGACAAGGTGATCAATGTCTCCCATCCTTTCGAACTTGCCAGCAGGGCATATCAACCGGAGAAGACGGTATTCGAGGTTGGAGGGGTGGAAATAGGCGGGCGGAAGGTTGTGGTCATTGCAGGACCGTGTGCAGTTGAAGGAAGAGGCTCTTATCTGCTGACCGCAGAAGCCGTAAAAAGAGGAGGGGCCGATGTTTTAAGGGGCGGGGCATACAAGCCGCGTTCTTCCCCCTACAGCTTTCAGGGCCTGCAGGAGGAAGGGTTGAAAATTTTGGCCGAGGCCCGCAGCATGACCGGGCTTCCCGTGGTCACGGAGGTTCTTGACCGGCGTTCGGTCGAAATTGTGGCCGCTTATGCCGATATCCTCCAGGTCGGGAGTCGCAACATGCAAAATTTTGTACTGTTGAAAGAGCTGGGGCAGGTCGGAAAACCGGTTTTAATTAAAAGGGGCCTCTCGGCGACGATCGAAGAATGGCTGATGGCGGCGGAATATATCTTAAGCGAAGGAAACGAAAAAGTAATTTTGTGTGAACGGGGCATCAGGACATTTGAAACGTATACTCGAAATACACTGGATCTCAGCGCTGTTCCGATTGCCAGAGAGTTGAGCCACCTGCCGGTGTTTGTCGATCCCAGCCACGGCACCGGGCGCTGGAGATGCGTTTCTCCGATGTGCATGGCGGCAATTGCAGCCGGTGCCGATGGACTGCTCGTTGAAGTGCATTCTTCCCCCAAGGAAGCGTTATGTGACGGGCCGCAATCGCTGCTTCCGGGCAAGTTTTCACAGATGATGGATTCCCTGAAGAAGGTGGCGGAGATAATTGGTCGGAACCTTTAAAAACAGTTGCATCGTAGAAAAATGCTGTATCATCGGGCTGGGATTGATCGGGGGTTCCCTGGGCATGGCCCTGGGCCGATACGGCATTGCCCGGGAGCGCTGGGGAAACGATCTGGAGCCGCGGGCCATGGAAAAAGCAATGGACAAAGGGGCCGTAGATCAAACAGCCTCCCTGGCCGACGCTCTTCGCGGTGCCGAACTGGTGATCCTGGCGGCGCCCGTGGCCGTGAACCTGCAACTGCTGGAGGTGATCGCTCCTTTGCTCGGCAAAAAAACCCTGGTTACCGATGTGGGAAGCAGTAAAAGGGAAATTGTCGAAGCGATGGAGAGACGGTTGCCCCCGGGCAGCGACGGTGTCGGAGGGCACCCCATGGCCGGTTCAGAACTTTCAGGTATTGATTCGGCAAGCCCGCATCTTTTCCGGGAAACCGTTTATTTCCTCACTCCGGGCAGGACCGCTTCTCAAGATGCGCTGGAACTGATGGAAAAAATTGCGCTTTTGTTCGGCGCCCGCCCCCTGCGGATCAGCGCCCGGGAGCATGACCGGGTGATGGCCCCGCTCAGCCACCTGCCGCATTTAATCGCGGCGGCGCTCGTTAATGTTCTGGGCGGCAGCAGCGGGGGTGTTGGCAGTCTTTCTTCTTTGGCAGGAGGGGGCTTTAAAGATACCACCCGCATCGCTGCGGGAGATCCTGCTCTCTGGAGCGATATATTGTTGAGCAATGCGGATCACGTGGGGGAAGCCCTTGATTTATTTCTCCGCGAAGTTGACATTTTGCGCGGGCACCTGGAGCGGCGCAATAAGGACGGTTTATACAATTCATTGACCACGGCGGCGTCTTTGAGACGCTCCCTGAAATAATCGGGTCAGGGGTCAGGAGCCAGAAGTCAGGAGTCGGAATAAGAGAACCTGATATTTCCCCGGGGCAATTCCGGTCGCCTCAATAGAAAAATTTTTAAAAAACAGGAGGATGCTTAAAAAATGGAGATCACGATCAAGCCGGTAGAGAAAATCGCGGGACAGGTGAAAGTGCCGGGAGACAAATCAATTTCGCACCGGGCCCTGCTTTTTTCAGCTTTGATAGAAGGGACGATCGAGATTGAAGGCCTTCTAGCGGCGGATGACACTAGGGCCACATTGAACTGTTTAAAGGAACTGGGTGTTGAGTTTGCCGCTGACGGAGAAAAATTAACCGTAAAAGGGAGGGGCCTGCGCGGTTTTGAGGAGCCGGACAATGTCCTTGACGCGGGAAACTCGGGGACCACGGCGCGCCTGCTGGCGGGCTTGCTGGCCGGTCAGCCTTTTTACTCGACGCTGACAGGAGACGGCTCCCTTAGAAGGCGGCCCATGAAGAGGGTCACAGAACCGCTGCGGCAGATGGGCGCCTCCATCAGCGGCAGGCATAACAGCGAGCATTTGCCTTTGTCCATCAGAGGATACGATCTGCTCCCGATCAGCTACACCCTCCCCGTTCCCAGCGCCCAGGTGAAGTCCGCCCTGCTCATCGCCGCCCTTTACAGCCGTGGCACATCCGAAATTAAAGACCCTTACAACACCAGGGATCATACCGAAAGGGCGCTGCGCTACCTGGGCGCCGAGATTAAAAAGGCGGGGCGATCCTTTATCATCTTGAAAAGCCCGGCCAAGCTGAAGGGCGAGAGATTTCGCATCCCCGGCGACATCTCCGCCGCCGCCCCGTTTATCGTGGCGGCAACACTGGCGCCCCGCGGGGAGCTCTATCTCGAAAATGTGGGCATCAACCCCACCCGGACCGGTATGCTCGATGTGCTGGCGCAAATGGGGGCCGGAATCAGCATTTTAAACGAAAGGGAGGACAACTGCGAGCCGGTTGCCGATCTGCTTGTCCGGGGCGGCTTTAAGTTAAAGGGCGTCGAGATAAGCGGCGAGATGATCCCGCGGGTCATCGACGAAATCCCTCTCCTCGCGGTGGCCGCCCTCTTTGCGCAGGGCGAAACGGTCATCAAAGGAGCCTCCGAACTGCGGGTCAAGGAATCCGACCGCCTGAGCTCCATCTCGAATGAGCTGCAGAAAATGGGGGCGTTGATCAAAGAACTGCCGGATGGGCTGGCCATCAGCGGCGGCGCCAGGCTTTCCGGCGCCCGCTGCGAAAGCCGCGGCGATCACCGCATCGCCATGGCCCTGGCCACGGCAGCCCTATTTGCCGGCAGCGAGTCGGTGATCGGCGGAGCGGAAGCCGTCGCGGCTTCATTCCCCGGCTTCTTTACGGTCTTGAACGGGATTGCTTCTTAGATTTTGGCACCGAATGCTTGCGGCTTTTATTCTGGAAGGAGGGGAGGTTTTGCCGGAACGGGTCCCGGCAGCTTTAGATGAAAAGGCGCCGGGGCAGGTTCCGCCGACTTGCGATGCGCTTTCTTACGGCAGGTGAATCCCATGGTCCGGCCCTGGCAGGGATTATCGAGGGGCTCCCGGCCGGGCTGTTGATTGACGAAAAGTATATTAACCGCCAGCTGGCCAGGCGGCAGGGAGGTTACGGGCGGGGAAACCGCATGACCATTGAAAAAGACAGCGTCGCCTTTCTCTCCGGGATCCGCTTTGGGAAAACGACCGGAAGCCCTTTGTCAATGATCATTGAGAACAGGGACTGGCCCAACTGGGAAAAGACAATGTCTCTGTTTTTACCCGCTGAGCCGGGCTCCGGAAAAGTTACCGCGCCGCGCCCGGGGCATGCCGACCTTCCCGGTGGGATCAAGTACCTCCAGGACGACCTGCGCAGCGTGCTGGAGCGCGCCAGCGCGAGGGAAACGGCCATGCGCGTGGCCGTAGGCGCGGTCGCCGCCCTCTTCCTGCAGCATTTCGGGATCGGCATCGCCTCTTTTGTTGCCGCCATCGGCGGGGTCGAAGCGCATCCCGCCCTCCCGGCGGCATGGGACCTAGAGCGGATTAACAAAGCCAGAAGCCCCAATCTATATTGCCTTGACCGGGAGGCGGAAAAATTGATGGTGGAGCGGATCGATCAAGCCGCAAAGGAAGGCGATACTCTGGGTGGAGTGTTTGAAATCCATGTTCAAGGGGCCCCGGTGGGCCTCGGCAGCCACGTGCACTGGGACAGGCGGCTGGATGCCCGGCTGGCCGGTGCGCTGATCAGCATCCCCGGGATCAAGGGAGTGGAGATCGGGCTGGGGTTTGCCGCCGCGGCACTAAACGGTTCCGAAGCCCATGACGAGCTGTTTCTGGATGAAAATGAAAGGATCTTTCGGACGACCAATCGCGCCGGAGGGCTGGAAGGAGGGATTACCAACGGCGAAACGATCGTGCTGCGGGCCGCCATGAAACCGATCCCAACTTTGCGCAAAGCCCTTTCCAGCGTGGACCTCGCCGCCCGTTCCCGCTCTCCGGCATCTGTGGAGCGGGCCGATGTCTGTGCCGTTCCCGCCGCTTCAGTCGTAGGCGAAGCCGTTGTCTCCTGGGAGCTGGCCAGGGCCTTTTTGGAGAAGTTCTCCGGAGACTCTCTGGTTGAGGTCGAGAAGGCCTATCAAAACTATCAGGATATGGTTGGGAAGTACCTGGGAGCAAGCGATGCTTAAAATTCAAATAAAAACGAAGGAAAATCAATATCCCGTTTACCTGCAGAAGGGCATTCTTAAGGCAGCCGGTTCGATCATCAGGCGCCACCACATCCCCCGTTCCGTGCTGCTGATCGCAGATCAAAATGTAGCGGTGCATTACAGAGAGTGCTGCCGCCAAAGCCTGGTGGAAGCAGGTTTCAGGCCTTCAACAGTTGTGCTGAACGGCGGGGAGCAGGTCAAATCGCTGCAAACGGCTTTCCGGATCTACGGTTTAGCCCTGGAGGCCGGGTTGGACAGGGAAGGTATTGTTGTGGCCCTGGGCGGAGGGGTAATTGGAGACCTGGCCGGGTTTGTTGCCGCCTCCTACATGAGAGGCGTTTCTTTGATCCACATTCCCACGACCTTGCTGGCCATGGTAGACAGCAGCGTGGGGGGCAAAGTTGCCGTCAATCACCCCCGGGGGAAGAATCTGATCGGTTTATTTCATCAACCTTCCCTGGTCCTGGCCGACCCGGATACCCTGAAGACCCTCCCGCCGAGAGAGTTTAAATCCGGCCTGGCCGAGCTCGTCAAATATGGCGTTATCCTCGATAAAGCGCTTTTCCGCCGGCTGGAAAACCTGCAAGAGAATGCTGTTCTGGGGATCGGCGGCTCAACACTGCTTAAATTCATCGCCCGGGCGATCATGATTAAAGGAAAGGTGATTTACGCGGATGAGAAGGAAAAAGGCTTGAGGAGTATTCTCAACTTCGGCCATACTATTGGTCATGCACTGGAATCGGCCACAGCTTACGAATATTACCGGCACGGTGAAGCGGTGGCCGCGGGCATGATCGCGGCTACCCGGTTATCTGCCAGGCTGAAGATATTGGCGGAAAAAGATGCCCAGCGCATCATCAGCCTTTTACGGCGCCTGAAGCCGCCACCGCCGCCGGTGGACCTAACCCCGGAGGCGGTTCTGAAGGCGCTGCATTCCGACAAAAAGAAGCGGGGAGGGGAGCCGGTATTCGTTCTCCCTTGCGCGATCGGAGAAGCAGTGCTTTGCCAGTCCCCTCCCCTGACAGAGATCAGGGAAGCGGTAACCTGGTGCCTGCAGCAAAAAACGGATTAGCAGCCCCCCCGATGCGCCAAAGCGGGGCGGCAGGCGGCCTTGAAAGGAAATTGACAATATGCTTGACGGTGATCCAAAAATATTCGGGCTCTTTGGGGACCCTGTGGCCCACTCTCTTTCTCCTTGCATGCACAACGCCGCCTTTCGGGCGGAAGGACTGCCTTATCATTACCTGCCTTTCCGTGTGCGCAGCGGGCACCTGGCCCATGCGGTTCAAGCAATTATGGCCCTGGGCATGGCGGGGGCCAACGTTACCGCTCCGCACAAAGAGGCGATCGTTCCTTACCTGGATCGGCTCTCCCCCGAGGCGGAACTGCTGGGAGCCGTGAATACTGTTGTTGATCAAGACGGCGGGCTGAAAGGGTTTAACACCGATGTCGAGGGGTTTCTCTACCTGCTGCATAACATTACTCCCCCATTGCCGGTAAAGGGGGAAAAAGTCTGCCTTTTCGGTGCAGGAGGGGCGGCTAAAGCGGTATCGCTGGCTTTGGCCAAAGCAGGGGCCGGCCACCTGACCATTTTCAACCGTACCCTTGAGAGAGGAGAGGCGCTGCGGGAGCGGTTGTGTAAACATAAGCTCTGCCACCGCAAGGAGATGGAAGTTCGCCGGTTGGAAAAGAATGCTTTTCATCATATAGGCGCAGACTTTGCCTTGATCATAAACTGTCTCAGTGTTGATCCCTTTGAAAGCGGGTTGTTTTCCGGCTGCGTACGGTTTAGCAGTTTAAAGGCGGTCATTGACCTGCGCTACAGTCCGGCGGATCCCCCGTTATTAAAATGGGCTTCCCGCAATGGACATAGCGCGGTCAACGGAATGGCTATGCTTTTGGGACAGGGGATGAAATCCTTTGAACTTTTCACGGGCCGAAAAGCACCGCTCGCAGCGATGAAGAACGCTTTGGCGGAAGCCTGCCCGGAGCGGGAAAGATGAAGCAGATGCATTTTAAAAACCCGGCGGTTCGCGAATACATGAAAGTCCCGAAATCTGAACCGGCGGCGAACATTTATTTAACCGGATTTATGGGTGCGGGAAAATCCAGCGCCGGAAGGCTTTTGGCCGCCAGGCTTGGTGTTGATTTTTACGACACCGATGAGGTTATCGCGAGAGCCCTGGAGATGAGTATCGGCCAAATATTCAGCTGCTTTGGTGAGACTTTTTTCCGCGACGCGGAAACAGAGCTGTTAGGGTTGCTGGCCGGAAAACTCCCGGGTACGTGTGTTGTTGCTACCGGTGGAGGAGCTGTGCTGCGGGAAGAAAATATGGCTGCCATGCGCAAAAACGGCGTTGTTGTTTTCCTCGACGTTTCAGCCGACGAGGCCTGCAAGAGGCTCTCCGGGACAAGGGACAGGCCCCTTTTGAATGGGGTCAATCGCCGGGCTTCCATCGAATACCTGATGGAAAAGCGCAGGCCCTTTTACCGCAAAGCAGATCTGGCTGTTGAAACCACCGGTGCAACAGTAGAGGAAGCCGTGAATGCAATTATTGCCGCCGTCAGGGGGTGGAGATGATCGGAAAGAAAAAATTATTGATCCTGCACGGTCCCAACCTGAACCTGCTGGGAAAAAGAGAGAAGGAGATTTACGGAATCTATACCCTGGAAGACCTGGATGCGATGATCCGCCGGGAGGCCGAAAAATTAGGGATCACGGTGGATTGCCATCAATCCAATCATGAAGGAACGTTGATTGATCTCATCCACGGGGCTGAGGGAAAATACGAAGGCATCATTTTCAATCCCGGGGCCTTTACCCATTACAGCATCGCCCTGCGCGATGCCCTCGCAGCCGTCAGCGTTCCTGCCGTAGAGGTCCACCTCTCCAATATTTATGCGCGGGAAGAACTGCGCCGCCGCTCTGTAATCGCTCCGGTAGCACGCGGGCAGATCAGCGGCCTGGGACCCCGGAGCTATCTCCTGGCTCTGTACGCCCTGGCATCTGAAGATTCCTCTTTTTGTCCGCCGGGAGGCGGCGGATATGGCTTTGAGCGGGCCGGCGCCAGGAGTCCGGAATTGAATGTCAGGGGCATCAGGGGAGCAATAGATGCAGCGTCCAACGATGAGGGAGAGATTCTGGCGGCAACCGCCGAGCTGCTCCGGCAGATTGTAACCGACAATGCTGTGGCAAAAGAGAACGTCGCTGCTGTTATTTTTTCCTTAACCCCTGATCTGAACGCCGCTTTCCCGGCAAAAGCCGCCCGCCGGATGGGGTGGACCGATGTGCCGCTGTTCTGCTCTGTTGAGATTGGTGTAACCGGCGCGCTCCCGCGCTGTATCAGGGTTTTAATGCTTGTCAACACCTCCATGAAACCCCGGGAGATCAAGCATGTCTACCTGAAAGGCGCCGCCGTTTTAAGGGAGGACCTTGAAGCCGCAGCGGCGGATCCTTCCGGGGTTTGAAAAAGAGCCGGCCCGCTCCGCGGCACGTTGCCACGACCGGTTTTGGGGAGGATATTTAAAAATGACAGGGTTATTCGGCTACCTGGGCCCGCCGGGCACCTTTACCGAAGAGGCGGCCGGGGAATATTGTAAGGATGAAAATTTTATACTGAGGCCTTACCCCTCGATCCACGATGTGATGAACGCCATCGAAAAAAAAGAGGTTGATGAGGGGATTGTCCCGGTGGAAAACTCCCTGGAGGGGACCGTAAACCTGACCCTGGAATGTTATTCCAGGACAAACTCCCTTCAAATAAAAGGAGAACTGCTTTACAAGATCAGGCAGTTCCTGTTGGCCTCTCCGGGGCAGAAGCTCCCGGCGATCGGGGAGGTCTATTCACATCCCCAGGCCCTCGCTCAATGCCGCCGTTTTTTGAATGAAGCTCTTCCGGGAGCGGTCCTGATTGACACGCCGAGCACCGCCGGGGCGGCGGAGCTGGTGAGCCTCCGCGGAAAAAGAAAGGCGGCGATCGCTTCCCGGCGCGCCGCCGCGCTTTACGGCCTGGAAGTGCTTCAGGGGGATATCCAGGATGAACCCGATCACAATATCACCCGTTTTCAAATTATCAGCCGGGAAGATGCCCCGCGCACGGGTGATGATAAGACATCGCTGCTAATCGGGCTGCAGGACAGGCCGGGCAGCCTTTACGCGGCCCTGGCCGTTTTTGCCCGGCACAACCTGAATCTGACCAGGATAGAATCCCGCCCGGTTCGCGGGGAGCTTGGGAAGTATCTATTTTTTATGGATATTCAAGGACACCGTAAGGATGAAGAAGTTTCATCCGCCCTGGATAAACTGAGACAGAATTCCTTGTTTGTAAAAGTTCTGGGAAGCTATCCCCGGGCCAACAGGATCCGGGGAGGCTCCTTGCATGGTTGAACTGCGTTTTTTGGTTGGCTGCAGTTGTTTTTAAGTAATACCGGAATGTCTTTCAGTATTGAAGAAGGGCTTTGCGGCGTCGTTCTGCGCACCCGCGAGACGCTGGTTTCCGCTATGTACAGCGAAGAGCCGAAACAGCTGTCTGTGGATCAGGCGGCAGAGACAGGTCCGGCTGTTTTAGTTCCTTTACAATCGGAAGAAGACCTGCTCGGAGTAATGGCGGTCTTTCGGCGTCGTGGCCCGGAAACGCAGCCCTTTACTGCGGAGGAAGTGCGCTAGCTCAGCGCCATCGGCGACATGGCCTTCGCCGTGTCCGATGTTTACGATCATATCCGCCCGGAAAGCGGCAAGCATTTCGACTCCCGGGTGGTGGAGATTTTCCTGCAGGAGTTTGTGTAATGAACCGGTTGAAAAAGACCTTGCCGGTGCGGGGAAAGTTCTATTGCTCCACATCTTCTGCAGCGTTGCTTCATGTGTCAGGGGGACAGAGTTGTTGGCACATGTTAGAGATGTCGGGGGGACGGAGTGTTGATAACTCGTTTATTCGGTGAAAATAACGCGGTGTTATTTTCAAGATGGACGCGCGTGTTCCCACTTAATGTGGACATCATCAGAAGGATAAAAACAGGCCTTATTGATCGATTTTTTCGGGTTGGCCTGGGTTACAGAATAGATATATCAAAAGAACCGTCCCCTTGATATATTTTCGGCAACGGAGGTATTTTTGTTGACCGGGTGAGGGAGCGGTGTTAAGATTGTGATTGGAAGAATAAACTAAATATTGACAATATTGAGTGAAAGTTACCCATGACCCGACCCCGGAGGCTTGGCCTAATCCCGCCAAAGGCCGATCGCCGTTACGCAGAGCCCAGTTACCGCTTCAGCCTGGAGTGAAAATCTGCTTCCAAGGAGGCTGGACGATATGGATACTGCCGGTTTCTACGCCAGCAGCGTATTGCGGCTGATGGCCGCGTATTTCCGTTTGAGCCCCACGTTTCGGCGGAACATTCTTGACGGGAAGGATGGACGGGCCCGCTTTGAATTCAACGCTCGGGCGCAGTTCCGGGCCTTGGACGATTCGGTTTGTGTCTACGCCGTGTTTGACCGCGGCCGGATGAAGGTCGGGCGGGGTAAAATCGCGAATCCCGATCTGACGTTTAATTTTAAAAGCCCCCGCTTGATGCAGAGCTTTTTCTCTGTCACCGCTCCCGCCGATCCGATGATCATGCTGCTGGAAAACAATCTGTTCATCGAAGGGAACCTGATGTACCTGGCCAAGTTCGGCCACCTTTCGAAAGAGATGACCCTGGGCCGGAAAAAGAGAAAACTGCTCGCCCGGCGGAAGGAAAACCCCCGCCCGCCAGATTACAACCCGGCCGCCAGGTCGTCTCACCCTTTGACCCACAGGGCTTCTCTTAAGGCTTTGCCGCACGACCAGGTCAAAGTGCTGGCCGAACCTTTTTTAAGCAGTTTCAGCCTCTTCGATTTCCCCCGGCTGCAGGCGGTGCGGGAAAGCCTTTTTACTACTCCCGCTGCAATTTGCACGGAGAGGCCGCGCCTGCTGACAGAATACTTCCTGGAGCACGGCTTCGAGCAGGACTCAAGCGGCCGTGATTGGGACCCGGGAGTGCGCCAGGCCGAAGCGCTGCGCCATATCCTGGCCCATCGCCGCCCCGTGATCCGGGATTGGGATCTGCTCGCCGGCACCACCACCACCCGCGAGGTGGGAGTGCTCCTTTTCCCCGAGTTTGGCGCGGTCGCCCTCTGGCCGGAACTGCTGACGGTGGATGAAAGGGAGTTAAACCCCTACCGGATTTCGGCAGAGGACATCGATATCTTGAACTTCACGGTTTTTCCCTTCTGGACTGACCGCAACATCATGGAATATACCCGCCGCAAATACGAAAACCCCCGCTGCCAGCAGCTCGAAGGGCGCTGGGTCCTTTACTTCTGCTGGAAGGCGCACGCCGTTTCGCACACCATCCCTGACTTCCCGATGATCCTGCAGCGCGGCCTGCTGGATCTAATCCGTGAAGCCGCCGCAAAAGAAAAAGCCGTCTCTACGGAAAAAGAGCGCAATTTCTACCGGGCCATGCAGATCGCCCAGGAGGGAGTCCTGGCCTATGCCCGGAACTTAAGCCGGAAAGCGCTCGAATTGGCGGCGGCTCTGGATCAAAACAGCGAGTCCGGCCGGCGCCGCCGGCGCGAACTCGAAGCCATGGCCGCGGTCTGCGCGCGCGTGCCCGCCTACCCGGCCCGCACCCTGCAGGAAGCGCTCAACAGCATTTGGATCTGCTGGGTGGCCCTGCACATGGAAAACATGAACGCCGGGCTCTCCCTGGGCCGGTTGGACCAGGTGCTGCAGCCCTATTTTTTACAGGATCTGGCGGGCGCCGCCACGGCGGCGGAGCGCGATGCGCTCGTCAGGAAAGCGATCGAGCTGACCGGCTGCTTTTACCTGAAGTGCGCCGACCACCTGCCCAATGTGCCGGACCTGGGGAACCGGCTCTTCGGCGGCAGTTCCTCCGACCAGGCGCTCACCCTGGGCGGGGTGGACCGGGAGGGCAATAGCGCCGTCTACGACATGACCTATATCTTCCTCAAGGTGACCGAGATGTTGGGCTTGCGCGAGCCCAACGTTAACGCCCGCTACCACCCGGCGGCAAACTCGCCGGAATACCTGAAGCGCCTGATCGAGGTGAACACAATCACCGCGGCGACGCCGTCGCTGCACAACGACGCGGTTATCGTCCCCGCCCTGGTCAACCAGGGGTTTGCCCTCGCGGACGCCCGCGACTGGGGGGCCACCGGCTGCGTGGAGCCGACCAGCTGCGGCCGCCACATGGGGCACACCAACTGCATGCTCCTCAACACCGTCGCGCCCCTGGAGATGGCGCTCCATAACGGGGTGCACCCGCTGCTCGGGGAGCAGGTCGGCCCGCAAACCGGCGATCCGGCGGCGGAGGGGACCTTTCCCGCTTTTGAAGATTTCATGGACGCTTACAAAGCACAGCTCGGCTACCTGATCGACCGGTCGATCGAGTACAACAACCTGCTGGGCCGTTCCCACCAGGAGCAGCACCCGACACCGCTGCTTTCGTCTTTCTTCGACGGGCCGATGGAGCGGGCCAAAGATGTGATCGACGGCGGGGCCCGTTACAATACCTCGGGGGCGGCCCTGGTCTCCATTACCGATGTCATCGACAGCCTGACTGCCATCAGGGAGTTGATTTACGAGCAAAAAGCTGTAGACTGGCGGTCGCTGCTGGAAGCCCTGCGGCGCAATTTTGAAGGCTACGAGGCGCTCCACGCCCGGATCATGGCCAGGGTCCCGAAGTTCGGCACTGGCGCATTGGCGCCGCGCCGCCTGGGCCAGGAGCTGATCGATTTTATCTACGATCGCTACCAGGCCCATACCAACTATCGCGGCGGGAAATACACCAGCGGTTTCTGGAGCATGTCCAACCACGTCGCTTTCGGCACCCTTTCCGGGGCGCTGCCGAGCGGCCGGTTCAAGGGAAAACCTTTTACGCCCGGCATCACCCCGTCCCCCGGGGTAACGGACCAGCTCCTGCCCTCCATCCACACCATTGCCGGCCTGGACCCGCTCAAGATGCCGAACAATATCGCCTTCAACGTGAAAGTGGCGCCGGGGCCGCAGGACACCCACCAGGCTTTTGTCGAGCGGGTGGCCGCCTACGCTAAAACCTACTTCGATCTGGGCGGCATGCAGATGCAGTTCAACATCGTTACCACGGCCATGCTCAAGGAAGCCGTGGCCCACCCCGAGGACTTCCGCTGGCTGCTGGTGCGCATCTCCGGCTACAACGCCTACTTCGTCGAGCTGAACAAGGAGATGCAGCAGGAGCTGATTGAACGCACCGAATTCAACCTGGGGGCGCAATACAAGTAAGCCTTGATTCTCACGGCAACTGGTTTGATGTAATGGAGGGGCAATAACTTAATAAATGGTGCCAGGCACCATAACTTAATATGCCGTGGGCTTCCCGAAGCGACTGCCGGCAGAAAAATCGGTGCATAATAAAGATATGGAGTAAGCAGATCGGACTGCTTTTGGAGGAAAACCATGGGCGATCAAGAAACAGTGGTCAGTTCCGATACCCGCCGGGAGCAGCGGATCCCGCCCGGCCAGAAGCAGACCGGCGGGTTTCCGGTGCTGCACTACGGCGCGGTACCCCGGATGGATCTCGACCAGTGGCGGTTTGATCTATTCGGCCTGGTCGAACAGGAAGTCAGCCTCGGCTGGCCGGAATTCAGCTCCCTGCCCCGGGTGAAGGTGTTTTCAGACATCCACTGCGTTACCGGCTGGTCCCGGCTGGACAACACCTGGGAAGGGGTTTCCGCCGGGCAGGTAAAGGAACTGGCGCGGCTCCGCCCGGCGGCGAAGTTCGTGCTGATCCATGCCGCGCGCGGCTTCACCACGAACCTTACCCTGGAAGACTTCTTCCAGCCGGATGTTCTCTTCGCCCTGAAGCACAACGGTAAGCCGCTCACCCCGGATCACGGCTGGCCGGTCCGGCTGGTGGTGCCCCGGCTCTACTTCTGGAAAAGCGCCAAGTGGGTCACCGGGGTCGAGTTCCTGGAACACGACCGGCCGGGGTTCTGGGAAACTGCGGGATATCACAACCACGGCGATCCGTGGAAGGAGGAACGTTATGGTCACTGAAACAGCAAAGGTTACGATCGTCAACCTGGTCCAGGAGAACGAAAAGCGGATCAGGGAAGCGGCGGAGATGCTGGTGCAGGGTTTCGCTGCCGGCTGGCCGCAGGCATACCCCGACCTGGACGGCGCCCTGCAGGAGGTCCGGGAGTTCTTTAAGCCGGACCGGATCTGCCGGGTGGCGGTGGATGAAACAGGAGCGGCCATTGGCTGGACCGGCGGGATCAGGCACTACAACGGCCATGTCTGGGAGCTGCACCCGCTGGTGGTCCGGGAAGGGTTCCGGAATAAAGGGATCGGCAGCGCCTTGGTGCGGGACCTGGCCGCACAGGTGAAGCAGCGCGGCGGCCTGACGCTCTGGGTAGGCACCGACGACGAGACCAACATGACCAACCTGGGCGGGGTGGAGCTGTTCCCCGGTGTGCTGGATCACCTGCGGGACCTGAGAAACTTGCGCCGCCACCCGTTCGAGTTTTACTTAAAGGTGGGATTCGAAATAATCGGGGTGATGCCCGATGCCAACGGCCCGGGAAAACCCGACATCTACATGGCCATGCCGGTGCGCTAAGCATTTTGCCGCTCCTTGGGCTCTGCAAACTCCGGGAGAGGATTCGATGCCTTGCGGCACAGAGAAAGTCAAAAGAGAAGATAAAAATGATCAAAGGAGGAAGAAGAGTGGAAGAAAGCCTTTCAGGAGCGGAAGTTTTCGCGCTGCGAGAACTGGTGGGTTACCAGGCGGGTTCCGTGGTCAGCAGAACGATCGTCCAGCAAAAAACCGGTACGGTCACCCTTTTTGCTTTTGACCGGGGGCAGGGCTTGAGCGAGCACACCGCCCCTTTCGACGCGCTGGTCTACATTCTGGACGGAGAAGCGGCTGTCACTATCTCCGGCCGGGAGTTCCGGCTGAAAGAGGGAGAGGCTGTGATCATGCCCGCCGGGGAGCCGCATGCCCTTAAGGGTAGCGCCAGGTTCAAGATGCTCTTAATCATGATCAAAAACTAAAAAACAAGGGGACGGGGTTGTTGCTTTAGACAGCGAGAGCGAGGGGACGGGGATGTTGCTTCACGAAGAGCAAGGCGACGGGGTTGTTCCTTCAGGCACCACCGGGAAAGCAGGGGGTGCCTGGGTTATTGCTTCCCAAACACAGCCTGCCAGGAAGCCTGCATTTTTTACAGCTCCACCAGGGTGATGCCCGGGTTACGGCTGTCGGAGCCTTCACTCTGCTGCAGCCCGGGGTGACGGTTAAAGAGATCCTTTCCAGCGCCGCTACCCCTGGTGTAATCTTCACCCGGCAGAAAGCTTTTGATCCGCCTGGCAGACTTCTCCTGCCTCAAGAATAAACGGCAGGCATCCCGCAGCTTGCCTCCCGTTCCGCTTGAGCCGTAGCCGTGAATAACACGGATGATCTTTATCCCGGAGTGCCTGGCACGCAACAACCCTTCCTTCAATCTTTGAATGCCTTCCTCAACCGAGGGCCGGCCGGCCTCGATGTTGACGGTATAACAGGGCAGGCGTCGTACCCCGGTTGGCTCTGCCCTGTTCCGCTGCTGCGGGGAACCGCAGTAACCGCAGCGCATGGCAGATGCATCGATTTCATTGCCGCAGGTAGAGCATACTTTTAGCATCATGGTTAAATTGTACCTGAAAAAAAGTGTTAGATCAATTCACCTGTGGAATCTGCCGGCAGCACAGGAAAAAGATTGCCGCCCCGCGCTCGCTAGCAGCAGTTCACGAGCCGGTATAACAGCGCTTATAAACTGCTCGAAGCATACATTTTACTAATTAAAGCGCGGTTTTGCCAAGCCTTATGCGTGCGGGCCGCGGTGCGAGCCCGGCTCAGCGCTAAACATTTGTTCTTTCAGGCAGACCATGTTACAATCAAGACATGAAAAACCTGGCGATCAGTAAAGAGCAGGCCCGCCGCTTTCTTCTCGCCCACCAGGGGCTGTTGCCGCCGGGTGGTTTAACGGGCAAAGCGGGGGTTATGGGGTGCAAGAGCTCTTTAAGTTCGCCTACCGCTGGGAAGTTTATAAACCGGCCGCCGCGCGGCAATACGGTTATTACGTTCTGCCGGTCCTCTACGGCGACCGATTTGCAGCCCGGTTTGAGCCGGGACGGGATCAGGAGAGCGGAGGCTTGATCATTAAAAACTGGTGGTGGGAAAACGGGTTTAAGCAAACCAAAGCGAGCCGCAAGGCCCTAATCCGGTGTTTCCGCCGCTTCCTGGCTTTTCTGGGCACCGGGATACTCCTGGTTGATGTTGATACCGCCCGGTGGAACGATTTGGAGTGGCTTCATCGAATTGACCGGCGGAAGCAACAATCCCGTCCCCTTGCTTTCTCAAAATCATCTAAATCATCTAGGTTTTCTTGGCGGGAAAAGATAAACTATGTTAGAATGAGGTAGTATTTTCAAAGAAAGGGTGACCTCGATGGAGCAGCAGGCCGGGCGGGAGAACGAGGCTCAGAAAAAAGAATTCGTCAAAGAAATTACACCCCGGGCGGTCGATTACTCCCAGTGGTATGTCGACGTGATCTTGAAAACCGAAATGATGGACTACGCCCCGGTCAAGGGGTGTATGGCCATCCGCCCCTTCGGCTTCGCCGTCTGGGAAAAGATCCAGGAGCTGCTGGACCGCCGGATCAAAGAAACAGGCCACCAGAACGCCTATTTTCCTCTCTTCATCCCCCAAAGCCTGCTGCAGAAAGAGGCCGAGCACGTCGAGGGGTTCGCCCCCGAGGTGGCCTGGGTGACCAAGGGCGGCGGCGAGGTCTTGAGCGAGCCCCTGGTGGTCCGTCCAACCTCCGAGGCGATTATCTGCGACTTTTACTCCCGCTGGATCCAGTCCTGGCGGGATCTGCCGGTTTTAATCAACCAGTGGTGCAACGTGGTGCGCTGGGAGAAGGCCACGCGCCCCTTCCTGCGCACCTCCGAATTCCTCTGGCAGGAAGGGCACACTTGCCACCGCACCGAAGCCGAGGCGGAAGAAGAGGCGCTGAAGATGCTGGGCGTCTACAAGGAATTCCTGGAGACGGAGATGGCCATCCCCGTCATCGCCGGCCGCAAAACCGAGCGCGAAAAGTTCGCCGGGGCGCTCCGCACCTACACGGTGGAGGGGTTGATGAGCGACGGCCGCGCCCTGCAGGCCGGCACCTCGCACAACCTGGGCCAGCATTTCGCCAGGGTTTTCGACATCACCTTCATGGACCAGGACGACCAGCTTAAACATGCCTGGCAGACCTCCTGGGGGGTTTCCACCCGCCTGATCGGGGCCCTGATCATGGTGCATGGCGACGACCGCGGCCTGGTCATGCCGCCCCGGTTGGCCCCGATCCAGGCGGTAATCGTCCCCATCCTCTCCAAAAAGGCCAGGGACGGGGTCCTGGCCGCCGCCCGCGCCCTGGCGGAAACCCTCCGCAGAGATCTGCGCGTGAAACTGGACGACCGGGAAGAATATTCTCCCGGCTGGAAATACAACGAGTGGGAGATGAGAGGAGTCCCCGTGCGGATCGAGATGGGCCCCCGCGACCTCGAAAAAGACCAGGTCATCCTGGTCCGCCGCGATACCGGGGAGAGGGAGGCGGTGCCGCGGGGCGGGCTGCCCGCGCGGCTGCCCGCCCTCCTGGAGGCCATCCAGCGCAACCTCTTCGAGCAGGCCTTAAAGTTTCGCCAGGCGCATACCCGCAGCGGATCCGATTACCGGGAATTTGCTGAGATCATGGAGCGGGAGCGCGGCTTTTTCCTGGCGTCATGGTGCGGCCGGAACGAGTGCGAAGCAAAAGTGAAAGAGGATACCAGGGCCACCATCCGCTGCATCCCCTTTGACGTGCGCGCGCCGCACGCAAACTGCCTGGTCTGCGGCCGGAAAGCGAAGGAGGCCGCCTATTTGGCCCGCTCCTACTAATATGAGATGTGAGATGTGAGAAGATAGAAGTGAGAAATGGAGGAGGAAAAATTTAGGAAACTGATATTCTTCTCTTACATCTAACATCTCACTTCTCACTACTCATAGTGTAGGGCGCGGCATGCCACGCCCGCGGGCGACGCATGCGTTGCCCCTACATAAAAACAGTCGTACGGGTTTCCACCCCACCGCCCCAATACGTGAGGGGGAAGGGCCGTAAATTGCAGCGGGGAAAGGAGTGGATCGATATTTCTGCCAAAGTCTACTTAGCGGAGCGGCGTTCTTTTTCCGCCCGCGATAACCTGGTTCAAAAAGTGGGGAAGCTGTTCGACGAGGTGGGAGCGGCCGCTGCCATCGAGAAAAACGCCCTGGTGGCGGTCAAGACCCATTTCGGGGAGCGGGGCGGCACCGCTTATCTTCATCCCGTCCTGGTGCGCCAGGTTGTGGAGAAGATCAAGGAGGCGGGGGGGAAGCCCTTTTTATGCGACACCAATACCCTCTATGCGGGGGGGCGCTCCAATGCCGTCGATCACCTGGAGACCGCCCTGCGGCACGGCTTCTCCTATGCCACCGCCGGGGCCCCCCTGGTGATCGCCGACGGATTGCGCGGCCGCAGCTATCACGAGGTTCCGATCAAGGGGAAGCATTTTCAGAGCGCCCGGATCGGCTCCGCCGTCGTTGAAGCCGACGCCCTGATCGTGCTTTCCCATGTCAAGGGGCACATGCTCACCGGCTTCGGCGGCGCCCTCAAGAATTTGGGGATGGGCTGCGGCAACCGGGCCGGGAAGCAGTCGATGCACTCCGTCCTGAAGCCTGCGATCAAGGAAGATCGCTGCCGTTTATGCGGCACCTGCGTGCAATGGTGCCCCGCCGGGGCGTTGACCCTGCGCAAGGGCAAAGGGGCCGAAATCAACCTGCAAAAATGCAGCGGCTGCGGCGAGTGCATCATCTCCTGCACCTACGGGGCCGTCCAGGTGCGGTGGCAATCCGAAATGAAGGACGTGGTGGAGCGGATCGTCGAGTACGCCGCCGGCGCCCTGCAGGGGAAGGAAGAGAAGGCGGTATTCTTTAATTTCATCCTGGACCTTGCGCCGGATTGCGACTGCTGCAGCTGGAGCGACTCCCCGGTCGTGCCCGATGTCGGCATTGCGGTTTCCCGCGACCCGGTGGCCGTGGACCAGGCTTCGGCCGACCTGGTCAACGGGCAGGCCGGGATCAGGGGCTCGGCTTTGCAGTCCAACTTCGAGCCCGGCGAAGACAAGTTCGGCGCTCTCCACCCGGCCACCGATTACCGGGCCAAGCTGGCCTACGCCGCGGCGATCGGCCTCGGCACGCGCGACTACGAACTGATCAAAATCACCTTCAAGGAGCCCGGGAAGGAACGATAGTCAAAGTGCAAATGGGCAAGCACGAAATCAGGCGGCGGGTATGCCAACAACGCGACAGCCTTGGTCCCGCCGAAATTACCCGCAAAAGCGCACTGATCGGGCAAAAGCTCCGCCTGCTCCCGGCGTACTGCCGTGCGCGCAAGGTCATGTTTTTCCTTTCGTTCCGCAGCGAGGTCGATACCAGGCGGATGGTGGAAGAGAGCATGGCGCGGGGGATGCAGGTGCTGGTGCCCCGGGCGGTCCCCGCATCGCGGGAGCTGATCCCATCGCTCCTGCTGGACTGGGAGCGCGACCTGGCGCCCGGCGCTTACGGCATCCCCGAACCCCGCCCGGAGGCGCTCCGGCCGGCGCAGCCCGGTGAGATCGATCTCCTGGTTGTTCCCGGTGTCGCCTTTGATCTGAAAGGCAACCGCCTGGGATACGGGGGCGGCTATTACGACCGGTTCATCCGCACGCTCAAGCCGGAATGCTTGCTGGTAGCCCCGGCTTTCGAGCTGCAGCTGCTCCCGGCAGTCCCGGTCGAAGCATGGGATCGTCCCGTAGATTGGATTGTGACTGAAGCGAGGGTGATCTTTACCGGGCGGAAGTTTGCCGGGCTCCACGGGCAATAACAAGAGTTCGCTTTATTTCCGGTGGGCAGGCGCTTTAAAGAAGCCGGTAAAAAGCATATCGGTGAGCACGGCGGCCAGGTGATCGAGATCCCCCTCTTTCCCCTGGACGACCTCCCAGATGAAGCGGTCTATCAGCAGGATATAGGCCTTGGCTCCGATCTGCGGATCAAACCGCCTGGCCATTCCCGCCTCCTGGGCATAGATAATCGACTGGGTTGCGTTTCGAATAAACTGATCGATGATGCTTTGCCAGTGGCCGGTGACCTGTTCCGACTGCCCCAGGGCTTCCTGGTAGACTTTCATGATCGGGCGGTGCCGGTCCGATAGAACAAAGGCGGTGCGGATCAACTGGAAAAAAATTTCGCGGGCCTCTTCGTAGCTGGAAGGGGTAAAATTGAGATCTAAGAAATTATAGAATTCATCCATGACTCCGTCTACAACATGGTTCAGGATATCATCTTTCCCCTTGAAGTGGC
Organism: Desulfovibrio sp.; assembly: GCA_020060545.1. Lineage (GTDB taxonomy): Bacteria > Bacillota > Dethiobacteria > DTU022 > DTU022 > JAGUZX01. Next base: position 20,453 of record JAGUZX010000049.1, on the reverse strand, counting down.
TGTATACTGTTCCGTAGCCGACATTGGCCTGCTCGCTAATCTTGGCGATGGTAGTCTTGGCGTAACCTTCACTCAAAAATACATTAAGAGCGGTATCGAGGATCAGCTTGCGCGTAATCCTGCTGCGCAGATAGCGTCGGGGACGTTTATCTGCCTTAGTTTTCATGCATTGCGCCTCCCTGGCATGGGGACCATGATATCCAGCAATTTATAAGAATCTGCTGACATTATATCATTTTATTGTAAAATATCAATGTATTTTTTTGAAAGATTGTATATTTACAAAAGAACAGAAAAAAAGCACCCTTTGCATCAAGAGCGCTATTTTGGTAAAATATAGCTATCATCAGGCAATTCTGTCTTAGGCGGCAGGCGGCGCCCCCGTGTTTAACCGGCGAAGATGTGCCGGCCGATACGGGTAATGGTGGTCCTGCCAAATATCCAGTAGCTGGTGGCTGTAGCCGGGTTGTAGTAGTAGAGTGCGCCAAAGCTGGGATCTTCACCCTTCAGGGCTTCCTCTACCGCCCGGTACGCCTCCCGGTCCGGATTCAGCCAGAACTGCCCGTCCGCTACGGCGGTAAAGGCCTGAGGTTGAAAGATCACTCCGGCTACGTCGTCTGGAAAGTCAGGATCTTCAACCCGGTTAAGAATAACCGCCGCGACGGCTACCTGTCCCTGAAAATGTTCTCCCCGGGCTTCGCTGTAAACCGCCCGGGCGAGCAGCTCTTTTTCCTTCTCGTTTGGCTGGAGACGCAAGTCTTCCTCAGCCGCCTCCTGTAACTCCAGGGTGAACGCCTGCCCGGCGCTGCCACCCCGGTTAACAGCAGCGGCTTCAATGGTTAAGAGTAAGGCCGCGCAAAAGGTCATAGCCGAAACCGCGAGGAAGACCAGCCGTTGGATGGTAAAGCGCTTTTTTTTCAACTGTCGCTGTAATTCCAGCAGGATCATGCATTTGACCTCCTTTCCCGTAGCCGACGTAATTTTAAAACATTGAAGCAGGTTTGGTCAAAGCGGCAGAGCGGGTCAACGGGGGACGGACATTTGCTCAGCCGGGGGTAGGCGCTTTAAGCCCGTGGATCCTTGTTTATCGGGCTTTTCCCGCCGGAGACGGGCGTATTAATAAATATTGGAGTGATTGGATGGCTATTTATGCTCTTGCGGACCTGCATCTTTCCCACAACGAGCCGAAACCGATGGATATTTTTGGGCCGCATTGGGACAATCATCCCCCCAAAATCCTGGCCAACTGGAACCGGGTAGTCGGTGCGGGTGACCTGGTCATCGTGGCCGGTGATATCTCCTGGGCCATGCGGCTGGAGGAAGCGGCGGCAGACCTGGCCTGGGTGGCTTCCCTGCCCGGGCATAAACTCCTGATCCGCGGCAACCATGATTACTGGTGGTCGGCAATCGGCAAGGTGCGCCGCGCGCTGCCCGCCGGCATGCACGCGCTGCAAAACGACCATTTTCCCTGGGACGGGTGGGCCGTCTGCGGGACCAGGGGCTGGCTTTGCCCCGGGGAAGAAGGCTTCAATAAAGAAGAGGACGGGAAAGTTTACCGGCGCGAACTGCAGCGGTTGAAGCTATCGTTGGACGGCGCCCGCCGCGCAGGCTTCGAGCGTATTATTGCGGCGTTCCATTTCCCGCCGTTTAACCGGTCCAACCAGCCCAGCGGGTTTACCGATCTGATGGAGCAGGCGGGGGTCAAGATTTGCGTTTACGGGCACATCCACGACCCCGGCCGGGAAAAAACGCTTCAGGGCGAACTCCGCGGGATAACCTACCGCTTCGCCGCCGCCGACGGCGTCGATTTCACCCCGGTCCCGATCAGTGTGTCAGGGGGACGGATTGCTGACACATAGCGCTTTTCGCTGTAATATTAAGCCCGCTCATTGACATGCATGTGTCAACAACTCCGTCCCCCTGACACACCTATTTGATATAAGCTTTGTTTTTGGCCATAATACCCACGATTATCCCGAGGGCAAATCCGCCGACGTGGGCCCACCAGGCTACCGGTTGAACATCGATGGCCAATCCCTGGAATGCGGCGTTGAACAGCTGCAGGATAAACCAGAACGCCAGGAAAATAACCGCCGGGATGTGTATAAAAGTAATAAAGAACCCCAGCGGGACCAGCGTCAGAACCCGCGAGCGGGGGAAAAGAATGAAGTAAGCGCCGAGGACGCCGGCGATGGCGGCGCTGGCGCCCACCAGGGGAACGGGCGAATGGGGATTAAATAAGACATGGAAGAGTTGACCGCCTGCCCCCATCAAAAGGTAAATGATCAGGTATTGCAGATGGCCAAGGCGGCCTTCGACATTGTCCCCGAACACCCACAGGTAAACCATGTTGCCGATCAGGTGCAGCCAGCCGCCATGCAGAAAGTTAGCCGTCACCAGGGGGAGCGCGGTGCCGAGCAACCCCGGGAAAGGCAGCTCCAACCGGATAAACCGGCCCAACCCTTGCGTCAGCTCCAGGGGGACGGTGCCGTATGTATGAAAAAACTGCTGCAGCTCCGCCGGGTCCAGGGCCTGCTGGAAAAAGAAGATCAGGACATTGAGTATAATCAGGATAATATTAACCAGGGGGAAACGTTTGCGGGGCGCGCTATCACGGATCGGAATCATCTTTTCGATATCCTCCCGGAACTATTATGCCCTGTTCATGGCTATAAGGACGGCTCTTTTAGTTGCGCTTTTTTTCCACATAATCCTGCATCCACCGGCTCAGGCTTTCGTTGGTTATGGCAATGTACCAACCGTATTCCGCTGAGTAAAGCCAGGACACAAAGTATCCATAGCAACCAATGGATTCAATCCTATCCACCAGAGTGATTCTGATCCCTCCATCGGAAGTACCGGGCGACTCCACGTTTTTCTTCAAGCTTCTTTTATACCGTGTTTCCTGGATTATATTCACTAGTTCCGTTTTCTCTGCGTCGGACAAATCACCTAAGGTCAGGCTTAGCTCACCAACCGTAATCTCAATGTTTTCGACCTTGCCTCCGGCAACTGCCGCAATCAAATTGTCCACCGCTCGCCGCCCCCTGGTTTCCGCATCAACGGCACAGGAGGTAAGCACCACTACCAATATCAACAAAGCAAGAAATAGGAACAATAACTTTTTAAACATCTCCCGGTTCCTCCCAGGGTATTATTTTACGGTAATGTTCTTTCCTGGTGCTATCTTTTCCTTTCTTTCAACATAAAGCCGGCAAATATCGGGTGACCGCAATGGGCACCCTGTTGTTGCAGGCGCCGGCTTTCCGGAGCCCCTGAAATGAAAGATGCGCGGCGGCAGTGAAAATGCTGTTATAAATTGAAAGAAGGGTAAATTGGTTGGGTGTTGAAAGTTGCTTTATGGGGTGGTATACCGGATGCTAAGCCGAAAAGGGTACATATTCTTATTGGCGCTCTTCCTGTTTGTCTTGTTTATGGTTTGCGCAGTGCAGCAACAGGACCGCGGCGCCCCTGTCCCAGCCGGGGACGGCCAGGCCCCGCCAAGTGTTGCACGGGCGACACGGATTTTACTGCCGGATACCATCCAGGAAACCACTCTTTTTATCATTACGGCGGAAAAAGAAGGCCCCGTGGTGATGGTGATGGGAGGGGTGCACGGCGATGAAATCGCCGGCTACCTGGCCGCCGACATTATCGCTGCGTGGTCGGTTGACCGGGGGACTTTGCTGGTACTGCCCCGCGCCAATGCGCACGCCGTGCAAACCAATACGCGTTACCCCCCGGGGACCGACAATTTAAACGCCTCTTTCCCGGGCAACGCCGCAGGCAACCCCACCGAGCGCCTGGCTGCGGCCATTTACCGGGTCATGGAAGAATACCGGCCGCAGTGGGTGGTGGACCTGCACGAGGCTTGGGAATTCGAGCGCGTGCAGCCCTACCAGCTGGGGCAGACAATTATCTATCCCGAAGATGCGCCCTCCCTGGAAATTGTCGAACAGATCATCCAAGGTCTTAATTCTTCCATCCCGGAAGAGCTTCACCGGTTCCAGGTAAAGCGTGGCGGCGTCTACGGGGGGACTATCTATGCCTCCCTCTTGCTGGGCCTGGAAAGCTTTACTGTGGAAACCACCCGCAAGCTGCCCCTGGAAGATCGCATTCGGCAGCACCTGGAGGCCGTCCGCCTGCTTATGCCCATCCTGGGAGTTAAGGTTTACGAAAACGATTCAGAGTAGCCGCCGTGTTTTCGCTTTTACCTCTTTCTTCCCTACCTCTTTATCCTATCTGCCTCTTGTATCCCGCCTCCTGCTTCTTGAATTGTTTTCTCAGCTAATTGTGATCAGCGGCAGGAGTATAATTGTTTAAAGGAGAATTAAACAATGTTTGTCTTTTCTAGAAAACAGTAAGGAGGCCGGGTCTTTATAGCAGGATTAATATAATTCGAATCGGCAGGACCGCATAAACGCAGAACCGCCGGTACCAGGTATCGAAGAGAAGGTCCAACCAGGAAGGACCGAACAAAAAACAATACAAAGTAGTAGGGGGAGTGATCTGATGGACGAGCGGCTGGATGCTATCTTCGCTTCCTTCAAGGGTGAAAAGAACGAGTTGATCCCGATTCTGCAGGAAGTCCAGGAGGAGCTCGGTTACCTGCCCGATGAAGCGATGCGGCAGGTGGCCCATTTTTTACGATTGCCCGAAAGCAAGGTTTTCGGCGTGGCCACCTTTTATGCCCGGTTTCACCTGCAGCCCCGGGGCAGGCATATCATCCGGCTCTGCTGCGGGACGGCCTGCCATGTCCGGGGGGCGAGGAAGGTTTCCGACAGGGTAAAGGAAGTGCTGGCGGTGGAGGTGGGCCAGACCACCGGGGACCGAAAATATACTTTCGAACAGGTGGCCTGCATCGGGGCCTGCGGCCTGGCCCCGGTGATGACCATCGATGAGAAGACTTTCGGCAAGCTGACCCCCGACCGGGCGAAAGAGATCTTGACGTCCTACGGGGACGGTGCGGAAGGAGGGCGGGAGTAGATGCAAAAGTTTATCGATCACTGCTGTGCGGAGTGCTTTCACAGCCCGCAAACCCCCTGTGACAAGTTTGTCGAGTGCAGCCTGAGCGGGCCTCTCTGCCACGAGAACGGCGCATGCCGGGCGGCCAGGGAGGCTATCATTGCCAGGCTGGCCCACAGCCCCGCTTACCGGGAGCAGTAGACTTGAAGCAGCGGTAGAGAAAGCGGTAGAGAAAGGAGCGAAGACGAAGGTGTATGAAAAACAGATCCTCATCTGCGCCGGAACGGGCTGTATTTCATCGGGCGCCCTGGATATAAAGAGCACCCTGGCCGGGGAGCTGGAAAAGCATCATTTACAGGACAAGGTGCGCATCATCATGTCCGGCTGTCACGGGTTTTGTGAAAAGGGGCCCATTTTTATCGTCTACCCCGACGACGTTTTCTACTGCGAGGTAAAGCCGGAGGACGTCCCGGAGCTGGTGGAAGAATACCTGGTCAAGGGCAACCTGGTGGAGCGCCTGCTCTACAAGGACCCGGTCTCCCGGCAGACGGTGGTTTCACACGACCAGATCGCGTTTTACCATAAGCAGTACCGCCAGGTGCTGCGCAACTGCGGGGTGATCGACCCCGAGAATATCGACGAGTATATCATCCGCGGCGGATACCTGGGTTTGAAGAAGGCGCTGCAGATGGAGCCCGCCGCCGTAATTAACGAAGTGAAAAACGCGGGCCTGCGGGGGCGGGGCGGCGCCGGCTTCCCCACGGGGACGAAGTGGCAGTTCGCCTACAACAGTCCCGGCGATAAAAAATACATTGTCTGCAACGCCGACGAGGGCGACCCCGGCGCCTTTATGGACCGCAGCGTCCTGGAGGGCGACCCCCACGCCGTCCTGGAGGGGATGCTCATCGCCGGCCGGGCCACCGGCGCCGCCGAAGGGTATATCTACGTGCGTTCCGAGTACCCCCTGGCGGTCAAACGCCTGCGCACGGCCATTGCCCAGGCCGGGGAGTACGGGATGATCGGCGAAAACATCCTCGCCTCCGGGTTCAATTTCACGATCAAGATTAAAGAGGGCGCCGGCGCCTTCGTCTGCGGCGAAGAGACGGCGCTGCTTGCTTCCATTGAAGGCAAGCGGGGCGTGCCGCGCCACCGGCCGCCTTTCCCCGCCGTGGAGGGCCTGTGGGGGAAACCCACCTGCATCAATAACGTGGAGACCCTGGCCAATGTGCCCCTGATCTTGCGCCGCGGCGCCGCCTGGTTCAGTTCCCTGGGCACCGCGGGGAGCAAGGGCACCAAGGTCTTTGCCCTCACCGGCAAGGTGAACAACACCGGCCTGGTGGAGGTGCCGATGGGGGTCACCATCCGCGGGGTGGTCTTCGACATCGGGGGCGGGATCCGCGCCGGCAAGAAATTTAAGGCGGTGCAGATCGGCGGCCCCTCCGGCGGCTGCATCCCCGAAGCCCACCTCGACCTGCCGATCGACTTCGACTCCCTCACCGCCGCCGGGGCGATGATGGGTTCGGGCGGGATGGTGGTGGTGGACGAGGACACCTGCATGGTCGACCTGGCCCGCTACTTTCTCAACTTTACCAAGAACGAATCCTGCGGCCAGTGCGTCCCCTGCCGCCTCGGCATTACTCAGATGTATAACATCCTGGATGATATCACCCAGGGCAAGGGGAAGCCCGAGGATATCGAGCTGCTGCAGGAGCTGGCCATAGGCGTGAAAAAAGGCTCTCTCTGCGGCCTGGGCCAGACGGCGCCGAACCCGGTGCTCACCACCCTGCGCTACTTCCGGGACGAGTATGAGGCCCATGTCCTCGAAAGGCGCTGCCCCGCCCTGGTTTGCCGGGAACTGCTCGTATACCGCATCGATGCGGTAAAGTGCATCGGCTGCGAGCGCTGCGTCAAGGCCTGCCCCGCGGATGCGATCACCGGCGCGAAAAAAGAGCCCCACGTGATCGACCCCGCCCGGTGCACCAGGTGCGGCGCCTGCATGGAGGCCTGCCCGAAGAAGGTGCAGGCGGTGGAGTGTGTCTCCGATGGGAGCGCCGCATTAAGCCAAAGTAAGGAGGGCAGCACATGTCGGACTTAATCACCCTTACCATCGACGGCAGGCCGGTGCAGGCCGCCCCGGGCACATCGATCCTGCGGGCGGCGCTCGACAGCGGCATCTATATTCCGCACCTTTGCGACCACCCGGATCTGGAGCCGGTGGGTATCTGCCGCCTCTGCCTGGTGGAGATCGAAGGGCGGCGGCCCACGGTCTCCTGCAAAACCCCCGTGGAGGAAGGGCTGGTCGTGCGCACCTCCAGCGCCGACCTGGATCTGATCCGGAAAGTCAACCTGGAGCTGCTCATCGTCAACCACGATTACAACTGCCAGTCCTGCGTCAAGAACAGCAAGTGCCAGCTGCAAAAGGTGACCAGTTATGTGGGGGTGGACGAAAAGAGCCTGCGGCGCGTGCGGAAGCCGGAACTGGATCATCCCCTGGACACTTCCAACCCCTTCTTTACCCGGGATATGAATAAGTGCGTCCTCTGCGGCATCTGCGTGCGCACCTGCGACGAGATCCAGGGCGACGGCTGCATCGACTTCGCCTTCCGCGGCACCCGCACCAAGATCAGCGTGCTGGGCGACAAACCCATCCTTGAGTCCGCCTGCGTCTCGTGCGGCGAGTGCGTCGCCCGCTGCCCCGTGGGGGCCCTCGTTCCCGTTAAGTTTGAGGAGCCGGCCTACGAAGTCGAGACCGTCTGCCCCTACTGCGGCTGCGGCTGCGGCATCATCGTTGGGGCCAGGGGAGGGCGCGTGGTCAGCAGCCGGGCTGTCCCCGGCAACCAGGTCAACCGCGGCAGCCTTTGCGTCAAGGGGCGTTTCGGCCTCGGTTACGTTAACCATCCCGGCAGGCTTACCGCCCTGCTGATCCGCAAGGACGGCGAGCTGGTCGAAGCCGCCTGGGACGAGGCTTTGGCCCTGGTGGCGGAGAAATTAAACAGCTATAAGGGTGACCAATTTGCGGCGATCGCGTCGGCCAAGTGCACCAGTGAAGACAGCTATGTCATCCAAAAATTTGCCCGGGCGGTGATGGGCACCAACAACATCGATCACTGCGCCCGTCTCTGACACGCTCCCACCGTGGCCGGTCTGGCCACCGTTCTGGGCAGCGGCGCGATGACCAACACCATCGCCGAAATCGAAGACTCCTCTTGCATCCTGGCCATTGGCACCAGCACGACTGACGCCCACCCCATCGCCGGTTACCGGATCAAGAAAGCGGTGCGGAAGGGCGCCAGGCTGATCGTGGCCAACCCCAAAGCGGTGGACCTCTGCCGCTTCGCCGATCTCTACCTGCCCATCCGCCCCGGCAGCGACGTGGCCCTGCTCATGGGCATGGCCCGCGTCATCGTCGAGGAAGGCTTAATGGATCAGAAATATATCGAGGAGCGTTGCGAGAACTTCGACGAGTTCAAGCAGGCGCTGGACGCCTTCCCGCCCGCATTTGTGGAAGAGGTCACCGGCGTGCCCCGGGAGAAGATCGCCTTGGCGGCCCGCCTCTACGCCGCGGGCAAGCCGGCGAGCATCCTCTACTGCATGGGGATCACCCAGCATTCCCACGGCACCGACAACGTGCTGGCCGTGAGCAACCTGGCGCTACTGACGGGCAACCTGGGTAAAGTTTCCGGCGGGGTCAACCCCCTGCGCGGCCAGAACAACGTCCAGGGCGCTTGCGACATGGGCCTCCTGCCGAACGTCTTCACCGGCTACCAGCGGGTCGACAACCCGGAGGCGCGCGCGAAATTCGAAAAAGCCTGGGGCTGTTCTTTAAGCGGCGCCCCGGGGCTGACCCATACCGAGATCTTCGACGCCGCCTACAACGGGAAGATCAAGGCGCTCTACCTGGTGGGCGAAAACCCGCTCCTCACCGAGGCCAACGCCTCCCACGCCGCCGAGGCGATCAAGAAGCTGGACTTCTTCGTGGTCCAGGATATTTTCCTCACCGAGACGGCCCGTCTGGCCGACGTGGTCCTGCCGGCGGCGACTTTCGCCGAGAAAGACGGGACTTTCACCAACACCGAGCGGCGGGTGCAGCGGGTGCGGCGGGTGATTGAACCCGTGGGCCAGGCGAAACCCGACTGGTGGATCACCTGTGCCGTCGCCCGGGCGATGGGGGCGCAGGGGTTCGACTTCAACAGCCCCGCGGAGATCTTTAACGAGATCGCCTCCCTTACCCCCAGCTACGCCGGCATCAGCTACGCGCGCCTGGAGCAAAGCGGCGGCATCCAGTGGCCCTGCCCCACCGCGGAGCATCCCGGGACGGCGATCCTGCACACCGAGAAGTTCGCCACCCCTTCGGGTAAAGGCAAGCTGGTTGCACTGCAGTACCGCCCGCCGGCGGAGCAGCCCGACGCGGCATACCCGCTGGTGCTTACCACCGACCGCAGCCTCTTCCAATACCACGGCACCATGACGCGGCGGGCCCCCGGACTCGACGGGCTGAACGGCGAAGAGCTCGTTTGCATCAACCCGGCGGACGCGAAAAACCTGGGTGTCGCCGGCGGCGATCTGGTGGACGTGGTTTCCCGCCGCGGGCGGGTGAAGGTCAAAGCGAAGCTCACGCGGCGCTGCCGGCCCGGCGTCGTCTCCATGAGCTTCCACTTTGCCGAATGCCCCACCAACGTGCTCACCAGCCCGGCCCTGGACCCGGTGGCCAAAACCCCCGAAACCAAGGTCTGCGCCGTGCGCATCGAAAAACTTTAACCAAAACAGGAGTATATCAAGGGGACGGTTCTCTTGATATATCGCTCGCTAACACTTAAAGGGCCGTATATGCCGCCCGCAACACCATATTGTTGGGGCTCGGTTGGGCTGCTGGCTGGCGGCTCCGTGTTTCTTTACAGGTAATTACGAATGATGTTATATTAAAGGAAAACTCTTTCACGAGAGGATGGAGACTATGCCCCGGCTTTACGGGGAAAAGATCATGCTGCGGGAGTACCGCAAAGAAGATCTCCCCTCCATGCGCAAGTGGGTCAACGATCCGGTTGTGGTGGACAATCTATCGGATATTTTCCTCTATCCTCATTCGGTGCATGAGACGGAATCTTTTTTAAACACGATGCTTGAAGGAAAATCCGGCTTCAAGGGGTTTGTCATCGCCGACCGGGAGACGGAAGACTATATCGGTCAGATCGACCTTGTGAAGGTCGACTGGAAAAACCGGGCCGGGGAGCTGGGTATCATTATCGGCGCGGCAGAGCACCGGGGCAGGGGCATCGGCGCCAAGGCGATCCGACTGCTGCAGGATTTCGCTTTCAACCGGCTTAACCTGCACCGGCTTCAGCTCTCGGTGCACGACTATAACGAGCAGGCGATTCGGTGCTACCGTAAGTGCGGCTTCCGGGAAGAAGGGAGGAAAAGGGAGAGCTTCTATATCCACGGCAGGTACGCCGACACCATAATTATGAGTATCCTGCGCAGCGAATACAGGGAAACATCAAGAGAAGAAAATCAACATTGATTCTTTGCGCGGCACCGTCCCCACTGTCACATCCAAGGTGTGACAAAATTGCCCCGTCCCCACTGTCACAGTTATAGGCGTTATAGGCGATTCTATTTACATTCTGAGCACTTAATTATAGTATATTTCTAATAACCTTTTAACGCTGCCGCCGTATAAGCTAAATATCTCCATTTGGGGGGCAGCGGGGGAGTTTTTATGGAAAGAAAAATCAATAAAGTACTGGTTGCCAACCGCGGCGTTCCTGCGGTGCGGATTATGCATACCTGCCGGGATCGCAAAATAAAGACAACGGCGGTTTACAGCACCCCCGACCGGCTGGCGCAGCACGTGGCCATGGCGAATATTGCCGTGCATATTGGTGACGCCCCTCCCGGGGATTCATATCTTAACATCGAGAAAATGATCAACGCCGCTCTTGAGACAAAGTCCGACGCCGTTCATCCCGGTTGGGGCTTCCTGGCGGAAAACGATACCTTCGCCCGGAAAGTAATCGATGCCGGGCTGACCTGGATCGGGCCTCCTCCCGGGGTAATCCGCTCCATGGGCGATAAAATCGAGGCGAAGAAAATTGCCGTGCGCGCCAATCTCCCGGTAATACCCGGTATCAGTAACGTAGCCGGTGCGGCCGAGATTAAAGAGTGGATGGAAAGAGAAAAGATAGACTTTCCGATCATGATTAAGGCTTCAGCGAGCGGCGGCGGCAAGGGTATGCTCAAAGTGGAGGGGGAGGGGCAGGTGCCGTCTGCCCTGGCCCGGGTCCGGTCGGAAGGCATGAAATCTTTCGGCGACGACAAGGTTTTGGTGGAGAAATACGTGGAGCGGGGCAGGCATATCGAAGTTCAGGTGGTGGCCGATCAGTACGGTCACGTCCTGCATCTTTTTGAACGGGAGTGCACCATCCAGCGGCGCAACCAGAAAATCATCGAGGAGGCACCTTCGCCGACTTTGGACGACGATCTCCGCCAGGAGATCTGTTTCGCTGCGGTCCGCCTGATGCGGGAGATCGGGTATGTTTCGGCGGGAACGGTGGAATTTCTGTTTGATTCCACTTCCAGGAAATACTATTTCCTGGAAGTCAACACCCGGCTGCAGGTTGAGCACGGGATCACCGAGTTGGTAACGGGTCTGGATATAGTCGGTATCATGCTGGATGTGGCTATGGGCAAGCCGCTGCCTTTCAAGCAGTCGGATATCCATCCGAATAGGTGGGCCCTGGAAGTGCGCCTCAACGCCGAGGATCCCAGGACCTTCAACCCATCTTTTGGAAATATTACCCGCTTGTATTCCCCTCAGGGCCCTGCGGTGCGGATATCGCCGGGCTATTATGAAGGAGCGGACATACCGCCTTATTACGATTCGCTGATCATGCTGATTATGGCTACCGGCGCCGACCGGGAAGATGCCGTCAGGGTGATGGACCGGGCCATCAGCAGGAACCTGCGGGTTGAAGGGGTCAAAACCCTGGCGCCGCTCCTGTTAAGTATTATCAGGCATCCCCAATTTATCGCCGGCGAATTTTCGACCCGCTTTATTGAAGAGCGCATGGATGAGCTCGTCTCCAAGTTTATTGAGAAAGACAGTGAAGACGAAATGCTGAAAGTGGCCAGGTATGTGGCTGAAGTTTCAGCCTTGGGAATTCCCAAATGGATGTGAGGGTTGTCCGATGAACAGCTATATCTTCGTTAAACCGGGCATGACCGCACGGGAAATAGTAGAGCGGGTCCGCTCCCTGGAAGGGGTTTGCCTCACTTCCACCTCCATGAGAGATGCCGGCCAGTCCGACTATAAAAACCGGCTGCGCCTTTATGATCTGCAAACCCTGGCCCCCCATTACAATGCCATGGGACTGTTCAGCGCAGAGTGCCACGGCGGCGCCCGGTGGCATGTGGGGATTATGAACAGAAGGGAAAGCCCCTTTGAAGAAATTGGCGTGTTAAGGGAGCTTATGCCCCAGGTGCTTTTGCAAACGCTGATCCGGGAAACAAATCTCTGGGGCTATCGCCCCTATCCCCCCAATATCATAGAGTATGTGGTATCAAAGGTCGATATCGATGTGTGGCGATGCTTCTCTTTTCTCAACGATATCAGGAACATGCGCAAAGTGGCCGAAGTGATCATGAAACGGGGGAAGCTGTTTTCTCCCGCCCTCTGTTTTACCCAGGCCGACTGGGCTACCAACACATACTACCTGGGGGTGGTCAAAGAGATCGTCGCTCTTTGCGGCGGCACGGAGGAGATCGTTCTCTGCATCAAAGATATGGCCGGAGTAGGCAGCCCGCAGCGTATAGGCGGCCTTGTTGACGCCATCAAGCAGCGGCATCCGGAGCTGGTAATCCAGTATCACCGCCACACCACCGACGGGCTGGCCATGCCCGCCCTTTTGGCCGCGGCCCGGGCCGGGGCGAAGATTCTGGATGTTCAGGAAGACTCCCTGGCCCGTTTTTACGGCCAGCCTCCGCTCCTGGGAGTCCAGGCTTACCTGGAGGAAGCGGGAGTAGCGGTTCACTTGAACCGGCAGGAAGCCGAGGCGGCTTCCCAGAAGATCCGGCAGTGGATCGGGCACTACCAATGGGCCGAATCACCCTTTCGCGGATTCGACTACCAGGTAGTGCGCCACAGGATGCCGGGAGGCGCCTTTCCCAGTTCCTTTGAACAGGCGGAAAAAGGGGGATTTCTGTATCTGATGCCGGAAATTTTGACCCTGATGTCCCTGTATAACAGGATTATCCACTATTTTGACGTAACCCCCGGCTCACAAATTACCTGGGTTACCTGCAGCGGCATCGTCAACAGGTATATGAAAGAGAGGGGAGTTGCCGGGGTCAGGCATATCCTCCGGCTGCTGACCAGGTTTGTAGAAGAAGCGGGCCAGGAGATGGAAGCCTTAAGCCAGGATGAACGGGAGGAACTGCTCACCCTTTTCAGGACCGCTTCGGGAGACTTCAAAAACCTGCTGTTAGGCAAATATGGAAAACTGCCTCTGGGCTGGCCCGCAGACTGGGTCTATCAGAGCGCTTTCGGCGAAGAATGGGAAAAGAAGATCGGCGAACGTAGCGAGAGATCACCGCTTGATTCGTTGAAAGACGAAGATTTGAACAAGCAAAAAAACGACCTGGCCGCGGCCCTTGACCGGGAACCGGGCGAAGATGAACTGATCCTTTATTTGATGCATCCCAAGGATGCCTTGGATTATTTGGCGTTCCGTGAGGTTTATGGTGAAGCGGCTCTGGTTTTACCCAGTGATGTCTGGAGAGAGGGGTTGCAAAAACCGGGCAGTGCTGTCGAATTTTCATTTTGGGGGAAACCCTGCTCTATCGGGTTGGTATCCGTGGGAGACGAGCATGAGGGCTTTATCCATGTGGTGATGAAGGTTAACAACAGCACCAGGGTTTTTGCGGTTGGCACCCCCAGGGCCAAGAAAACGGAGATCAGAATGGCCGCAGGGCCAAAAGATGTGGGCGCCCCCATTAACGGAAACCTCTGGAGGATCGGCAACCCGGAAAGAGGCTCCCTGAAGGCGGGTGACATCGTGCACAAGGGAGAGGAAATCGCCAACATCGAAGCCATGAAGATGGAAAACGCCATTTTGGCTCCGTTCGACGGCCAGATAGCCGAAGTTTGCATCAGGCTGAACGAGGTTGTCCGGGAGGGGCAGCTGCTGTTTGTTCTCGAAAAGGCGGAAGAGCAGGGGGAGCATTGAATGAATTGCTGCAAGAAAACAGAAAGAAAAAAATATATTGCTTTTGATTGCGATTTGCTTTAGAATTTACAGTATTACGGTTGGCGTGAACCAGTTCGCCTGAATAAAAGAGGTACACCGCGGTGCTTTCCAAAGGGCAGATTGAAGATGAAATAACCAAAGCCATGATCCAGTGGGAAAAGGATTACATGGGCCGGGGGCCGACTGAAGCCAGGACGGACATCATCCGGAACATGATTATTGTCACTCTGAAAGGGATCCTCTCCCAGGCGGAAAAGACCCTGGCTGAAAGCAAAGAAGGAATGACTCTGATCAAAAAGTTGCGCGCGCAATTAGTTGAACAGAGACGTTCTGAGCTGGATGAGATAATTTATCGTATCACCTCCGCCAAGGTAATCACTTTGCATACCGATGTAAGCACCAAGATGGGAGAACGAATTTTTGTTTTTATAACCGATAAAGATCTTTGTTGAGCTGGCTGGCGGTGCAGTTGGAAGTCAATTAAAGGGATATTTTAGCCGGTTAATTTGAAATCCAACACCCAAGATTCGCATATCTTTGGTGTTGGATTTTTAATTTTGATCAAAGGGGACAACCGGATGAAGCAGGAGCAAGGTTGGTGAAAGGGATTATTGCCGCCCCGGCAGTTGCAAGATACGGAAATTCTGATCAATCGGAGGAGAGCAGATGTCAACGGAAAAGTACCAGGTTTTATCCGGCCCCGAAGGCTACTTGCCTCCCGCCGCCGCCCTGATGGGGATAGTGCTTCCCGCCAGGGGAGAGGCGCTGGTGGAGGGGAGCCCGGTTGCCCGGGCTGAAGCGATGGAGAAAGCGGCGGAGAAGCTGCTGTCCGCTCAAAACCCTTACTTTTTCCCCGGCCCCCTCATTCTCTGGGACTGGAAGGAGGGGGTGGCGGAGAAGGCGCGGGCGGTAGGCGAAATGGCCAGGGCAGCGGGAGCCGGGATCATTCCCATGCCCGACTACCGGCCCAAGTATCCGATGATCAACCCCGCCGTCGAAATTAACCCCAACCATCCCAATCTGACCATCTGGCACAACAAGATCGACGTTTGCGTTTTTGTGGGCGTCCACTGCCACTACGCCAACGTAGCCCTGAAAATCATCCGGGGCGGCACCGGCTGTTACACGATCGCCCTCTGCGCTGAGGCGGGTCACGAAGACGCCATGATCACCTTCCGGGACATGGGGCTGGCCGAGCTGAAGCAGATGACGGAAGTGCTTATCCGCAAGAAAGGGGAGCTGCAGCAGTGATTGAGCAGAAAATTACCGACCCCGCGAGCATCTTTTCCCGGGAAGGCAGGAGCAAACTGTTTATCACCGGCAGCGAAGCGGTCCGTGAAGCCATCAAGCGGGCCAACGTGGATATGGCCATCGCCTATCCCATCACGCCTCAGTCGGAGAGCATGCACCTGGTAGGGGACATTTACGCCGAGGGTTACCTCAAAGACTACTTTCGCGGCGAGAATGAATTTGCGGTGATGTCGGCGGTGGCCGGCGCCTCCATGGGCGGCGTGCGCGTATTTACCGCCACGGGCGGACCGGGGACGCTGCGCGCCTTTGAGATGTTTTCCACCTGGGCCGGATCCCGGCTGCCCATCGTCTGCGCCTTTTTGACCCGGGGGGTCAACTCGCCTCTGACCATCCAGCCCGACACCATTGAGATGGCCTACCTGCTGGATACCGGGATGATCATGCTGCACGCCGAAAACGCCCAGGATCTTTACGATATGCTTCTAAAAGCCTTTGTTGTCGCCGAAAAAACCGAGGTGCACATCCCCGTCGGGGTATTTGCCGACGGTTTCTTTGTCACCCATACCCGGGATTACGTGGAAGTGGCTGCCGCGGAGTTCAAACTTCCTCCCTACAACCCCTACAGCGCGCCGGTGCCGGTTATGGACATGGAAAATGTGCCGATCCGGCAGATGCGCGATCCCTTCGTCATGAAAAGTAACTTTGTCAGCTACGCCACCCACGCCTCCTGGCAGCAGGAGGTCATGGCAGCGGCTGAAAGAGCGCGCCCCTATATTCACCGCTACCTGGACGGATTGCTGGAGGTGGAAACCCCGGGCGCCGACATCTTGATCGTCGCCTCGGGCACCGCCGTTTCCCAGAGCCGGGAAGCCCGGGCCATGGCCGCGGCTGAAGGGACCGAAGTAGGGCTGGTCAAGATTAAGTGCTTGCGTCCCTTCCCCGCGGCGGAGATTCAACAGATCACCCGTAATTGCAAAGCGGTCATCGTCCCGGAATTCAACCGGGTCGGCTGGCTGTGCCGCGAGATCAAAGCGGTGGTGGAAAACAACGGCAAGGTGATCGGGGCCCCCCGGGTATTCGGCGGTATGACCATGCCGCCCGAGCTAATCTTGGATCAAATCAGGAGGTGCAAGGCATGAGCAAGCGCAACCTATGTCAAATATCCCCCGGCTTTGAAGAAATCATGCCCGCCGAATACCGGGACCTGGTGGAGCGGGGCCCCTACGGTAAAGGATGGGGGGTAGCCGAGATGGGCTCGTTTAAAGAGCTGATCGAAGAGCATCCCCTTTGCGCCGGTTGCGGCCTGGCGCTGTCCATGCGCTTGATCCTGGTTTCTTTGCCCAGCCCCGAAGACACCGTCGTCGTCGGTTCCACCGGCTGCAGCGCCCTGGCCTTTCCCCAGGTAGCCCTGCACAATATTCATTCCCTCTTCGGCAATCAGAACGCCGTCGCCTCCGGTTTAAAGCGGGCGCTGGCCCTTCGCTTCCCCGGCCGGGTCAAAGACGTGGTCGTGATCGCCGGAGACGGCGCCACCTGCGATATCGGCCTGGACTCGGTGCTGCACTCATGGTTCAGGGGAGAAAAGATCACCACGATCATGCTGGACAACGAAGCCTACGCCAACACCGGCGGCCAGGAAAGCGGCATGACCCAGCGCGGAACGGTCTTAAACATGGCTCCCAAGGGGAAGAAATTCGGCAAAGTGGCGGTGCCCGAGATTGCCCGGGAATCAGGGTGTGTCTACGTGGCGGTAACCTCGCCCGCCAAGCCCAAAAACATGGAAAAAGCCGTGCGGCGGGCCGTTTTGTTGGCCAGGGACCTCGGCCCCACCTATGTCCAGCTTCTTTGCCCCTGCCCCACTAATTACAAGTTCAAGCCAAACGAAACCCTGGACCGGATCAGGGATCAGGAGAAACAGGGCCACTTTCGCCCCCGGGAGTACTATACGCCGGAGGCCGAAGCGTTTATCAGGCAACTGGAGGAGGCGAAAGGGTAAATGCAGCAGAAAACCTTTATTCGTATGTCGGGATTGGGCGGCCAGGGCGTAGTTACCGCCGCCCATATCCTGGGGGATGCCGCCACCCGCTCCGGGCTGGTCAGCACCGTCAACCCTTTCTTTGGAGCGGAAAAAAGGCTTGCCCCGGCGGAAAGCTATGTGCGCATCTCCTCTGAACCGATCTTCGAGAGGGGTGAAGTCCTTTTCCCCAACATCATCATGATCTTTCACCCCCACGTGATCACCCTGGGCAAATGCTACACCATGCCCTTCTTCGACGGCCTGCAGCGGCAGGGGAAAATTATCGTCAACGCCGATAATCCCCTGGCTTTGGGCGAAGATGACCTGGAGCGGCTGCGGCGCCTGGAAGCGGCACTCTACTATATCCCGGCGACCCAGGTGGCCATGGAAGTGGGGGGCACGGACCTCTCCACCAACATCGCCATGCTGGGCGCGCTTCTGGGTATCAGCGCCTTGGTTGGCGATACCGCGCTGCAGGAAGCCCTGGCGGAGCGTTTCGGCGGCGGCAAGTTTGTCGCTTCCGGCACCACCGCCGCCCTGGACGATGTCTTGAAGAGCAAGTATGCCAAGCTGGCCCAGCTTATTGAAAAGAACATGGCCGTGGTGGAAAAGGCCAGGCGCTCCACCCAGGTATACCCGATTTAAGACAGGGAGGAGAACAATAACCATGTATGTTGCCGCCAAAGTCGATGAAGAAAAATGCAACGGCTGCAAGCTGTGTATCTGGGCCTGTCCGGACCCAAATGTAATTTTATACAAGCCCACCAAAAAAATAGCGGTGAACCAGAGCCGCTGCAAAGGGTGCGGCCTCTGCGCGGCGGCTTGCAAGAGAGGAGCCCTGGAGATCGATGCGGTTTAGAGGACATGCGCCGGGAGAAAGGCCTCAAGGCGATTTGCAGCAATAAAAAAGCGGCAGAGAAAAACTTTGCTGCCAACAAGGTGTGAGCCAAATCCGCCGTGCATTGAAGGAGTTGCTCTCCTCTTTCAACGGCACGAATAACGAGCAAATACCTATTTTGTATAAGGAGGATTTGCACGATGCGTGAGGTCAATCTCGTAATCGACGATGTGCAAATTGTTGTTCCGGAAGGGACGACTGTTTTGAAGGCGGCCCTGCAAAACGGCATTTATATTCCCCACCTCTGCTACCATCCTGATTTAAAGCCGGCCGGCGTTTGCCGCCTTTGCTTGGTGGAGGCGGACGGCCGGATGCTGGTTTCCTGTCACGTCGCCGTTGCCGAGGGAATGACGGTTCGAACCAACACCCCGGAGGTAGCAAAAGTGCGCCGGGTAGCCGCGGAGCTGCTGATCGCCGACCATGATGCCGCATGCCTTTCGTGCGGTAAAAATAACAGCTGCAAGCTGCAGGAAATAGCCTCTTTTGTAGGCATCGATAGGGACCGCCTCGAAGGCCTGAAAGCCCCGGGGCGCAGGCCTGTCGACCGCGCGCACCCTTTTATCGTCAGGGACCATAACAAATGTGTGCTTTGCGGCATTTGCGTACGCAC
The DNA here is from genome assembly GCA_020060545.1 of Desulfovibrio sp. Classification (GTDB taxonomy): domain Bacteria; phylum Bacillota; class Dethiobacteria; order DTU022; family DTU022; genus JAGUZX01. Next base: position 1,470 of record JAGUZX010000049.1, on the reverse strand, counting down.
ATGTGAAGAGATCCAGGGCGCATGCGCCATCGATTACGCTTACAGAGGGTACGCCACTAAAATTAGCACCTTTGGCGATAAGCCGCTGCTGGAGTCGGTATGCGAGTCCTGCGGGGAATGCGTGGCGCGATGTCCGGTAGGGGCATTGCTTCCCAAAAACGGGGCTAAGCCGGCTTATGAGGTCAAGACCATTTGTGGTTATTGCGGCTGCGGCTGTGGCATTTATCTCGGAGTTCGTGGAGGGATTATCGTTGGAGTGAGGGGAGACTCATCGAGCCCGGTCAATCAGGGCAATCTCTGTGTCAAAGGGCGTTTTGGCTATCAGTTTATCAATCATGCTGACCGCTTGACAACGCCACTGATTAAGCGCGAAGGCCGCTTTGAAGAGGCTTCCTGGGAGGAGGCCCTTGACCTGGTGGCAAGCAAGTTTTGGGAGCTACAGGAAAAATATGGGCCGGAAGCCCTGGGTGGTTTAAGCTCGGCGCGAGCCACAAACGAATCGAATTACCTTTTCCAAAAGCTGCTACGCTCCTTAGGGACTAACAGCATTGACCATTGCGCCCGCCTTTGACACGCCCCGACCGTGGTCGGTTTGGCCACTACCACAGGCAGCGGGGCGATGACAAATCCCATCGGCGATATAGAAGGTTGTGGCGCCATTTTGCTGATCGGCTCCAATCCCACCGAAAACCATCCCATCGTTGGTTACCGGATCCGGCGAGCGGTAAAAAAGGGCGCCAGATTAATTGTTGTTGATCCGCGCCGGATCCCGCTTGCCGGAATAGCTGACGTTCATTTGCAGATTAAACCGGGGACAGATGTTGCCTTACTGAACGGGTTAATGTATGTTATTTTGCAGGAAGGGCTCGAGAATAAAGACTATATTGCCAGGCGGACAAATGGCTTTGAAAATATGAAAGCATTCATCATGGCAAAATATACGCCGGCATATGTTTCTGAGGTAACCGGGGTGCCGGCAGCAGATATCGTTCGTGCTGCCCGTCTTTATGCCACCGCCCCCAGTGCCGCCATTTTTTACTGTATGGGGGTGACGCAGCACACCTGCGGCACAGAAAATGTCCTTGCGTTAACCAATCTGGCTTTGGCCACCGGCAATCTTGGCAAACCGCATGCCGGTATAAACCCCCTGCGCGGTCAAAACAACGTCCAGGGAGCTTGTGATATGGGATGTTTGCCCCATGTCCTGCCCGGTTATCAGCCGTTGCACAGCGACGGAACTACTTACTGGCAGCGCCTCCGGGGTCAAGAAGCAAAAGGAGAGGTGAACCTTGTCACCGCTCTCGAGTTTGATTTTTATGGCAAGAGCCCTCAAGCAGTGCCGGCTGATAAAGTCAGCGATGAAATACGGGCCAAGTTTTCTAAAGCCTGGGGAGTTGAGCTATCCGATATTCCGGGACGAACTATAAGCGATATGTTTCATCCTAACCCCAGCAGGTGGTGCCGCGCCAT
>JAGUZX010000095.1 GCA_020060545.1 Desulfovibrio sp. | reverse complement strand
GAGCGAAAAATGCCAGCGGACGGTGGCGCGATGTGGAGCGTTTGCTCGATGTCGCTTAGCTAATTACATATAATGGAACACAATTTAAAACTACACCCGGGTTGTTGACAACACTTCTCCTAATCCAAAGGTGTGCCTGCTAATTTACCGCTCCCGCTATCTCGCTATGGAAATAAATAAATGAAGACTTTAAAACGGAGGAAACAAAGTTTGTTTAGAAAAGCGGTTTTAATCACAACGGTAGTCATGCTATTTGGGCTGGTTATTACAGTGGCGGCTGAACGCCACGTTGCCAGCAAGGGCGGTAAGTATATCGTATCTCCACCGGACTACCCGAAAATGCAGGCTGCCATTGTGCTGGGCGCATATGTCCACCCCGGCGGCAGCTTGAGCCATATGCTGGCCGACAGAGTAAAAACAGCTGTTGAGCTGTATGAAGAGGGTTATGTTGACAAAATCCTGATGACCGGCGACAACGGCCGGATCGACTATGACGAAGTCAATTACATGCGCCTTTACGCGGAGAATTTGGGAGTTCCGACAGAGGATATTTTTATGGATCACGCCGGTTTTTCCACTTATGACAGTATGTACCGGGCCAGGGAGATATTCCAGGTGCACTCGGCGGTGGTGGTCACCCAGGCTTTTCACTTGCCCAGGGCCACTTATACGGCCAGGGCCATGGGCATTGATGCAGTGGGAGTAGGGGCTGATAAACACGTATACGCCGGCGCATCGTTTTACGAACTGCGGGAGGTAGCGGCCCGGATAAAGGCCTTTTTGCAAATACACGTCATAAAGTCAAAGCCCCGTTTTCTGGGGGAAGTCCTCCCCATTGAAGGAGACGGGCGGGTAACCCACGACGATTTCGCACGGGTCAACGCGAGGGATAAATAGGGCCAATAAAATTAGGAAGCAGGAGAGCTTTCCCCCTGCTTCCTAAGAATTATTCTACGGTCACGCTTTTGGCCAGGTTCCGCGGCTGATCGACATCCGCGCCCCGGCGGACGGCCATATAATAAGCCAGGAGCTGCAGCGTGATGACCGCAATAACCGGCGTCAGCAGCGGGTGGGCTCTGGGGATGCTGAGGACGTGGTTCGATTTTTTGGCGACCCCCTCGTCCCCCTCGTTGACGAGAGCAATGACGATGCCGTTCCGGCTGCGGACCTGCTCGACCTGGCTGATCATCTTTTCGTAGACATTGTCCTTAGGCACCAGGCAGACGACCGGCATATCCCGGTCAATCAGGGCGATGGGACCGTGCTTCATCTCCCCGGCCGGGTAGCCTTCGGCGTGGATGTAGCTGATCTCTTTGAGCTTGAGCGCGCCTTCCAGGGCGATCGGGTAATTCAGGCCCCGGCCCAGGAAGAGGAAATGTTCTTTTTGGTGATACAGTTCGGCCAGCGCCTCGTAATCGTTGCCACCATCGGCAAGCACTTGGCCGGCCAACTCCGGCAGGCGGGCCAGGGCAGCGGCCAGCTCACGGCTCCCGGCCTCAGTCAAAACACCCCGCAGCTGCCCCAGGTACATGCCCAGCAGGAACAGGTCGGTCAGGGTCGCGGTGAAAGCCTTGGTGCTGGCGACACCGATCTCCGGCCCGGCCTGCATCAGGATGGCCCCGTCGCTGATCCGGTGGACCGCGCTGCCTTGAACGTTGACTATACTCCAAAGTTTGCCCCCTTTGCGCCGGCCTTCTTCCAGCGCGGCCAGGGTGTCCACCGTTTCGCCGGATTGGCTGATGGCCAGGATGACCGTTTTCGCGTCGACCAGGGGGTTCCGGTAGCGGAACTCGGAAGCGTAATCGACCGATACCCTCACCCCGGCCAGCCGCTCGATTAAGAACTGGCCGACCAGGACGGCGTAAGCCGAGGTGCCGCAGGCCACGATTACAATCCGCTCAATGGCCGCGGCCTCAGCCGGAGAAAGCGGCAGCTCTTCGAGGGTGACACGGCCGGTGGTGAAATCCACACGGCCCCGGAGGGTGCTCTGGATCGACTGGGGCTGCTCGTAAATCTCCTTTTGCATAAAGTGGCGGTAGCGCCCCTTGTCCGCAGCGGCGGCATCCCAGGTGATCCCGACCGCTTCCTTCGTCACCGGCGAACCGTCGAGCCTGGCAAATTCAACGCTCCCGGCCGTGATCACGGCCATTTCCCGGTCTTCCAGGAAAACAACCCGCTGGGTATGTTCCAAGATCGCCGGAATATCGGAGGCAAGGTAGTTTTCACCGTGCCCCAACCCGACGATCACCCCCCCGGCATGGCCCAGGCGGGCCGCAATAATCTTGCCCGGCTCCTGATCGCTTACCACGGCGATGGCGTGGGCGCCCTCGAGTTGCTGGAAAGCGAGGCGGCAGGCCGCGGCCAGATCATGGCCCGCGGCCATATATTTATCGATGAGGTGGGTAATCACTTCGGTATCGGTATCGGATTTGAACCGGTGCCCCTCCTGTTGGAGCTGCGCCCGCAGGGGGATGAAATTTTCCACGATCCCGTTTTGCACGACGGCGACCCGGCCGCTCTCATCGGCGTGGGGGTGGGCGTTCCGCTCAACGGGCGCGCCGTGTGTCGCCCAGCGGGTATGGCCGATGGCAACCCGCCCCGGCAGCGGTTTCTCTTTTAGCTTGATTTCCAGGTTGCTCAACTTCCCCTGCGCCCGGCAGATGGCAAGCCTGCCGTTCAGCGAAGCGATCCCGGCGGAATCGTAACCCCGGTATTCCAGTTTTTTGAGACCTTCAAGCACAACGGCGGAGGCGTCTTTTGCGCCTGCGTAACCGACAATGCCGCACATTTTGTTAATCTCCTTTACATCATCATAACGATCAATAAATAGGCAACATGAACTCCTCAAAGCCACGGACACACCCGGCAGAAACATGCCCCAGCCTTGCGGGAATAAGCTTCTTCAGGTGGCCGTCCTACTGATTGAGACTTATGTTTTAGGAAATATAAGATAATTTACCAGCAGGCCCGGGGAAAGGCCCGCTGCCATGCCCGGAGCTGTGTGCCGATTGGATTTGATTGCCACCGCTTTTCGATTGTCCCGCCGGTTGCCCGGCGGTTTTGTGGAAAAGCTTTTGCTCTCCAGGAGGGAGATGTGGGGTTGATTCGGGTTGTGGCTACCCGGCAGGCATCCGCCGAAACTTTCGATGAACCTGCCCCTCGTCACCCTGTCATCGCCGCTGAAGGCCTCGACAGGGCCAGGCGCTTCGTGCCCCACGTTTTTGTCTTGCGGCCAATCAACCTCCTTTCTATTTTTCCGGCTAATGCTCCGCTGTGTTACCACTATTATAATCAATGATCACAACTCGTGTCCATCAAAACTAAGAAATCGATGGGAAGGGAAAACATTGGACGGATGATATCGCCACCTGCTCTCATGCCAACTACCGCAAGCTGCCAGGGGGACCGTCGCCGTGACAACTTCTAGCACTCGCTGAAGCCACAGGCCTCGCACTTGGAGCAGCCTTCGGCCCTGGTCAGGGCGCCCGTGCCGCAGTCGGGGCAGATTTCAAGGTAGGGTTTACTGTTGGATTCACTTTCCTGCATCCCGCAGACGAGTTCCTTGATCGCCCGGCCAATGGCGTCGGGGACGCTCATGATCCGGTTGGGTCCGAATCCGACGGAACGGGCGCCGCCGATACCGACGAGCTGGGTCACGATCTCATCGACGGCGACCCCGCAGCGCAGGGCCAGGGAGATCAGGCGGGCGATCGCCTCGGTGAAAGCGATCACGTCGCTGCCGGCTTTGCCGATCTGCGCGAACAGCTCGAACGGTTTCCCCTCGACGGTGTTGACGGTAACAAAGAGATTGCCTAAAGGCGTGTTGATACTGGTTGTGTGCCCGGTCAGGGTCTTGGGCCGCCTGGTTGGTTTTAGGCTGGCCTCTTTCACCGCGGCGCCCCTGTTTAAAACCTGTTTTTCCCGGGAGCTGTCCCGGTAGATGGTAATCCCTTTGCAGCCGGACTGCCAGGCGGTGATATAGGCATCTTTGACATCGTCCGGGGTTGCTTCTTTTTTGAGGTTGATCGTTTTGCTGACCGCATTATCGGTATGCTTTTGGAAGGCGGCCTGGTGTTTGACATGCCAGCCGACATCGATCTCCATCGCCGTTTTGAACAGCTTCCTCACTTGCGCGGGAACCGGCGCGTCCACCGGAATATAACCGGCCTGCGCGATCCGTTGCATCAACTCGTCGCTGTAAAAGCCCTCTTGCCGCGCCGTTTCCAGGAACAGCGGGTTTACTTCGGGCAGGTCAACCCCGCCGAGGATATTCTTGCGCACAAAGGCGATGCTGAAGTAAGGTTCGATGCCGCTGCTCGCGCCGGCCAGGATGGAAATGGTCCCCGTGGGGGCAATGGTGGTGCGGGTGGCGTTTCTGACCCGGTCTTCTTTTTTACCCGTGTCGTGAATGCTGCCCGTGAAGTTTGGAAAAACCCCTCTCTCTTCAGCCAGGGCCGCCGATTCTTTTTTCGCCTCGGCGCTGATAAATTGCATCACTTGCTCCCCGGTTTGGAGCGCTTCTTCGCTGTCATAGGGGAGGCCCAGCCTGACCAGCAGATCATGCCACCCCATCACCCCCAGGCCGATTTTCCGGTTGCCGTGCTTATGCATATGGGCGATCTCTTCGATGACGTAGTCGCTGGCGTCGATCACGTTGTCCAGAAAGCGCACCGCCGTTTTGATCACCCGCCGCAGCTTCTCCCAGTCGACCTGCCTTTCAGCGGTGACAAACCGGCCCAGGTTGATCGAACCCAGGCAGCAAGCCTCATAGGGCAGCAGGGGCTGCTCCCCGCAATTGTGGACCACGATGCCGTTGGCGTCGAAGGCGTTGATACCGGGAACCTGGACGTCGTATACTTCTTCGGCCCCACCGGGTGCCACCGTGTCAACAGTGACCGTGAAGCACTCGTCGTTCGGCTTCCGGCGGTAGGATACCAGGGCCGAGGCAAGGCGGCTTTTTTTCGCGGTATCGCAAAACCCGATCCGCTCGGCGAAGACCGCCACATTGTCTTTGGAGATGATAAGCTCGTGCTGGGGCTTGGTTTCGTAGACGGCGGTACCCTTTTTACCATTTGGCATCGTCTTGGTCATCTTCCCGCGCCGCTTTGCACGGATGGAGCTGGCAATGCCGAAACGGGCGAGCATCCGCTGGACGGCCCTTAGTCGTTCCATGTCGCTCTGGGCCAGCCGGATGGAAATAACCTTTTCCAGGGTGCCCTGCACGGAGCCGTCGGCATCGAAGAAACCTCTCAGGAAGCCCTTGGCAAAATCCGAGGAAGTCCGGGTTTCAAGATAAGGTGTGACGGTCTTGCTTCCCGGCCTCAGCCCTAAGGAGAAGGCCACTTGGCGGAGGGTCGCCGGGCTCACCCTGGACCCATTTCTTCCGCCGGCCTTCCACCAGCCTTTGAAATCGCTCCTGTGGGGCAAGGACCCGGCGGCTTCGAGGCCTGCGGCCATCACCCCCGCGGCACCCTGATGCGACCAGACGGAGAGCAGGGCCTGGTCGGATTTCAACGTTCCATCGCCCGTAAGCAGGCCGACCAGGTAGCCTTCTTCCTCTCCGTAAAGACCGTCCCACCCGGTAAACTCCCGGTGATTGTGCAGCATAATCTCGTCCCCGGGCTTGAGATCTGCAGCGCTGGTCCACTCCTGTTCAAGGGTGTAGCTCGTCTTTTTCTTCACTCTAAGGACGGGATGGTCGCCGGTGGCTCTAAAGGAATAGCCTTCCTTGGTCCCGATGGAAAGAAGGGGTTTGATACCGGTGGGGAAAAAGCCCGCCCCGGTGGTCCGGAAGGGCTTTCCGTTGACGATGAGAGTGGCGCTCTTGCCGAGGAGCTCCTTGACCATCCTGGGTCCCTCGGCGGTCAGGACGAAGATATCACCGGGCACACAGGGGTTGGTGGTTTCGTAAGCGCCGACGGCCGGCGTGGGGTTGTGCCTGTTCATCTGGTCGATGAAGATAATGCCGGGATCTCCTTTTTGCCAGGCTTTTTCGATAATCAAGTTAAACACTTCGCCCGCATTAAGCTGCACCTGTTTATCTGTTTTGGGATCGAGGTACGGCTCACCGGTACGGGGGTTAACCAGGGGGTAATAGGGTTCCGGATCCTCGCCGGTGGCCTTGCGCATAAACTCGTCGGAAACGGTTACCGATAAATTGAAATTGTTGATTTCGTTTTCATTTTCCTTGCAGCAGATAAATTCAAGAATATTGGGGTGATTATAGATCAAGGAGCCCATGTTGGCGCCCCGCCTGGTACCTCCTTGTTTGACCGCTTCAGTGGCGGCGTCGAATATCTTTAAGAATGAAATCGGCCCGCTGGCCACCCCGTTGGTGGAGCGGACGATGTCGTTGGCCGGCCGCAGGCGGTTGAAGGAGAATCCGGTGCCGCCCCCCGTTTTTTGCACCAGGGCCATGTGTTTGAGCGAGTTAAAAATCCCCTCCATGCTGTCTTCAACCGGCAAAACAAAACAGGCGCTTAACTGCTGCAGCTCCCGGCCCGCATTCATCAGCGTGGGCGAATTCGGGAGGAATAAAGATTGGGACATTACTTCGAAAAATTCTGCTTCAATTTGCTTGATTTCCGAATCGGTTTTCTGGTAATTTTTCTCCACCGCGGCGATGTTTTGCGCGACTCTTTTTAACAAATCCGCCGGCGTTTCCAGGACATTGCCCTTTTCGTCCTTGCGCAGGTATCTTCTTTCATAGGTAATGCGGGCGTTTTCGCTTAACTCCATAAACCGATCCCCCAATGGTGAAAAAATGATGATGTCCGTGACGCGGCAATCAACAATACATTCAGGCCGCCGCTCGTAACAGGGATACCGGCCCACCGTAAAACGGCGGCTTCTCCGGCAACAGCGCCGGGCAATAATAAAACTTTGTCTGTTATATACTTCGACCGGTGCTAAAAGTTTCCTTCCGCTAATTGTAGAAAAAAAGTTCGGAGACGCATTTCGTCATTTCGGCGTGGCATTAGGGACCTGGGCAATGGGCAGGGGACGGGGTAATTTTGTCACATCGTGACAAGGAAGACGGGGCAGAAAAATAAATCAAGAGAACCGTCCCCTTGATCTATTGAAATAAATATATCAAGAGAACCGTCCCCTTGATCTATTAGGGGACGGTGATGCCGTGGGCGGTGAGGGCCGCTTTGTGTTTGTCGATCTCTTCGCGGGGCGGCCAGTTCATCAGGGGGTGATCTTTGGCATAGGGATTAGGCAGGCCGAGTTTGATCATTTTCTCTCCCCAGAGAGGGTTGTAGGGCAGCAGCTGGAGCCGCCCGATGCGGTGCTTCTTGAGGAAGCGCGCCGCGGCGGCGATGTTTTCCGACGTGGCGGTGATCCCGGGCACGAGCGGCATGCGGGGGAGGAATGCGAATTTGCCGCCCAGCGAGAGAGTATGAAGCGCTACCAGGTTATCCAGGATCACCTCGTTGCCGGCGCCGCAGTAAGCACGGTGCCGGTCCGGATCAAGCAGTTTTAGATCCATGTAGATCGCGTCGGTAAAGGGCAGGACCAGCTCCTTGAACCCGGCCGGGTCAAAGAGGCCGCACGTTTCGATCAGCGTATGCACGCCTTTTCGCTTCAGCGCCTCCAGCAGCCCGCCCAGGAAGGCCATGTGCATGGTGGGCTCCCCCCCGGAGCAGGTCACCCCGCCGCCCGAGTTGTCGTAAAAGGGCTTGTCGGTGATGACCGTTTCCAGGATCTCTTCAACCGCCATCTTTTTACCGACGGGGGCAAGCGCCCCGGAAGGGCATTCCCGCGCGCAGGCATAACAGAGGTCACACCTGGCGCGATCGATGTAAAAAGGATTCGCCCCGGCCAGGGCGTCCCGGGGGCAAACTGCGATACAGGCGCCGCAGGCGACGCATTTGGAGGGATCAAACATGATCTCCGCGCGGGGGCTTTTGCATTCCGGGTTGTGGCACCAGGCGCAGGAAAGGGGGCACCCTTTGAAGAAGACGACGGACCGGATGCCCGGCCCGTCATCCAGCGAGTTCCCCTTGATCTCGACAATGAGCGGGCTTTGGTTCATCTCGTTTTCCTTTAGAGCCTGTATTCGGCCCGGCGCACGAGCTCGAGCTGCAGCTCGTGGTGCAGCCCCGTAAAGTAGGCCACGTACCCGGAGATGCGCACCATCAGGTCGCGGTAATACTCGGGATTGGCCATGGCGTCTTTCAAGGTATCCGAGTCCACCACGTTGAACTGCAGCTGCATGCCGCCAAGCTCAAAGTAGGTTTTCATGTATTGCGCCATGGCGGCAACCACTTGCTCGGGGGAATCAGTTAAGCCCGGCACGATCTTCACGTTAAAGGCGATATTGTTGTCCATCGCTTTGTGATCCAGCCGGGCCACGTCACGCAGGTTGTCGAGCAGGCTGGAAGAGGCGCGGGGGTGCGGCGTAAGGCCCGGCGTGAAAGGCTCGCCGGCCAGCCTGCCGGACGGCAAGGCGCCGGTGACACGCCCGTAGGAAACATGGTGGGCCATGGACCACCAGCCGGTAGTGTAGACGCCGCCCTTGTAGTCCCGGGAGCCGGCGAAAAAATCGCCGACCAGGCGCATCACCCTCCTGGCCATGGCGAGGGCTTCGGCGTCGCCGGAGCCGAAACGGGCCACCTTTGTATTGACCATGGCGTGCAGGACGGGATGGCCGGCAAAATTGCCGTCCGCCGCTTCTTTCAGCGCGGCGAAAGTGACGGCCTGCGCATCGAAAACCAGCTTTTTAATCACCATCAGCGAGTCGACCACGTCGGCCAGGCCGATCATGGAAACCCCCGACGAGTTGTATTTCGCCCCGCCGCGCAGGAATTCCTTTCCCGACTCGATACAACCGTCGGTGAGGGCCGACAGAAGCAGGTGCGGGTGATGGCGGTGAAAGAGCTCCCCGAGCTGGTTGTTGCCGGCGACCGCCTGTTCGAGCATGAAAATACACTGTTTTTGAAAGGCGGCAAAAAACTCTTCAAAGGTGCGGAAAGCGCCGTTCTCGATTACCCCGGTTTGCGGCCCGAGGGCCCAGTCGGCGACGGGGTGCCGGCCGTTGTGCAGCGCCATTTCGAATGGCGCCACCAGGTTGATCTCGAGCGCCGAAGTGGTCCCGGCGTGCTTTCCCGGGAGGGAAGGCTCAACGCACCCGGTCGAGGCGTAATCGCGGATATCCTCCAGGGCCCAGCCCTCGTGACAGGAGAGCGCATCAATGATCGCGTCATCGTTATGAATGGCCGGGGTGGCGCCGGTGATGTAGTTCACGCCGGCGACGCGCGTCAGGTAGGCCATGCTGTTTACGCCCGGCTTGTAGCGGGCATGCACATTGGGGTGGTTGAGGGCCAGCAGCTCCGTCACCTTGAGGATGATATAGGTCATGTCGTTGACGGCGTCTTTCCCGTCCGGCGTAACGCCGCCGACGGTGACGCACGTGTTGGGCGGAGAGCCCGAGTTCTGCCAGTTGCCCAGGTCGACCGCGATGATCAGCCGGCTGGCGACGAGCAGGTAGAGGCAGCCGATCAGCTCGACGGCGTGCCTGATAAAGGCCTCTCTTTCCGCCGGGCGCTCCAGCTTCGCCATCTCCGCCGCAAAGTAGGGCTGCAGGACCTGGTCCAGCCGGCCGAGAGAGATCGAGGCATCCATGGTCTCCCAGCCGAGGCAGAGCAGGGTGACCACGATGGATTGGACCGCTTCGTCCAGCGTTTCGGCGGGGTTCTCCGGCACCTTGCACAGATGACGGTAGATCCGCAGCAGCTCCTCTTTGCGCGCCGGATCAGCTTCGGCTTCCGCCTCCGCCAGCGCCCGGGCCGCCAGGTTCCGGGCATAACTGTTGACGCCCTGCAGGCATATTTTCATCCCCTCCAAAGTGTTCTTCTTTTCCGCGCCCGCGGCGGCATCGGACGCCAGCTCGGCTTCGATCTTTTCAATCAGCCCGCGGGTGCCCATTTGGAGGACTTTCTCAAAGCCGGGGTTATTCTCCGACTGGGAAACGGTGGCCCAGTAAAAGATCGCGAAGAAGAGTTCGTGGATCCGGGCGGGCAGGGGGTTGCCGTATTCGCTTTTCCAGAGTTCGTGGAGGTTCCTGGCCGCCCAGAAGGGGAAGATATACTTATGGAAAAGCTTCACGCTTTCGGGAGTGATCGCGTAAGGCTCGTATTCCCGCCGGGCGCAGGTATTCAGCTCGCCCCACATGTGGCAGCCTTCGGAATAAGGGCGCCCCACCCCGCCCAGGACCGGGTTCGTGGTCCAGGTGCCCCCGAGCAGGTCGTTTTTCCGGATCAGCGGTTCTCTTTTCTCCAGGAGATAGCGCACGCTTTCCGCTTTGCGCAGGAGCGGATCCCACGGCGCGCCGCTGCGGTCATATTCATACCCGTTGGCGACGTGGAAGTCGGTGAGCAGCTTGCCGAACTCGCTCGTAAACTCGCACTTGGCGTTGAACCGCTCCTCGCGCATTTGGGCCAGCCTGGGGAAGTCCTCCAGCCCGTAGCAGGCCAGGTAGGGGTCCTCGAGATACTTAACCCCGGGATCCTCCCTGGTCCCGCGAATGCGGGTGATACGCCTGGCCGGCCGCTCCCGCCTCCCGGCGGCGCAGGCGTTTGCGGCCAGCGCCCGCTTGGCCTCGCGGTGCGCCTCGATCTGCCTCTCCACCGCCTCCTGCTGCTCGGCGCCGACCACGAGATTCATCAGGTAATTCCAGAGCCCCACGTAAATGATGTTGCCTTCCGCCCTGACCCTTCCTTTCAGGATCATGTTGTAGGATTCGTCGGGGGTGGCGTTAAGCATTTCGATGATATCGGCGGACCGGGTATAGACGATGGTGCAGTCGGTATCCCCGGGAATTTGATCGAGAACGCTGACAAAGCCGTCTTTGAAGACGATCGCTTTTTCCACCGACCAGTCGGCGGTCCGCAGCCCCATCGTCAAATTGATCCACCCCAGCTCTCCTTTCAGCTCTTCCTGCAAGGCGGGGTCGGCGTTAAACACGCCGGCCAGGAACTCCAGGAGACCGCGCACCTGCTCGCCAATCAACGCGGCGTCTTCCATGATGGCCCTCCTTCTTTTGAACCCAAACAGGTCCAGGGCATGATTGAAGACAAGAGAATCTTCACTATTATCTATATTCAAGAAACGTGCCAGGATAAACCGCGGCCGGAAAACGAGGCCGGAGCGGGGGTTTGGGCTTGCCCCGGGCGGCATGGGCAAAGCGCGGCCCTGATCATGTTGCAACAATATTGCCGCACAGCTGCAACTTTCATTCCGCGGCGCCGCTTCAAACAAAGGGATATCAACGTTCATGTTGAACATTTAATGGAATAGCGGGTAAGGAGATTAAGGAGGCGGGTGCAGGCATGGCCGGGTTTGGACGGGAAAAAAGAACTCCCGCTCACACTCTCGATGAGCGAACCCTGAGATTCTTAGACGCCCTGAATGTCGGCTTCATCCACATGGACATGGATTTCGGCATCCTCGAGGTCAACGAAATTGGCTTAGAATGGTTCGGATACACCCGCGAAGAGGTTATCGGCCACCACACCAGCGAATTCCTGCCCGCCGCCGATTTCTCTCGCCTGGAAGAGATCGACCTCAAACTGCAGCAGCAGCATAAGCAGTTCTACCAGTTCGAGTTTTACTTCCCGGACAAGAAAGGCAATAAGAACCCCTACCTGGCCAGCATCTCACTGGAACTCGATCAATCCGGACTTCCCGTGTCGACCTATGTTCTCCTGACCAATATCACGGCACAAAAAAAGATGCAGCAAAAGCTGGCCCAGGCCAACAGGGCGCTGGCAAAAAGCCGGGAAGCCCTGGTTAATGAGAAAAAGAAGTTAGAGGCCATTTTATTCGGGATCGGCGATTGCGTCACCGTGTTTGATGCGCAAGGAAATCTCTTGCTGGGCAATCCCCGGGGCAAAGAGATCCGGGGTGAGCGCCGCAGCCCGCTGCTGCCGCTTGTCTCCGGAGCCAGGGAGACATTCGACTTTGACATTGCGGGAGAGCACCGTCAATTTTTGGGGCAGGTGGAAGCGATCCTCGACAACCAGGGCCGGATCTGCGCCTATGCCGAAATCCTGAAAGAAACGACAGACCGGGTCAAGCTGCAGGAACGGGAAAACGAGCTGACGCAAATGAAGCAAAGGATTAAACGGAGCGAGATTAAGTCACGGATGGTCAGCGCCAGCCCGGCGATGCAAAAGGTATGTGACCTGATTTTGCGCTGCGCCAAGGTAGATTCGGCGATTTTAATCCTCGGCGAGACGGGAGTGGGAAAGGAGATGGCGGCCCGGGAGATCCATGCCCAGAGTAAACGCGGCGGCAAGCCGTTTGTAGCGGTCAACTGCGCGGCCATCCCGGAAACGCTCCTCGAATCGGAGCTTTTCGGGCACACGAAAGGTGCTTTCACCGGGGCCATCTCCGCTCATCTCGGTTTAATGCGCGAAGCCGAGGGGGGGACCCTTTTCCTCGACGAGGTGGGCGACCTCAACCCGGCCTTGCAGGTGAAGCTGCTCCGCGCGCTCCAGGAAAAAGAGATCCGCCCGGTGGGCGGCAACCGCTCTTACCCCATCGACGTACGAGTGATTACGGCAACCAACCACAACTTAAAGGAATTGGTTGAACAAGGCCTTTTCCGTGAAGACCTCTACTACCGCATCGCGGTAATCCCGATCTTGATCCCGCCGCTGCGGGAGCGCCCCGAAGATATCCTCCCGCTGGCGGAATACTTCATTAGAAAACACAGCAAAGCGGACGAACCGGCCACTAAAAAAATAAGCCATGCCGCGCAGCGCTTGCTGCTCAACAACCCCTGGCCGGGCAATGTGCGGGAGCTGGAAAACTCGATCGAGTACGCCCTGGCCATGGGCCGCGGCTCGATCTTAAATTCAACCGATTTTCCGGTAACGCTCCTCGACAACCAGAGGCTGCAGCCGAAACAACAACCGCCGCCAACACCGCCGGAAAGTTCACCCGCCGGCCCCGGGGAAAGAGGATCGCTGTCCTTCTTAAAGCCATGGGAGCTTGAGGAGCGGCAGCTCATCGCCGAGGCGCTGCTCAGGCACAGGGGCGGCCGCGCGCCGGCCGCACAGGAGCTTGGCGTTTCCCGGAGCACCCTCTGGAGAAAGATCAAACTGTACCACCTCGATATTTAACGATCCGGGTGACAATAGCCCGCACCAAACGCGCATAGACGTAATGATATAAATCTAGATATATTTGACCCTGCGCTTTACGCAGCGGGACGATTGATCAAGAGCATTGCAAAAACTGTGGGCGGACGGATGGATATTGAAGGTCGTTTTACTTGAACAGCTTCGGATAATCCTTTGAGCCATGGACAATATGGCACACAAAAACGGTATCGCCAATAAGCCGATACACACTCACATATTTACCGCTGATGACAACCCTATAACCTAAAGCCCGCATCTCATCATCAAAGATAGGTGCACCCGATAAAGGGTGTCTCTTTAATCTTTCCAGGGAACCGGATTCAATCGCTTTTCGCCATGTATTAATCCCCATCATTTTATGCTCCAAATAGCGTCAGGCACCGGCGTAGACATAAGCGGAGGCGTGCTTATGGCGGCGTCGGTGCCTGACGCAACAGTCTGAACAAGTATTTTTTATGTTACGGTTTTGCGTTTTTCAGGGCGGCGGCGGCGGCGGCAAGGATGCCTTCGCTGGTCTTGGTGGCGCCGGAAACGGCATCGATGCCTTCAGTGCCCTGCTTTTCCACGATTTTTCCCGGCAACTGCTGGATCGCCGGATCGGATACGCCAGGGGTATCGCCGTGTTTGGTTATTTCCACTTTTGTAATTTTACCGCCGGCGACGGTCACTTTAACCTCGACATCGCCTTTAAAGCCGGGAGCGCTGCCCTCGTAGGTGCCGTCCTTGAACGCCGGCGCATCCTTTCCACCTCCACAACCCACCACGACTACAGTTAAAGCGATGATTACCAAGAGAGCCAAAACTTTTTTCATCGAAGAAACCTCCTTTCATTAGTGATAAATATAACATAATTAATTTGTTTAATCAATACTATCGAACTACTATGAACTGCGGCGTGATACGCGTTGACTTTCAACAGCGCGGGCGCTTTCGGCCGCCGGAAATTGTTTACGCCGTCGCAGCCGCCGGCCGGGCCGGATCCCCCATATCTCCGCGGCATAGCGGGCGACGGTCAGATCGCTGGAGAATTGCCCGGCCTGGGCGATATTACGGCCGCACATCGCCAGCCAGCGCCGCCGGTCACGGTAAGCGAGCTCCGCGGCCTGCTGGGCTTTGACGTAGGCGTCAAAATCCCGCAGCACGAAGAATTCATCATTATGGGCCAGCAGGTGGTCGTGGATCGGCCTGAACTCGTCACCCGGCACGGGAAGGGATCCGTCAACCAACCCGTCCATTATTTTTTTCAGCCGCGGATCGCGGTGGTAAAGGTCCCAGGAGCAGTAGCCGCCCGAGAGGTAATAGTTGAAGATTTCCCCGGCGGTAAGGCCGAAGATGAAAATATTTTCCGGGCCCACCGCTTCCATGATCTCGATATTGGCGCCGTCCAGGGTGCCGACAGTCACCGCGCCGTTCAGCATGAACTTCATATTTCCCGTGCCGGAAGCTTCCTTGCCGGCGGTCGAGATCTGCTCGCTTAAGTCGGCTGCGGGAATGATCCGCGCCGCCAGCGAAACCCCGTAGTTTTCCATGAAAACCACTTTGATTAGGTCGCGGACCCTTTTGTCGTGATTGACGGTACCGGCAACGGTATTGATCAGCTTGACGATATTCTTGGCCAGGTAAAAGCTGGGGAAAGCCTTCGCCCCGAAGATAAAGGTCCGCGGGGTGATCTCCAGGCCCGGGTTTTCGCGCAGCCGGTTGTAAAGGTCCATGATGTGCAGCACGTTGAGCAGCTGCCGCTTGTAAGGGTGGAGCCGTTTCACCTGCACGTCAAAAATGGAGTCGAGCTCGACGGCCAGGCCGTTCTTTTCCCAAATCACCCGCGCCAGGGCGGCCTTGTTGCGGCGCTTGATTTCATGGAGCCGGTCCTGGAAAGAGGGATCCCCGGCGTGCGCCGCCAAGCCGGCCAAGCGCTCCGGCTGCCGGATCCAGTCCGGACCGATCGTCTCGGTGACCAGAGAGGCCAGGAGCGGGTTTGCCATCATCAGCCAGCGGCGGTGGGTGATCCCGTTGGTCTTGTTATTGAATTTTTCGGGATAAACGGCATAGAAATCGTTCATTTCACGCTGCTTGAGGATCTCGGTGTGCAGGGCGGCCACCCCGTTTACGCTGTGGCTGCCCACGATGGCCAGGTGGGCCATTTTGATCACGCCGTCGCCGATGATCGCCATGCGGCCCTGCTTCTCCGGGCCGCAGCCCGGGAAACTCCGCGCCAGGCCCGCGCAGAAGCGGCGGTTTATCTCCTCCACGATACTGTAGATGCGCGGCAGCAGGGGCTGGAAGAGGCCGACCGGCCATTTCTCCAGGGCTTCGACCAGGGTGGTGTGATTAGTATAAGCGGCCGTTTTGGTGGTGATCTCCCAGGCCTGTTCCCAGCCCATCTTCTCTTCATCGATCAAGATGCGCATCAATTCCGGGACGGCGAGGGCGGGATGGGTGTCGTTGATATGCACGGCCGCTTGGCGGTGCAGCCGCTCCAGGGAACCGCAGCGGGTCTTAACGCCGCGCACGATGTCCTGGATCCCGGCGGAAACTAAAAAGTACTGCTGCTTCAACCGGAGCAGTTTGCCCTCGTCGTTGGAGTCGTCCGGGTAGAGCAGTTCGGTAATCGATTCGAGGGCTTTCTTGTAATCGACCACCCTCCGGTAACAGCCGAGGGCGGCGCAGCGCTCGTTCCCGGCGGCTTCGGCGTTCCAAAGGCGGAGGGTATTGACGGTGTTGTTCCGGTAGCCGATCACGGGGATATCATGGGGTACCGCGCGGACCACTTCACAGTCTTCATGATGTAAAATCGTGATCCCGTTTACCTGTTCATAGCTGACGCAGCCCCCGAACTTGACCTCAACCGCTTCCTCCGGGCGGCGAATTTCCCAAACGTTGCCGTCCCTCAGCCAGTACTCGGGCAGTTCGACCTGCCGGCCGTTAATGATCCTCTGCTCGAAGAGGCCGTACTTATACCTGATCCCGTAGCCGTGGCCCGGCAGGTTTAAAGAGGCCAGCGAATCAAGGAAGCAGGCGGCAAGGCGCCCCAGACCTCCGTTGCCGAGACCCGCGTCGGGTTCGGCGGCGGTAATTTCATCAAAGTTGAACCCCAGCTCTTGCAGCCCTTCGCGGCAGAGCTCGAGCAGGCCCAGGTTTAAAAGGTTGCTTTCCAGCAGCCGTCCGAGCAAAAACTCCATGGAAAAATAGTAGGCCTGTTTGAGACCCTGTTCGCGGTAGCGCTTGCGGGTGGCGATCCAGTTTTCCATGGCCGGCTCCCAGAGCAGGGCGCCCAGGGTTTTGTATACGTCGAGCGCGGTGGCCCGGGCCGGGGTTTTCCCTTGCATGTTTTTCAGTTTTTCCAAAACGCCCTGTTTAAAACTTTGCTTATCCGTAAACATAAACCTACTCCTTTTAAGCGCAGCGGCTTATTCTTCACGTTATGTAGCGCGATTCTGGATTATCTCTATCTGCGGGAATAGTGGGAATAGGCTCGAGCTTCGTGATGCACCTGGCAAGCAACCCGATCATAAAACAGTTAATTTTCTATATTAAATTAAACCATAGAACCGGCCGTTTTTAATGAATCACTTTTTGGCAATAGCGCAATATTTTGGTGCCGGTACTACGAGATTTCCCGCCGCATCGTCAGTGCTCCCAGCAGTCTTGCTTAGAAAATTTCTACCGGTGACCCTCTCACGCCAGGGAGAGGGATTCAGCCGCCGGAGCAGGGTTAAGCTCCAGGAGGGTGTAGTGAGTCGCCGTCCACTGGGGCTGGTGAAAGCCCCTGCCCCAGCGCCCGTCGGGCCGCCGGGCCTGCAGCAACCTGCCGCCCCACCCTTCCCGCTCGATCATTGACTGCAGGGGAGTGAGCCCCTCACGGACCTGCTTAAGCAGGTCCCGCCTCGTTTGGTAGACGATCGCGGGATCGCCCTGCAGCAGCCATTGAAGCAGTTTTTCCCGTTCTTGCATCCAATACACCACTCTTACCGTCCCAGATAACCATAGCCAGGCCACTCCAGGCAAGCGTGGGATTGCCGGCTTTATGAACATGAGATTTCGCCGCTTAACCGGTTAATCCTTTTTTCCGGCATCAGTTGACAAGCATTGCCGAAAATTGCTATAATTGCGCCGATCAAGCAAATTTTGCCAGCCATACCTTAAACGAGCCGGGTCCTGCGCCGAAGCGGCACTCGCTCCGCTAAAATCCGCGAGAACAAAGCGTATCCCAGCACCCGTTTCTCCGGTTACTTGGCATGAGGGAGGTTTTCAACAGCCATGAAGCACCGTGTTTTCATCGCCGCGGCCCTGCTTTTGGCCTGCACCGCTGCCGGATCATGTTCCGGTAAGCCCATGGAAGTAATGCGCACGGCCAGAATGAGCGCCGCTTGCGCCGTGGTGGCAGGCAAAGCTTACGTGATCGGCGGGATCACCGAAGGCGACTACGCAAAAGAGGTTGAGCTGCTCGACCCGGCCACGGGACAGTGGACCGCCAGGGCCCCCATGCCGGTTGCGCGCGCGGGAAGCCCGGCTGTCACCGTAGGGGACAGCATCTACGTCTTCGGCGGGCGGGACTTAAATGGCGTGCTGGCCAGGGTGGACATTTACAACCCGGCCAAAGATGCGTGGACCGAAGGACCGCCGATGCTCGCAGCGGTATGGAACTCGATGGCGGCCGCGGCCGGCCAAAAGGTATACGTGATGGGCGGCATCTCGGGAACCGGAGACCGCCGGGAGGCCGTCCGCATCGTCCAGATTCTTGATCTGGACGAAAATACCTGGCGCTACGGCCCGGAGCTGCCGTACGGGCTGCAAGGGGCGGCTGTGGCTGTTTACAAGGGCCAGATTTATGTCATCGGGGGCAGGACCGGAACAGGCCAGGGTGCACAGGCAATGGCTGTGGCCAACGTGCTGGCCCTTGATCCTGCCGCGGGCGCATGGGCTGAGCGCAGCCCGCTGCCGGACGCCCGGACCGGTGCACAAGCCGTTGTCGTTAAGGACCTGATCATCGTCGCCGGTGGGGCATGCGCCGAAACGCTGACCGCCTCGATCGACTGCTACGACCCTGCAACCGACAAGTGGGGCAAACTGTTCAAACCGGGGCACAGCAAACCGGTATCTCTCGGAACGCCGGTGACCGGGCATTGCGCGGCCGTAATCGGAAACAGGGCCTATTTCATCGGCGGAACCACTTCCTTCGGTCTCAGCGGCATCACCGGCCTTGTGCAGGAGGTTGTTGTCTCCGGTTCAGTTGTCCAATAAACCCGGAAGGTTTCGGACATAATTTGTTTTAACCTAATTTTGTGATTGGCGTTACAGCGCCACGCTGCGGCACCAGGCGGCAAAGGTGGTTGGCGGGCGCCCGAGCAGCCAACGCAGGATATTGCCGCTGCCGATGAGACCGTAACGGGCGTAGTAGTCAAACATGCGGAGCAGCGTTTCAACCTGGTCGGATCCCAGGCCCGCAGACCGGGCTTGCCGGCGCCACTCGGCGGCGGAGATCTGCACCGCGCGCACGGGGCGGCTCCAGGCAGCGGATACCGCAGCGGCCGCTTCAACCTGGGTCAACGCCTCCGGCCCGGCCAGCTCGTAGATGGCGCCCCCATGGCCGGATTCCGTGAGGACAACAGCCGCGGCTTCGGCTATGTCCGCCAGGTCCACCATGCTCAAACGCGTCTCCACAGGGTAAGGGACCCGGTAGATACCTTCGCTCATGATCGATTCGCGGGCGGCCAGCACATTCTGCATGTAAGCCGCCGGCTGCAAAATGGTAAAGTCAAGCCCCGATTCAAGGAGCGCTTCTTCGACGCGCAGTTTCCGCCAGTGGTGCGGCATCTTTTCAGTCTGGGGATGCAGGACCGAGTGATAAACAAAGCGGCTTACGCCGCATTCCCGGGCGGCGGCAAGCGCAGTCTGGCCGATGGCCGTTTCGGCCGGGTGCATGTTGGGGCAGATGTGGTAGACGGCCTGCACAGACGACAGCGCCTGCCGCCAGACAGCAAGCTCCGCCATGTCGCCGGCGACCGCTTCGCGCGCGCCCAGGGCCTCAACCGGCGCCAACTGGGACTCCCGCCGCACCAGTGCCCGCACGGCCGCGCCGCGCCGCGCCAGCACCTCGATTACCGCCCGTCCGGTCTTCCCTGCCGCTCCTGTTACCAAAATCATGGCCATGACACCTCACCGGGCCGCACGCGAGATTGTAAGATTAAGCTGCGGCCGGCAACTGGTATTTAATGTTATTTAATGTCACAATCTCACGTACGCCCCTCCTGGGTGCGACCGCCGGGGGGTTATTCGACGGTGACGCTTTTGGCCAGGTTGCGCGGCTTGTCGACGGAGCAGTTGCGGGCGGCGGCGGCGTAGTAGGCGATCAGCTGCAGCGGCACGGCGGTGAGGACCGGGGCAAGGAGGTCGTGGACCGGCGGCAGGTAGAAGATGGCGTCGACCTGCCTGGCCACTTCGCGGTGCCCTTCCTGGGTGACGGCGAAGACGGAACCGCCGCGGGCGTTTACTTCCTGGACGTTGCTTAAGGTTTTTTCCAGTACGGCCTGCTGGGTGGCGAGGGCGATCACGGGGATGCCCTCGGTGATCAAGGCCAGGGTGCCGTGCTTGAGCTCGCCGGCGGCGTAGGCCTCGGCGTGGATATAGGAAATCTCCTTCAGCTTGAGCGATCCCTCCATGGCCACGGCGTAGTCCAGGTTGCGGCCGAGGAAGAAGGCGTCTTCCCAGCGGGCCAGGCGGGCGGCATAGGCGCGCAGCTCTTCAAGGCGCTCCGCGGCCAGAACCAGGCCCAGCTGGTCGGGCAGGGCGCGCAGGCCCCGCACCAGTTCAGCGGCGAGGGCGGGCGCGACGGCGCCCCTGATATCGCCGAGGTAGAGGGCGATCAGGTAGAGGGCGATCAGCTGGGTGAGGTAAGCCTTGGTGGAGGCCACGGCCACCTCGGGACCGGCCCAGGTAAAAAGCACCTGGTCGGCCTCACGGGAAACGCTGCTGCCGACGACGTTGGTGACAGCCAGGACCTTGACGCCGCTTTCCCGGGAGAGGCGCATGGCGGCTAGGGTGTCGGCGGTCTCCCCGGACTGGCTGATCACAATCACCAGGTGTTTCCCTTTCTGGAGCAGCGGCTCGCGGTAGCGGTATTCGGAGGCCAGGTCCACCTCGACGGGGAGCCCGACCAGTTTTTCGATGGCGAACTTGCCGACCAGGCCGGCATGGTAGGCGGTACCGCAGGCGACGATATAGATTTTTTCGAGGTTGCGGATTTCGTCCGGCGTAAAGGCGAGCTCGTCCAGGGTCACTTTCCCCGCCGCGGCGTCGATGCGCTGGCGCAACGTTTCGCGCACGGCGACGGGCTGCTCCATGATCTCCTTGAGCATGAAATGGGCGTAGCCTCCTTTTTCGGCGGCGACGGCGTCCCATTTCACTTCGAAGAGCTGCTTGTCGATCCTGGCGCCCCGGGCATCGGTCACTACGACCCCGGCCGGGGTGAGCGAGGCAAATTCCCCGTCTTCGAGAATGTAAGTTTTGCGGGTGTGAGCCAGGAGAGCGGGGATGTCGGAGGCGACGAAGTTTTCCCCTTCGCCCAGGCCGATCACGAGGGGGCTGTCTTTGCGGGCGCATACTAGGCGCCCCGGCTCCTTCGCGGAAAGGGCGACCATGGCGTAAGAACCTTCGACGCGGCTGACCGCCTGGCGCACGGCCAGGAGCAGGTCGCCGTCGTAATATTCTTCAATCAGGTGGGCCAGCACCTCGGTGTCGGTCTGGGAGCGGAAACGGTGGCTTTCCTCGTCGCGCAGCCGGGCGCGCAGGGCCAGGTGGTTTTCGATAATCCCGTTATGGACCACGGCAAAGTTTTCGCAACAGCTGATATGGGGGTGGGCGTTGTCATCGGTGGGGCGGCCGTGCGTGGCCCAGCGGGTGTGGCCGATGCCGACGGTGACGGGCTCGAATTTCCCCCTGGTTTTCCTTTCCAAGTCGGCGATGGAGCCGGCGGCCTTAGCCACCTCGAGGCGCCCGTCATTCTGCAGGGCGATGCCGGCGGAGTCGTAGCCGCGGTACTCGAGTTTTTTTAAGCCGTCGATGAGGACGGTAAACGCTTCCTTGGAGCCGGTGTATCCTACTATCCCACACATGATTATCCCTCACTTAGATTAAGATATAGATTTGCTTGAATTTACAACCGCCGGGATGCCGGGAGATCAGACCGCGCCGCCCGCGGCAGGGCACCGCCTCTTTTTAACTCCCGCCGCCCGACTGCTCGCGGGCGATCAATTGGGCCAGGGCACGGGCGTAACCCCGCAGCTCATCTTCCGGCAGGGGCGCTTCGACCATGACCCTGATCAGCGGCTCGGTCCCCGAAGGCCGGACCAGGATGCGCCCGTCGCGGCCCAGCTTCCGGCGCACCTCTTCGACGGCTTCCTTGATCGCCGGGTTATCCGCCCAGCCTTTCCTCTGCTCCACCCGCTGGTTGACCAGTACCTGGGGCAGCCGGGTCAGCCGGGCGGCCAGTGAGGAGAGGGGGCGGTCCGCCGCCCGCACCACTTTCAAAAGCTGCAGGGCCGTGAGCAGGCCGTCGCCGGTGGTGGCATAATCGGAAAAGATAATATGGCCGGACTGCTCGCCGCCGAGGTTGAAGCCTCCCTCGAGCATTTTTGCGAGGACATAGCGGTCACCCACGGGGGTCCGCACCAGCTTGAAGCCGTATTGCCGGCCCAGCAGGTCCAGCCCGCCGTTGGTCATGACGGTGACGACGACAGTGTTATTCTTCAGCTCTCCTTTTTGAATCATATCGACGGCGCAGATGGAGATCACGGCGTCGCCGTCCACGATGCCGCCCTTCTCGTCCACGGCGATGAGGCGATCGGCGTCCCCGTCGAAAGCCAGCCCCAGGGCGGCGCCGGCGCGCACTACTTCACGCTGCAGGATGGCGGTATCGGTGGCGCCGCAGCAAACGTTGATCCGGCCGCCATCGGGGCTGTCGTGAAGCATGATCACGTCCGCACCCAGCGCGCGCAGCAGTTCCCCGGCCAGGCGGCAG
>JAGUZX010000021.1 GCA_020060545.1 Desulfovibrio sp. | reverse complement strand
GTAAACCAAGTAGCGACGAATGGGTCTGGGCGTTATCGCCTCCTATACCGCCTGGCTATTACACTTCGCATCCGGTAGTACCTCTACAGCTTATTGGAGGAACCGAGATTTTACAGGTAAGGGGTAAGTGTTTTGGCGCGCACTTACCCCTTTTCTTGCCGGAAAGCTTTGACGCACGTCAGTAAGCGGTTGTTACCCCCTACCCCCCTAAATAAGGTCAGGGGGCGGACCTGCAAGCATAGGTCCGTCCCCCTCGGCAGGCGGACCCATTATTTTCACATTAGTTTTAGTATGTTGATTACCCTGTTACCGGCGGGCAACCTCTCTTCCTCCTCGTGGCGCCAGGTGAGCACCAGCTGGTTTTCCTGCGGCGGCGGCGGTTCCCGGTCCGGCCTCCAGGCCTGATAGGCCAGGCCCATATCGCGCAGGCAGCTTGTTAAGATTTGCTCTAACTCGTCGGCAGGGCCGCAGAGGATGACTTGCTTTACCGTCACAAGCTCTTGCCTGTTCATCTCATGAACAATATTACCGGACCTGGAACGAGCTGTCAAGACAAAATTTTATTTTTTAATCTCATAAAATCCAGGTTTTCAGTCTTTGTTGGCAAATGAACACATGTTTGCTATAATCTAAACATGTGTTCGGGGGAGGTGGTTCTGTTGCTTCTATGTTAATTGTATCTATGTCTGGCTAAGGCGATTATGATATAATTAATCTAAGCGTAAAGGAGTTTTTCCGATGTCCGAGGAGGTTTATCAGCCACACGACACCGGGTATAAGTACCTCTTATCCAGTAAGAAGGCATTCCTGCAGTTGATTAAAAGTTTTGTCATAGCAGGCTGGACGGCGCAGGTTGACGAGTCCAGCTTATTCCGGGTTGACAAATCCTTTATCCTGCAGGATTTTAAGCACAAGGAATCGGACCTGGTCTACCGGGCCAGGTTAAAAGAACAAGACGTTATTTTCTATATTCTGTTGGAGATGCAGTCTACGGTTGACTTTGTAATCCCTTTCCGGTTGCTTCTTTACATGACCGAGGTGTGGCGGGATATTTTTAAAAACATACCTTGGAAAGAAGCGGAACGTAAAGACTTTCGATTACCGGTGATCGTGCCAATCGTGCTTTATAACAGCCCGGGGAAGTGGACGGTACCGCTAAATTTCAAAGAAACCTTAAACGGTTTTGAGCTCTTTACAGAACATGTGCTCGATTACAAGTATATTTTGATTAACGTGCACGCGTTTAAGCAAAAAGAACTGTTAGCGCTTGCGAACCTGATCGGCAGCGTGTTTCTGCTGGACCAGGCCCGAGATCTGGCGCAAATCATAAAGCGGCTCAAAAAGCTTGCCTTGATTATCAAAAAGATGGAACCGGAAGAGTTCAATCTGTTTGCTTCCTGGGTATTAAACATAATCTCCAGGGGTATTCCGCAGGAAAAGAAAGACCAAATCGCCGGTATCTTTAAAGATGCTCGTCCCGAGGAGGTGGAAAGTATGCTCTCCAACGTGGAAAAGGTCCTTGAAAAGTCCTGGGAGGAAGCCGAAAAAAAAGGCGTCGAAAAAGGGCTACAACAAGGGCTGGAACAAGCAAAAGTCAAGATCGCCAAACAGATGCTGTTAGATGGTGAAGATGTCAACAAAATAGCAAAATACACCGGCCTGACCAGGGAAGAAATTGATAAGCTAAGCTAAAACCTCTACGGGTTACGGGTGTTTCTTCTACATCGCCGCCTATCTCCCTACCCCTCTCCCATGGGGACAGACCTGTGCTTGCAGGTCCGTCCCCATCGGGACTTATTTATACTTGATGGCGAATTCTTTGTCCTTGACGATCAGGCCGACGACGTTGTAGGGGGTGAGGTCGAGCTGGTCGTAAAGGTTCCGCCGGGAGAGCATTTTTTGCCGGCCCGCTTTCTTTTTGGCGCGCTTGGCGCTGCGATCGGGATGGCCCACAATTATTTTCCCCCCAATAACTCCCCTGAAGAGGGGTAATTTATTTAAGCCTTAAAGGTAAAGTCTTCACGCCGCGGTTTTCTTTTCTGCTTCCGCCGGGCGGCTTTGTCACCGTAATAGTAGTAGTAGTAATAGCCGTAATGGCCCTTGTTGTTGGCCATGCCGTTGATCACGGCGCCGATCACGTTGGCCTGCACCTTGGCCAGCTGCTCGACGGCGAAGCCGGCTTCATCGCGGGTGACAACGCCGTAGTCGAGGACTACAAGCACGGCGTCGACCAGCCGGGAGAGGATCGCCGCGTCGGTCACGGCGATGATCGGGGGCGAGTCAAAGAGGACGTAGTCGTACTTTTCGGTGAAGGCGCGGACCATGCCCTTCATTTTTTCGGTGGAAAGAAGCTCCGCCGGGTTGGGCGGCAGGGGCCCGCTGAAAAGGACGTCCAGGTGGTCAACCCGGGTGTGGCAGACCACTTCCCTTAATATAAGGTTGGTGTCCACCAGCAGGTTGGTCAAGCCCCGATCATTGCTGAAACCGAAATACTTGTGCAGGGTCGGGCGGCGCATATCGGTATCCACCAGGAGCACGGCGGCGCCGGCCTGGGCCAGGGTCACCCCCAGGTTGGCCGTGGTGGTGGTTTTGCCGCAACCGGGGTTGGCGCCGGTCACCAGGAGCGTCTTGACCGGCTTGTCCAGGCTGGAAAACTGGATATTGGTGCGCAGCGAGCGGTACGCCTCGGTGACCGGCGAGCGGGGATCGGTGAAGGCGACAAGGCCCGATGGGTTTGGTTTTTTTCGCTTCAAGTCAGTTTTCCTCCACGTAAGGAATGATGCCGAGCACCGGCAGCTGCAGGTATTTCTGGACATCCTCGGGGGTCTTGATCGTCTTGTCCAGGTATTCCAGCAGGAAGGCCAGGCCGAAGGCGGCCATGAAGCCGACCACGAACGCCACCGCCACGTTCAGCTGCACGCGGGGGCTGACCGGGGAGGCAGGCAGGGAGGCCTGGTCGATGATGCTCACGTTTTCCACCTTCATGATCTCCACGATCTGCCGCATGAACGAACGGGCCACCTCGTTGGCGATATCGCGGGCCGCGGCCGGGTCCGGTTGGGTGACGTTGATGACGATAATCTCGGTATCGCGCTCAGAGGTTACTTCCACCTGCTTGCGCAGTTCGGCCGCAGTGTAGGGCAGCGCCAGGCTGGAAATCACGGGGTCGAGGACGCGCCTGCTGTGGACAATCCTTCGATAAGTGGCAACAAGCTGCCGGCTGACCTGAATATCCTGGTAAAGGATTGTACCCGTTTCGCTGGGCCGCGTCACCATGAGGGTGGTTTCGGCGGCATACTGCGGCGCAAGCAGGTAAAGGCTGACCGCGGCGCTGGCGACCGCCGCCAGCAAGGGGATCAGGATGAGCATCGCTTTTCGTTTCACCAACACGTGCCAAAGCTCTTGAAGGTCCAGCTCTTGCTCCATTAGCGCACCTCTTTCTGTAGTAAATCCTTGTTCCCTGACCGGGTTTAGCTGTTCCGCTTGAACAAGGGATGTTTTTTAACTTTTTTCTCAGCCAGCAATTCCACTGCGGGCAGTTCCAGGGGCAGGCCGGCCAGCAGCCTCTCCGGCCTTTCCTGCAGCAGCAGCGCCGCGGCGCCCGGGCCAAGCAGTTTATCGAGCAGCGCCGCGGCCCGGGGGAGGGCGGCGAG